>NZ_JBVHTA010000002.1:293094-345455 GCF_055566095.1 Streptomyces sp. NPDC027962
GGGCCTCTGCCTGGGGTTCGGCCGCGTCGGCCGTGACTGCCTCCGCGGCGGTGGCGTCCGCGGCTTCTGCCTGGGGCTCGGCTGCGTCGGCCGTGACTGCCTCCGCGGCGGTGGCGTCCGCGGCTTCTGCCTGGGGCTCGGCCGGGTCGGGCGTGGTGGTGTCGGGCACCGTCGTGGCGGGCTTGGCCGCGATGGGGGTGCCGGTGTCCTCTGCGTCGTCGGCCCGCGGTCCGGCCTCGTCCCGCGCCGGCTCGGCGTCGGGCGCGACGGCCTCCGGCTCGGTCGGCGGCTCAGCTGCGTCGGGCGTGACCGCTTCCGCGGCTGTGGTGTCCGCGGCCTTGGCCTCTGCCTGGGGCTCGGCGGCGTCGGGGGCGGCGCTCTCCGCGGCTGTGGCCTCAGAGGTGGGGGCGTCGTTCTGCGGCTTGAGTGCGTCCGGCGCGACGGCCTCTGCCTCGGGCGCGGCCTCCGTGTCGGGCGCGACGGACTCCGGCGCGGACTTCGCGCCGGCCGCGGCCGGCTTCGTCGCAGGCGTGCCCGTGGACTGCGACGGGACCGACGGGACCGACTGGCCGCGGTGGCGCGGGGGCGCGTTGTCGAAGGCCGCAGAGACCAGATCCGCAGCCCGGTCGGTCGCCGTCTGCGGAGGCACCGTCGCCGACGCCTCCGTGGCCGGTTCCGTGCGCTCGGTCTGGGCCGGAACCGAGGCTGCCGCCGACTCGTTATGCTCAGCACGGTCGCGTCCGAACACCTTGCGCAGCAAGCTCCGAATACCCATGGGCGAGGCCTTTCGCATGAGTTGGGTGTGACTGTCCGCTCCTGCCCGGGCAACGCAGGCCAGGGGCGGACACGTAAGGTTAGCGGCCGCCCCGCTCGCCTTTGGGGAGGGCACCCGCAAGGCACCCACAAGGCACCCACAAGGCACCCACAAGGCACCCACAAGCTCCGCCCGCACACCCCAACCGCGCTTCGTCCGTGCCGCATTCATCCCTCGTTCACCCTGCGTCCGCCGTCGTGCACATGTACGCCCTTAGCGTCATGGCCGGAAACATTCCGACACCATGTCGGCGCAGGTGCGCCGAAGGAGGACGAAGTGCGCAAACTGCTGCCGCTGTTGAACACGACTCCGCACGCGGGCGGACGTTCAGCCCTCACTTGCCGCTACCGCTGCGGCGACGCCTGCTTCCACGAGGTCCCGAACACCAGCGACAACGAGTACGTCGGCAATGTCATAGCGAGCGCCCTGTCGCGCCGCTCGATGATGCGCGCCGCCGCCGTCGTGACCGTCGCCGCAGCCGCCGGCGGTGCGGCCGTGGCGCAGGGCGCCCAGCCCGCGCAGGCGGCAACCCCGGCCTGGCACAAGCCCGGCAAGCCGGGCAAGTCCGGCGGCGCCCGCGGCCTCCGCTTCGCGCCCGTCGCGCCCAACAAGGACGACAAGGTCACCGTCCCGGAGGGCTACGCGCAGAGCATCGTCATCCGCTGGGGCGAGCCCATCCTGCGCGGCGCCCCCGCCTTCGACCCGGACAAGCAGTCGGCGAAGGCACAGGCCGGCCAGTTCGGCTACAACAACGACTTCCTCAGCCTGCTGCCGCTGAAGGGCGAGCGCGGTCGTCAGGTCCTCGTCGCGAACCACGAGTACACGGACGAGATGCTGATGTTCAAGGGGTACGACCCCGAGAACCCGACCCGCGAGCAGGTCGAGATCGCCTGGGCCGCGCACGGTCTGTCGGTTGTCGTCGTCCAGGAGGAGCACCGCTCCGGCCGGCTCACCCCGGTGACGCGCCACCCGCTCAACCGCCGTGTGACGGCGACGAGCGAGTTCGAGCTCACGGGCCCGGCCGCAGGTGGCGAGCTGCTGCGTACGAGCGCCGACCCGTCGGGCACCAAGGTGCTCGGCACGCTCAACAACTGCGCCGGCGGCACCACCCCGTGGGGCACGATCCTGTCGGGCGAGGAGAACTTCAACCAGTACTTCGCGGGCGGCTCGAGCGCGACGGACAAGCGCTACGGCGTCGGCTCCGGCGCCACCGAGCGCAAGTGGGAGCGTTTCGACAAGCGCTTCGACGTCAAGCAGGAGCCGAACGAGATCCACCGGCACGGCTGGGTCGTCGAGCTCGACCCGTACGACCCCGACTCCACCCCCGCCAAGCGCACCGCGCTGGGACGTTTCAAGCACGAGGCCGCACAGCCCCGGCTCACCGACGACGGCCGCCCGGTCGTCTACATGGGTGACGACGAGCGCTTCGACTACTTCTACAAGTTCGTCTCGTCGAAGCGGATGCAGAAGGGCCGCAGCCGCGCCGCCCGCGCGCACAACCGCACGCTGCTCGACGAGGGCACCCTGTACGTCGCCAAGCTCACCGGTGACTCGCCGGGCGAGGTCGACGGCACCGGCAAGCTCCCGAACGACGGCGAGTTCGACGGCTCGGGCGTGTGGATCCCGCTCGCGACGGGTGACGTCTCGCACGTGCCCGGAATGACCGCGGAGGAGGTGTACGTCTTCACCCGTCTCGCCGGTGACAAGGTCGGCGCGACGAAGATGGACCGCCCCGAGGACGTCGAGCCGAGCCCCCGCACCGGCCGGGTCTATGTCGCCCTCACGAACAACACCGACCGCGGCAAGCCCGGCAAGGCGGGCGCCGACGAGGCCAACCCGCGCAACCTCAACAAGCACGGGCAGGTCCTGGAGCTCGCCGAGAACTGGGACGATCCGACCTCCGACGGCTTCGCCTGGCGCCTGTTCCTGGTCGCCGGCGACCCGAACGACCCGGCCACGTACTTCGCGGGCTACCCGAAGGACAAGGTCAGCCAGATCTCCTGCCCGGACAACCTGGCCTTCGACCCGCACGGCAACCTGTGGATCTCCACGGACGGAGCTCAGCTCGGTTCGCACGACGGCCTGTTCGGCGTCGCGACCCGCGGTGAGCGCCGCGGTGAGCTCAAGCAGTTCCTGACCGTGCCGACCGGCGCGGAGACCTGCGGCCCGATCATCCAGGACCGCCGTGTCCTGGTGGCCGTGCAGCACCCGGGCGAGGTCGACGGCGCGTCCGTCGAGAAGCCCGCGAGCGCCTGGCCCGACGGGCCGGGCCGGCTGGTCCGCCCGTCGGTCGTCGCCGTCTACCGCAAGGACGGGCGCGACATCGGAGCCTGACCGGCAGCGGTCACGAGGTGGCGTCCAGGTGTGTGCGCCACCTCGTGAACTGCTCCGCCGCATCTCCCGTGTACGCCCACGGGAGATGCGCGGCACGCGTTCCCAGCAGCTGGAACAGTCCGCGTGCCTCCAGCCGCAGGCCGGCGTGACAGGCGGCGTGGACGAGATAGTTGAGCTCGCCGATCTCCTGGGGCGCGACCGGGCCGTCCGTGCGCCACAGGATCCACCGCTCCCAGGTGCGGCGGATCTCCGTGATCGCCAGCTCGTGCTTCCAGTGCTGGTCGAAGCCGCGTACCGCCCGGCCCTGTGCCGCGTCGGCGACGTACCGGTATTCCTCCGCCCGCGCGATCTGCACCAGCACCGGCAGCGGTGACCCGGGTGGCGACGCGCCGGCCGCGTCCCGTGCGAAGTCGTACATCCTGCCGTGCGTGCCGTGCCAGCGTGCCGAGTGGTAGCGCAGCAACTGCACATGACCTTCGACGTTGTGCGGGTCGCGTCGGCGCATCTCGTCCCACCAGCGCCGCAGTTCACGACGCGGCACCCCGTCCTCGTACAGCCTGGCGATCGTCAGCAGCGACACCCACGGCATCGGGTCGGCGGGGTGGGCGTCGGCGGCGGCGAGGCAGGAACGGAGCGCGGCATCGAGCCGTGCACGGTCGGTACCGGCTCCACGGCCCATGGCGATCGCCAGCTGGAAGGCCCGTACGACCTCCGTGGCCGCGCGCAGGACCGCCGCGTCGGGGCTGGCCGGTTCCGCCGCGCGCCATATCTCGGTGGCCGAGGAGCCTGCCGCGGCGTGGGCGAGCAGCCGGATCCGGTGGGTGCGCAGGGACCAGTCGTCGCCGGTGGCGCCGAGCAGGTCGCGGACGCCCTGCCAGCGGCCGATAACGATGTCGTGCAGGGCTTCGGCGAGCGGCCGGTCCCCGAAGGCGGGATCGAAGTCGGGTACGAAGCGGCGGCGTGCGACCATCTGCGGCACTTCCCTCGGCGGTGCATGCGTGCGTAAGGCGTTCGTTCAGAAGTCCGTGGCCAGTGCCTTGTCGGCGTAGTCGGCGCGGTGCGGATCGCGGCACCCACCGCCGTCGGACTCGACCGCGCAGGTCGCGTCCAGGCGGGCGGGCCGGTAGTAGGTGCTGCCCCGCCGCCAGTAGTGGATCATCGGGACGAGTCCGGCGGCGAGGCCCCCGATGCCGATCGCGATCGACGCGGCGCTCAGCTCGCCGAGCGACTCGAAGAAGATCCACAGCATGAACAGGGCGCCGAGCAGCGGCCAGGCGCCGCCGAGCAGGAAATCGCGTACGGACGTCAGCAGCGTCCTGCGGTAGGCGACGACCGCGGCGATGCCGGCGAGTCCGTAGTAGAGGGCGATCTGGAGGCCTATCGCGGCGACCGCGGCGGTGACGACGTCCCTGATGGAGCCGAGCGCGGTGGACGCCACGAACATGGCGAGCGCGACGGCGCCGACCACCAGGACAGCCGCCCAAGGGGTGTTCCAGCGGCGGTGCACCAGACCCAGCGAGGCGGGCATCGTACGGTCGCGGCCCATCGCGAACAGCGAGCGGGTGACCTGGATCAGCGTCGTCTCAAGGGTGGCGACGGTCGACAGCAGCACGGCGATGACCAGCAGCTTTCCGCCCACCCCCGGCCAGATCGCGGCGCCCAGAACGGCCAGGACGTTCGATCCGGCGGCCTGGATCTCCCCGGCCGTCAGGATGACGTTGACGGCGACGGTGAACGCCTCGAAGAGCAGGAAGACCACGCCGACGCCGACGAGCGCGCCGAGCCCCGAGGTGCGGCGGTTGTCGCGGATCTCCTCGCTGAGGTTGCTGGTGACGTCCCAGCCCCAGTAGTAGAAGGTGGCGATCAGCGCCCCGGAGGCGAAGCCCGCCGGGCCGTCGAAGTGCGAGAAGCCGAACCACGACCAGTCGAAGGCGGCAGCGGCCCCCTTGTGCAGCAGCGCGGCGCCGATGAAGAAGAGCAGGATCGCCGATTCGACACCGGTCAGCAGCAGTTGGGCCCGTACGGTCAGTCGCGCTCCACCCAGCACGACGAGCAGCATCGCGAGGAACCAGCCCGCGCCGACGGTCGTCGCGAGGGCCCTGTTTTCGGCGAGCTCCGGGTCGAAGAGTGCCAGCGTCATCGCGCCGGCGGGCAGGGAACCCGCCACCATGAAGATCGTCGTCGAGACGACCAGCGCCCACCCGGACAGGAATCCGAGGAACGGATGGAGGGTCCGGCCGACCCAGGAGTAGCCCGCACCGGCGTTGACGTCGATACGGCCGAGCCTGCCGAAGGCCAGGACGATACCGAGCATGGGTATCGCGCAGTACAGCAGCGCGGCGGGACCCGCGAGCCCGACGGTGGCGACGAGCACGGCCGTGGTGGCCGCGATCGAGTAGGCGGGGGCGCTGCCCGCCACGGCCATGACGACGGTGTCGAACGTCCCGAGGACATTGGGCCGTAGCCCTCTGCCGGAACTGCTGCGCATGAAATCTCCGAATGCCCTTGTGCGGCATGGGGTATGGCGACACGTCAGAAACCGAACGCCCGCGTACGGAGTGAACGCCTCCGTCATGGGAGATCGTGCGCATCGTAGTCGGATGTGTGCGCTGTGGTGAGGGGGTGGGGTCCGGGCCCACCCGCACGTGGCCCGCACGCGGTGGTGCGGGGTACGCGGTCCCGGGTGCCGGTCCGGTCCCCCCGTGGGCGGGGCCCGGCGTCGTAGAGTCGGTACATGGCTGCAGAGGGTTCGTCCGTGTCAGGCGAGGGCACCGTACGGGTCGACGTCTGGATCTGGTCCGTACGGCTCACCAAGACCCGCTCGCAGGCCTCCGCGGCATGCCGCGCAGGCCATGTGCGGGTCAACGGCGAGCGCGTCAAACCCGCCCAGGCGCTGCGCGTCGGTGACCAGGTGCGGGTGTTCCACGCCGGGCGGGAGCGCCTTGTGGTCGTCTCGAAGATCGTGCGCAAGCGGGTCGGCCCGCCGGTCGCGGTGCAGGCCTACGTGGACAACAGCCCGCCGCCCCCGCCCAAGGAGTTCACGGCCCCTGCGGCGGTACGGGACCGGGGCGCCGGCCGCCCGACGAAGCGTGACCGGCGAGAGCTGGAGCGGTTCCACGGCGGCCGGCCGAAGGCCTGAAGGGCCCGGCGGCGGGCCCTCGCGCCCGTCGCGGATCACGACGGCGGCGCGGGCGACGCGATCGCCCGCGCCGCTCTGACCTCCTGCCGCAGCGGCGCCAGCACACCCTCCTCGTCGCCGGGCAGCTCGGCCCGTACCTCCACCAGCACCTCGCTCGAGCGCAGCCCGTCCGCCAGCTCCCGCAGCTGCCGCTCGATCCCGGCGACCTCCTCGTCGCCGGGCGGCCGCGCCCCGTGGTCCACACGCACCCGTGCCGCCGTCGTCGCGTCCACGATCCGCTCGGCGGCGACGACCAGCGGCCACCAGGCCGCGGCGCGCGCGCCGGTCGGGGGCGGCTCGGTCAGGGCGCGCTGGAACTCGGAGCGCACGGAGGACAGGTCCCGGTAGATCCGCCGCCGGGCACGCACCCGTTCGGCGTGGTCCATGCCGCCGAACGCACAGGCCACGTACTGGGCGGTGTCCTCGACGCACTGCGCGAGCCGGTCCCCGACGCGGGTGTGCCAGCTCTCCGGCCACAGCAGATAGCCCGCCACCAGCGCGATCGCACAGCCCATGAGGCTGTCCACCAGCCGCGGCAGCACCAGGTGGAAGCCCTGGCGGTTGAGGATGTCCGAGAGCATCAGGATCACCGGGGTGACGGCCGCGGTCTGGAACGCGTACCCCTTCGCGGAGAACGCCGGGATCAGCGCCGCGAGCAGCATCATCACCGGCACGTCCCACCAGCCGCGCTCCACGACCGCCAGCACGGCCGCCGCCACGATCAGCCCGGCGGCCGTGCCGAGCGCGCGCAGCACCGCGCGCGAGAACACCGAGCCGAAGTCGGGCTTGAGCACGAACGTGACGGTGAGCGCCACCCAGTACGAGCGCGTCACCGGCACCAGCGACTGCGCCAGCCCGATGCAGAGCGCGAGCCGTAGCCCGTACCGCCAGGAGGGCTCCGAGAGCAGCATGTTGCGCACTGCCCTCCGTGCCCTGACGCCCGGCGCGGCGGGTCGGCCGAGCCGGTCGTCGACGCCTGTCAGGTCGTGGTCCGCCTTGTGGACGACGGCCGACGCGTGGCGCAGCGCGCTGTTGACCGCGCGGTCGGCGGGGCCCTCCGGCGCCGGAAGGACGAGCTCGGGTGCAACCTTGCGGTCCTGTGCCACCGAGTCGGCCAAGTCACGTACCGCGGCGGCGATTTCGGGGCGGCGCGAGGCACGCCCGAACCGGTGTGCCGCGGCCGCCGCCTCGACCAGCGGGATCACCACGTTCAGTTGGGCGATCAGCTGCACCAGAGGACTGCGCCGCCCGTGGTCGCGGGCCCGCCGGGCGAGGATCAGGTCGTACGCGGTGTTGAGCGCGTGGGTGACGTCCTGACGGCGGGCGTCGTAGCCGGTGGTGCCCGCGGCCGCGAGCAGGTCGGCGACGCTCCGGTAGGTCGCGGCGACCGCCGACTGTTCGGGGACGCGTCCGCGCAAGGGCCAGCCCAGCAGCGCCAGTACGAGGACGAACAGTCCGCCGGCCATGAGCAGCAGCGGCGCGTACCACCACGGCCCCGGCATCGGCAGTCCGGCTCCGACCACCGCGTTGAGCAGGAGCAGCAGCCCGGACACGGAGGCCACCGCGCCGATGGAGGAGATCATTCCGGAGACGAGCGCGATGAGGGTCAGCGCGCCGACCGCCCACCAGCCCTCCGCGTACACCAGGGAGCCGAGCGTGACTCCGACCGCGCCGAAGAACTGGGGGACGGCGATGTTGAGCAGCCGCATCCGGTAGGCGTCGGCGGTGTCACCGATGACGCCGGACAGCGCGCCCATCGACACCAGCGCCCCGTACTCGGGGCGGCCGACGGCGAGCCCGACGGCCAGTGGGGCGGCCAGAGCGACGGCCGCACGGCCGACGGCGGCTTTGGGGACGGGCGCGGAGTGGGGCAGCAGGCCCTGCACCAGCCAGTCCGGCGGCGTCAGCCGTCCCGTGCGTCCGCCCGTGCCGTCGTCCGGTTCTCCCATGGTCCTCAAGAGATCCCGAACAGGCCGTCGGGCGCAAGCTCCGCAGGCCCGCCCGCGCGGTCCCGTTCAGCTGCGGTAGTTCTCCACCTCGTCCGCCGGCCGTTCCTTCACCGTGCCGGGGTCCTCGCCGAACTCGGCCTTGGCGCGGCGCCGGCGCAGCACGTCCCAGCACTGGTCGAGCCGGATCTCCAGCTCTCGCAGGCGGGCCTGTTCGTCCGGGCCGAGGCCCTGCTGCTCGGTGGAGCGGTCGCGCAGGGCGCGTTCCTCCGCGACGAGATTGCCGATGTCGTCGATGATCTGCTCGTCGACGTGTTCGTTGTCCATGGCGTCTGCTCCGTGCTTCGTGACGGCGGGGGAGCCCCGTGTTCCCGTGTTCCCCACGGGTGGGAGTCACAGGGCGAAGACCGTTTTGCCCCGCGCACCTCCCGCCCGGTTCTGCGCCAGCGCGTCCGGTGCCTTCTCCAGTGGCAGTTCGGTGTCGACCGGAGTCTGCAGCGACCCGCGGGCGGCTGCGGCGGCGAGCGTGTCGAGCGGCGCCGACGAAGGGGCCAGCCGGAAGCCGATGCCCTCCACACCGCCCGCGAGCGGCGTGGCACCGCCGTCGAAGCGGGTCGCGACGGCCACCGCGCCCGGTCTGCCGAGCCCCGCGTGGGCTGCGAACGACTCCGGGGTCCCGGCGACCAGATCGACCACGGCGTCGACGCCGTCGGGGCACACCCGCCGTACCGCACCGGCCGTGTCCTGCGCGGTGGCGTCGACGGTGACGGCCGCCCCGAGTCCGCTCATCCGCCGCCGCTCGTCGCCGCGCACCACGGCCACGACGCGCACGTCGCGGGCCGCGGCGAGCTGGGTGAGCAGGCAGCCGACGCCGCCGGCGGCGCCGAGGACAAGAAGGCTCTCACCGGCCCCTGCGCCGGTCACGGCGAGCAGTTGCGCCGCGGCTGTCCCGGCGGTGGGCAGCAGTGCCGCGTCACGCAGAGCGAGGCCGTCCGGTACGAACGCGACCGGGCCGTCCTGCGGCACCGACACGTACTCGGCGTAGCTGCCCGCGGGTGGGCCGGAGGTCCGGCCGAACACGGCGTCGCCCACCCGGAAACGGTTGTCGCCCGGGCCCACGACGTCCACCTTGCCGGCGAAGTCGGTGCCGAGCACCAGAGGGAAGCTCTGCGGGAACTCCGGCGGGACCCGGCCCGGACCACCGGACGGGAGTGCGCCGTCGGCGATCTGCCAGTCGAGGGGGTTGAGGGACGCGTACTCGATCTTGACGACGACCTCGCCCCGACCGGGCTCGGGCTTCGGGACCTGGATCAGCTCGGGCTCCGCACCGTACTCCCTGACCGCGACAGCACGCATCCGCCATGCCTCCTGACCGAACGGCCCCCGGTGGCTCGCACCACGTCCCCACTCTCACCCGGCCGGGCGGTCAGCGCACATCGTGCAGTTCCAGCTCGACGAGGAGGGAGCGGTGGTCGGTTTCCGGCAGGTCGAGGAAGCGGGCCCCGCGCACCGAGAAGTCCTCGCTGACCAGCACATGGTCGATCTGGGTGCCCAGCGGACGGCGCAGATCGGCCGGCCAGGACGGCGTGCGGGCCGCACCGGCGAGGGTGGCGCTGTCGCGCAGCCGGCCCGCCTCCAGGACGCGGCGGAAGGCGGCATGGTCCTGACCCGCGTTGAAGTCGCCCGCAACGACCGTCGGACGCCCGTTCGTCCCTGCCGCGTAAGCCCGCAGCAGACCCAGCTCACGGCGCCAGTCCTCTACCGCGCCGGGCACGGGCGGCAGCGGATGCGCGAGCTGGAGCTCGACGGACCGGCCGGAGATCTCGGCGACGGCACCCGGCATGGCGAGTGTGCCGTCGACGCCGGGTGCGGCGCGCAGCGGATGCTTGCTGAGGATCGCCGAACCGGAGGCCGCATCGCCGTCGACGACGGTGCGGTACGGGTAGTCGCCGCGCGGAACGTCCGCCTCCAGGACGGCCGAGCAGGTGCGGTCGCACTCCTGGACGAACACCAGGTCCGGCTGCTCGCGGCGCACCGTGGTCACGAGGGCCTCGGTGGCCTGCCCGAACTCGACGTTCGACGTGAGGACCTCGACACCTGCGACGACCGGTCCCGGCGGCTCGTCGGTCAGCCCGGTGTCGTACGGCCTGACGAACCACCCGATGACCGCGAGCACGGTGACCGCCCAGCCGACGAGGAAACGCCGGCGTGCGAGAAGGGCGAGCAGCAGGGCGGCGCCCGCGGGCAGCAGCAGCCACGGAAGGAAGGCGAGCAACTGCGGGACCGGCGTGACACCGTCCCTGTCCGCGGTGCGGCATGCGGCGACGACGGCGGGGCCGAGGAGCAGCAGCCCGGCGAACCATGCCGTGGCGCGCCGGCCCGCCCGCCGGCGGCCGGAGGAGCGCGGTCCGGCGTCGTACGGTGCCTCGTCGGCCTGCTCCTGGTACGCACTGTCCACACCGGCCGCCTTCCTGCTCGTCGTGAAGATGCTGCTGTTCACAAGACGCCGCCGTTCACGAGATCGTTGCGGTATCCCTCCCATTCCCAGGACTTGCCTGCGCGCGTCTGCGGGTGTGCTCTGAAGAGGGGTGTGGGGGGACAGGGAAGGAGCTCTCCGCCATGGCCACACACGCAGCGTTGCCGACCCACCGGCGGCATCGGACACACGGAGACCGGCACCACAGCCCCCTCGCCTGGGCGGTGCCCCTCACCCTGGGCCTGACGTTCGGCATCTGGGCCGCCTTCATCCAGCGCGTCGAGGACGGCGGCGTCGCCACCTGGGGTCAGTGGGTCCTCGGAGTGATCACCGCGGTGGTCCTCGGGGCGCTCTCGTTCGGACTGGGCCGCATCCAGCACTCGCTGCCGCGCGAACTGCGCGCCCTCGCTTACGGCGTGCTGGCCGCGGCGACCATCGGCTTCCTGACCAGCCTGGCAGGCGGCAGCGTCCTGAGATCCGCGGGCATCGGCATCGCGGTGGGGGTGGGGGTGGGGTTGACGGCGTTCTACGCCTTCTACACGCACGAGTGACGCGGGTGCGGCACGCACGTGTGACGCGGGCGAAGCCCGGGGGCGCTGCCCTCGGGCTTCGTGCTGTGGTTAGCCCTGGCCGGGCCTGACCTGTGCAAAAGGCGTTGCCGAGGGGTGGCGAGCTGGTGCACCATCTGCTTCCCCACGTCTCGCGCGGCCGCCGGATCGG
The DNA here is from genome assembly GCF_055566095.1 of Streptomyces sp. NPDC027962. NCBI lineage: Bacteria > Bacillati > Actinomycetota > Actinomycetes > Kitasatosporales > Streptomycetaceae > Streptomyces > Streptomyces sp. NPDC027962. Next base: position 304,563 of record NZ_JBVHTA010000002.1, read on the forward strand.
ATCCGGCGGCCGCGCGCTGTGTTCCAGCGCCTCGACCACACCGGCCGCGGCCCTCATGCTTGGCCAACCGAGTCGGCGGGGCCCTGCCCTGCGCGAGGCCCGCGCGATCGCCCCTGTGGCTTCCGGCACCACATGCCCCCGACCGATGACTTTCCCCATCCGGCCGCGTCTGCATTGCATCGCACGGACGAGAAGGAACCGAAGGACTGACGATGAGTACAGATCTGGCAATCGAGACCACCGGGCTGGTGAAGGTCTTCGGTGACAATCGCGCCGTGGACGGCGTCGATCTCCGAGTGCCGGCCGGCACGGTCTACGGAGTCCTCGGTCCCAACGGCGCGGGCAAGACGACCACGGTCAGGATGCTGGCCACCCTGCTCCGCCCGGACGGCGGCGAGGCCCTGGTATTCGGCAAGGACGTGCAGAAGGACGCGGACGCCGTCCGCAGCCGGGTCAGCCTCACGGGGCAGTACGCCTCGGTCGACGAGGACCTCACCGGCTCGGAGAACCTGGTCCTTCTCGCCCGGCTGCTCGGCCACGCGAAGCCCGCGGCTCGCGAGCGCGCCGCCCAGCTGCTGGAGGCGTTCGGTCTGCGCGAGGCCTCCGACAAGCAGGTGAAGAACTACTCGGGCGGCATGCGGCGCCGGATCGACATCGCCGCGTCCATCCTCAACACCCCCGACCTGCTGTTCCTGGACGAGCCCACCACCGGCCTCGACCCGCGCAGCCGCAACCAGGTCTGGGACATCGTGCGCGCCGTCGTCGCCCAGGGCACCACCGTGCTGCTGACGACGCAGTATCTGGACGAGGCCGACCATCTGGCCTCGCGTATCGCCGTGATCGACCACGGCAAGGTGATCGCGGAGGGCACGAAGGGCGAACTGAAAGCATCCGTCGGCTCCGGCGCGGTGCATCTGCGGCTGCGCGAGGCCGACCAGCGGTCCGAGGCGGAGCGGGTGCTGGCCGCCGCGCTCGGTGCAGAGGTGCTGCTCGACGCCGACCCGGTCGCGCTCACCGCCCGTGTCAACGGCCACGGAACCGACCGCGGCGCGGCCGAGCAGGCGGCGCACGCCCTGGCCGAGCTGGCCCGCAGTGGAATCACCGTCGACAACTTCGCGCTGGGACAGCCCAGCCTGGACGAGGTCTTCCTCGCCTTGACCGACAAGAAGGGGGAGCCGGCATGAGCACCGCTGCCACCACGAAGGACGCCATCGACCTCGATCTGCAGGCCCCGAAGGCGGAGGATCTCGCCGCGCTGCTGGTCGCCACGGAGCGCCCGCCGCGACCCAGCGCGCTCTCGGCGTCGGTGACGTTCGGCTGGCGGGCCATGCTCAAGATCAAACATGTGCCGGAGCAGCTGTTCGACGTGACGGCGTTCCCGATCATGATGGTGCTGATGTACACGTATCTCTTCGGAGGTGCCATCGCGGGCTCCGTCTCGGACTACATCCAGTTCCTGCTGCCCGGCATCCTCACGATGAGCGTCGTGATGATCACGATGTACACGGGCGTCGCGGTGAACACCGACATCTCCAAGGGCGTCTTCGACCGCTTCCGTACGCTGCCGATCTGGCGGCCGGCGCCGATGGTCGGCTATCTCCTCGGCGATGTGGTGCGCTATCTGATCGCCTCCGCCGTGATGCTCGGGGTCGGCATGCTCATCGGCTACCGGGCCGACGGCGGTGTCGTGGGCGTCGTCCTCGGCGTCGCGCTGCTGATGGTCTTCTCCTTCTCCTTCTCCTGGATCTGGACGATGTTCGGCCTGCTGCTGCGGACCGAGAAGTCGGTCATGGGCGTCAGCATGATGGTGATCTTCCCGCTGACGTTCCTGAGTAATGTCTTCGTCGACCCGAAGACGATGCCGGGCTGGCTCCAGGCCTTCGTCAACAACAGCCCGGTCACCCATGTCGCCACCGGCGTCCGGGAGCTGATGGCGGGCAACTGGCCGACGGCGGACATCGCCTGGTCGCTGGGCTGGTCGGCCGTGCTCGTGGTGGTCTTCGGCTCGGTGACGATGCGCCTCTACAACCGCAAGTGACTGGCGGCGCCCCCGCGCGCACAGAGGTGCCCCCGACGGGCGGGGGCACATCTGCTCGACCTTCTGCCCGGGCGGGCCGGGCTCGTCCCGCCGGTGGAGAACGTCAGTCGGCCGATCCGCGCACCACCACGACCGGGCAGGGCGCGTGCTGGGTGAGGTGCAGGCCGACGGAGCCGAGCAGGGTCGCCTTGAAGCCGCTGTAGCCGCGGTCGCCGACGACCAGAAGCGAGGCGCCGTCCGCCCTGTCCATCAGGGCCTGCGCCGCGCTGCCGATCATGACCGTCCGGGTCACGGCCGCGGCGGCCTCGGCGCCGACCGTCTGCTCCAGGCTGTCGGCGAGCACCTTGGCCGCCAGCTGCTCCGGGTCGAAGTCGGCCGGCATGGCGGGGACCATCGCGGCCCAGCCCGCGGACGGGTACTCCCAGCTGATGACGGCCTCCAGGGGGTCCCCGGTCAGCCCCGCCTGCCGTACGGCCCATCTCAGGGCCCTGATCGACGGCTCGGAGCCGTCGACGCCCACCACGATCCTGCCTGCGCCCGCCGTGTTGGTCTCGTCCGCCATACCCGCCACCTCCGTAGCTGTAGCCCGGTGCAAGCGTACGTAAAACGGATCAAGAGCACGTATAACTACGCAAAGAGGTCGGCAGTGGGCGTGGCGTGGTCCGGCTCGGCCGTGGTCCGCGGGGCCATCAGGGCGGCCGGTTCGCGGCCTGCGCGGGCGATCCGGTCCGGCAGGGCGTCGGTGAGCGCGTCGCCCGTGCCGCCCCAGTCCTCGGACGCGGCGTACACGGCGGTGGGCACCACGAGCGCCCGCAGGCAGGCGAAGAGCGGTCGCAGCGCGTGCTCCAGCACTGGGGGCGCCTCCCAGGCCCCAGGGCCTCGGGGAGAGTGCCGTGCCGTCCCGCCGGTCGCCGCGATGAGCACCGGTTCTCCGGTGAGCGCGTCCGGCTCGGTCAGGTCGAAGAACGACTTGAACAGTCCGCTGTACGAGGCGGTGAACACCGGTGTCACGGCTGTCAGCCCGTCGGCGCCGGTCACTTCCTCGATGGCGTCGGCGAGCGGTTTCGCCGGGAAGCCGGTCACCAGGTTGTCGGCGATCGCCACGGCGAGGTCGCGCAACTCGACGACACCCACCCGCACCTGACGGTCACTGTCGGCGAGTTCGCGGCGTACGGACTCGGTGATCCGGTCGGCCGGCAGCCTGCTGGAGGACGGCACCCCCAGCCCGGCGGAGACGACCACGAGGTTCAGGGGTGCGGCCTGCTGTGTCATGACGTCTCCTTTGAGTTCTCCGTGCCCGGCGTGTCGTCGTTCGGGTCGCCGCTCGCGCTTCGACGAAGGACGGCCGGGTGCGGCGGCGCAGCCTCCGGCACTCCGGCGGGTCGCAGCTTCGCGAACTCCTCGCGCAGCACCGGCACGACCTCCTCGCCGAGGAGGCCGAGCTGCTCGAGGACCGTCTTCAGCGACAGTCCAGCGTGGTCCATCAGGAACAGCTGGCGCTGGTAGTCGCCGACGGCGTCGCGGAAGCCGAGCCGCTCAACCGTCAGACCCCGACCCCTGTTCCAAGGCCGCTCCGCGCTTTCCAAGGCTGCTCCGAGCCGCGGTGCCCTGCCCTCAGCCGGGCCCGGCGGCGCCCGGGAAGAGCTGGCGGAAGGCGTCCGCCGACTCGGAGCCCGAGCGGCCGAAGGGCGCGTCGAAGTCCCACACCAGGAAGAGCAGGAAGGCGATCAGTGCGCTGAAGAGGCCGGCGAGCAGCAGCTCCCGGAACGTCCGGCCGATCTGCATCGTGAAGATCAGTCCGATGGTGATGACGGCTCCGCTGATCAGGCCGAACCAGACGATGCCCGGCAGCGTCTCGCCGGCCCCCGCCGCGCGGGCGTTGCGGGCGACCTCCGCGGCGGCCACCTGGTCCAGCATCGGCTGGTACGCCTGCGCCTCCAGCTCGTTCGTCGGTTCGCGTTCCGCGACATCGGTCCGGACGACCGCCAGCAGCTCCGTCCCGCGGGGCGACAGCTCCTCGTGGCTGACCATCCGCGGCCACTCGTCGTCGACGACCTCGGAGACATAGGTGTCGATGTCCTTGCGGAGCCGGTCGCGGAAGTCGGCGGGATAGACCTGCGCGCGCTGGGTCACCTCGTGCAGAGCCTGAGCCTCCGTACGTACGGCGTCCTGAGCCGCTCCCCTCGCCTCCCAGACGCCCGCGATCGCGAGGCCCAGCACGATCGCGTACACGACGCCGACCATCATCACCATGTACTCGAGGACGTCGGGCGTCTCGGGTGAGTCCCGTGCCGGAAGTTCGTCCGCCGCGTCCGCGCCGCGCGGCCTGCGCTGACTGAGGAGCGTGACGACGAGGACGACGGCGCAGGCGGCGGCCATCGCGACGGCCAGGACCAGCCATTCGGACATGGGGGTCTCCGGTGGTGTGGGGAGGGCTGGGGTGCGGGGTGTGGTTCAGGCGCGCCCGCGCCGGTTGGCGGCGGACTGCGAGCGGGGACGCAGCAGGGCCGCGGCGAGCACGGCTGGAATCGTGGTCACCAGCATCAGGATCGTGAGGGGCGTCCCCGTGGGCTCCGGCGCTCCGGTCGTGGGCCGGTACGTGCGGATGGCGACGGCTTCGACCCGCTCCGGCGGAGGGCCGGCGGCGTGCGGCGCCGGGTCCGGTTCAGGCTCTTCCGGAGGCACCGGGGTGGGCGGGGGCTCTTCCGGGGGCGGGGCGGCCGGCACCACGGGCGAGGGCTCGCCGGAAGGCGAGGGCGCCTGAGGCGAAGGCCAAGGTGAAGGGGAAGGGGAAGGGGGAGGCGGAGGCGGAGGCGGTGTGGGGGTGGGTGCGGGTGCCGGTGGTTCCGGAGCGGGGGGCTCGGGGGGAGGAGGGGGCGGGTGCCTCGGGCAGTCCCCGAGTCCGACGGTCACGGAGAGCGCGAGCCCGCCCAGGCCGGGCAGCGACACCGCCACGCCCAGGGTCGGCGGCGGCCGGCCCGGTGCGGGCTCCGGTCCGGGGGCGGACTCCGGTCCGGGGGCGGACTCCGCACCGGGTTCCGGCTCCGGGCCGTTTTCGGGTGCACCGGCCGACACCTCGGCGTGCCCCGACCCGTTGGCCTCTTCGGGTGCGTGAGTGCCGATCACGGCCCCCTGTGTTCCGAGGATCGCCGCGATCCCCAGTGCGCTCACGTGCTGCCATCCCGCCACGAGGACACGGTAGAGGTCCGGAACGTGATCGTATGACCAGGATCACCCGTATGGCTGATGGGTGAATTTGTGCGACCGCATGGACGATCCTGTGGCGCGGATCATTTTGCACTTTGTTGCAAAAGGCTCCCGGTGAGGCTAGAAATCAGAGGACACCCGTGCGAGGAGGCACCCGATGAGTACGAGCACCAGCAGCAGCACGAGCACCGCCGCGACCGGACAGGCCGCGTACCCGCATCTGCTCAGCCCGCTCGACCTCGGGTTCACCACCCTGCCGAACCGCGTCCTGATGGGCTCCATGCACGTCGGCCTCGAGGAGGCGGAGCGCGGTTTCGAGCGCATGGCCGCCTTCTACGCCGAGCGCGCCCGCGGCGGTGTCGGGCTCATCGTCACCGGTGGCATCGCACCCAACGACCGCGGCCGTCCCTATGAGGGCGGCGCCAAGCTCACCACCGAGGACGAGGCCGCGCAGCACCGCGTCGTCACGGACGCCGTGCATGCCGAGGGCGGCCGGATCGCCATGCAGATCCTGCACTTCGGCCGGTACGCGTACCACCAGGACCTGGTCGCGCCCAGCGCCCTCCAGGCCCCCATCAGCCCCTTCGTCCCGCACGCGCTGACCGACGCCGAGATCGAGGAGACGATCGAGGACTTCGTACGGGCCGCCCGGCTGGCGAAGTCGGCGGGCTACGACGGCGTCGAGATCATGGGCTCCGAGGGCTACTTCATCAACGAGTTCATCGCGAGCGCCACCAACCACCGCACCGACCGCTGGGGCGGCTCGTACGAGAACCGCGTCCGGCTGCCCCTGGAGATCGTCCGCCGCACGCGCGAGGCGGTCGGCACCGACTTCATCCTGATCTACCGGCTGTCCATGCTGGACCTGGTGCCCGGCGGCTCCTCGTTCGAAGAGGTCATCACGCTCGCCAAGGGGATCGAGGCGGCCGGCGCGACGATCATCAACACCGGAATCGGCTGGCACGAGGCCCGTATCCCCACCATCGCGACGTCCGTTCCGCGCGGTGCGTACACCTGGGTGACCAAGAAGCTGATGGGCGCCGTCTCGGTCCCGTTGGTGATGAGCAACCGCATCAACACGCCCGAGGTCGCGGAGGGACTTCTCGCCGACGGGCGCGCCGACATGGTCTCGCTCGCCCGGCCGTTCCTCGCCGACCCCGCCTTCGTGGCGAAGGCACGGGCCGGCCGTTCCGACACCATCAACACCTGCATCGGCTGCAACCAGGCCTGCCTGGACCACACCTTCAGCCTCAAGATCACGTCCTGCCTGGTCAATCCGCGCGCCTGCCACGAGACCGAACTCGTCCTCGCGCCCACCCGTCTGAAGAAGCGCGTGGCCGTCGTCGGCGCGGGGCCCGCCGGTCTGGCCTGCGCCGTCTCCGCGGCCGAACGCGGCCACACCGTGACGCTCTTCGACGCGGCGGACGAGATCGGCGGCCAGCTCAACATCGCCAAGCGCATCCCGGGCAAGGAGGAGTTCGACGAGACGCTGCGCTACTTCCGTACGCAGCTTCGCGAACACGGCGTCGAGGTGCGCCTCGGTGTGCGTGTCACCGCCGACGACCTTCCGGCCGCCGAATTCGACGAGGTCGTCGTCGCCACCGGCGTCACGCCGCGGATGCCCGAGATCGACGGCATCGACCACCCGAACGTGGTCAGTTACCTCGACGTGCTGCGCGACGGCGCGCCCGTCGGCGAGCGGGTCGCCGTCATCGGCGCCGGCGGAATCGGCTTCGACGTCGCCGAGTTCCTCACCGACGGCGGCGAGGGCGCGAGCCTGGACGCGCAGACGTACTTCCGCCAGTGGGGAGTCGACACCGGCTACACGGCCCGGGGCGGACTGACCGCGCCCGTGCGACCGGCCTCGCCGCGCACCGTGCACCTCCTCCAGCGCAAGACCAGCAAGGTCGGCGCCGGCCTCGGCAAGACGACGGGCTGGATCCACCGCACGGAGCTCAAGCACCGCGGGGTGACGATGACGGCGGGCGCCACCTACCGGCGGATCGACGACGAAGGCCTCCACCTGACCGTCGACGGCACGGCGTCGGTGCTGCCCGTCGACACGGTGGTGCTCTGCACGGGTCAGGAGCCGCAGCGCGGCCTGTACGACGAGCTCTCCGCCGCCGGCCGGACCGTCCACCTCATCGGCGGCGCGGACGTGGCGGCCGAACTGGACGCCAAGCGCGCCATCGACCAGGGGACGCGGCTGGCGGCCGCCCTCTGATGACGCGTCGCCTACCGGTGCTCGGGAGGCATTGATGCGCCGGTACGACCCGGTGTGTCCGGTCCGGTGGGCGGCGCATTTCGCGTCCTCTCCGGGCCGTTTCACCCGTCCACGGCCCGGTCACACCGGTGGCATACCATGCGCACGACATTCATAAGACTTTCGTAAGAGGATGTACGCGTCATGGCTCTCCGCACCCCGTCACACCCCCTGCGCGGCATACCCGCCGTCGTCGCCCTGCTCGCGGTCGGTGCGGTGGGCTGCTCCGTCGTCGACAGCGCCAAGGACGGCGCGGAGAAGGTGGCGCGCCAGCGCTCGGTGTTCTCCCTCAGCACCGGAGACTGCTACAACCCGAACGGCAAGGCCGAGGGCGAGGCGCTCGCCATCGAGGTCGTGCCCTGCGGCGAGGCGCACCAGGCCCAGGTCGTCGGAGAGTTCACGCTCGACGAAGGCAAGGCGTTCCCCGGCGACGAGGCGGTCACGAAGATCGCCGACGAGCGGTGCCCGGCAGAGGCGGCGAAGTTCGCCCCCGACACCTGGGCGCTCCCCAAGGGCGTCGAGATGTTCTACTACACGCCGACCACCGAGAGCTGGACCACCGGCGACCGCGCCGTGAGCTGCACCTACACCAAGGAGAACGGCACGTTCACCGGCTCCTTGAAGGCCGACTCGTCGAAGCCGGAGCAGGCCGCCTACCTCAAGGGCGCCAACGCCGTCTACGAGGCTCTGTGGATGAACCAGTCCGAGGCGGAGAGCGTCGAGGACGACCTCGACGGCTACAAGGGACAGGCCAAGGCCGTCGCCGCCGCCCTCGACGCGCACATCAAGGGCATGCAGGACATCAAGGGCACGGAGACCGGCAAGCTGCGCGCGCAGCTGGAGAAGACCGCCGGCCACTGGAAGAAGGCCGCGAACGCCGCCGACGCCGACGCGTTCTACCTCGCCTACGACCCGGCCTTCACCGGTATCGACCCGAACAAGACGGTCGCGGCCCGCAAGGAACTCGGCCTCGCCACCACCGTTCCGGCCGACGACGCCGAGGTCTGGGCGGGCTGACGCACTGCAGGGCGGGCGCGGACGCGGGCGCGCCCGTCTCGGCGAGCCCGGGCCGGGTTCGCCGAGGTACGGCGGCCTTCAACGAGGCACCGGCCGCGCCGGGTGCGTGGCAGGCCCCGGTGACGCGAGTCCTACGATGCGCCCATGTCCCTCCCGCACGCCATCCTCACGGCCCTGCTCGAGAAGCCCTCTTCCGGGCTGGAGCTGACCCGCCGGTTCGACCGGTCGATCGGCTACTTCTGGTCGGCCACCCACCAGCAGATCTACCGGGAGCTGGGCAAGCTCGAGCAGGCCGGGCACATCAGGGCCCTGCCGTCCGAACAGCCCACCCGCGGGCAGAAGAAGGACTACGAGGTCCTGCCCGCGGGCCGGGAGGAGCTGGCGGCCTGGGTGAACCGCTCGGACGATCCCCGGCAGATCCGCGACCCGCTGCTGCTGCGTCTGCGCGCGGCGGCCGTGGTGGGAGGCGCGGGCATGGACGCGGAGCTCGTACGCCATCTGGAGCTGCACAGGGCACAGTTGGCCGACTACGTGGCGATCGAGGAGCGCGACTTCCCGCCCGAGCGCCGGGCGAGCAGGGAGGACCGGCTGCGCCATGTGGTGCTGCGGGCCGGTATCGAACTGGAGACGTTCTGGACGACGTGGCTGACGGACACCCTGGCGGAGCTCGCGGGCCCGGATGCCGTGCCCTCCCGACATGCGGAACCTGACGCCCCGTGAGATCGTCGCCGCGTGACGGACTCCTTGATCGCCGCCTTCTGCGTGGCCGCTCTCGCCCTGTTGTTGAAAGCCGCCGTGGGCTTCGCCCGCGCGGGCGGCGCCGACCCGTCGACGGAGGCACGCTCCTTGACGCCGGCCCTGTACGGTGCCGGTCTCGCCGTGCTGACGCTCGGCCTGTTCATCGCGCTGACCTGAACCGACCCGGTGCGACCTGCCCCGGCGGAAACACCGCTCGGGATGCTACGACCGGGGCTTGCGGAGCAGCCCGCCGTACTCGTAGATGCCCTTGCTGTCCTGGGTGGCGCCGAGGTACGGGGACAGGGCGGGGTGCACCGAAGCGAGGGGCGGCTGGTCGGGGTCGGGCCGCCAGTCGGCCAGGTCGACCAGTCCCGGCTCCACCGGCTCCAGCCCCTCCACCAGTGCGTCGACCTCCGCAGGTGTGCGGGTCTGCCAGGGAATGCCCCCCGCCGAGATGTGGGCGGTCATCTCGGCGCCCCGGACGGGGTCGTCGGCGACGACCTGGGAGAAGCCCACGAAGCTGCCGGGCGCTGCCTGGTCGACGAGGGTACGCAGAATCCGGCGCGGGTCGTCCGCGTCGACGAGGTGGTGGCCCACGGACAGGAACAGCACTGCCACCGGCTCACGGAAGTCGATCAGCCGTCGCACATCGGGATGGCCGATCACCGACTGCTGGTCCCGCATGTCGGCGGTGATGACGCTGGTGGTCGCGTTGTCGGCGAGCAGCGCCTGGCCGTGCGCGAGCACGATCGGGTCGATGTCGACGTACACGATGCGGGCGTCCGGGGCGAAGCGCTGCGCCACCTGGTGGACGTTGTTGTCGGTGGGAAGTCCGCAGCCCATGTCGATGAACTGGTGGATGCCCGCCTCCTGCGTCAGGTGGCGCACCGCGCGGTAGAGGAACTGGCGGTTCTGGCGGGCGATGTCGACGCACTCCGGGAAGTCCGGCAGCGTGGAGAGGAGGAAGTCGCGGTCGACCTCGTAGTTGTCCTTGCCGCCCAGCATCCAGCCGTACGCCCGCGCGGACGTGGGCACGTCGTACGGTATCGAGGCCTTCTCGGGCCGGTGGTCGTCGATCACAGCGCGCTCTCCGCCTCTTCCGACATCGCGGCGTACTTGGCTCGGTCGTCGCGAGACTACCCCCGCCCCACGCGCCCCGGGCGCATATCCGGTCGCTCAACTCTCCTTCTCGGAAAGGTGACTTGGAATCGACCACAAAGCAGCGGCGTGTCAGTCCTCGTCGTGGCGATCGTGCCCCTCTTGTGGTCGCTTCCTGTCCTGTGACCCCCCGTCCTCCTGCTCCTCCTGCTCCTCGTCGCTCCAGGCGCCGCCGTCGGCGGAGACCGTCGGTGACACCAGGACCTCTCCCGCTTCCGTCGCCGGCCCGGCCGTCACGCTTCCGTCGGCTGCCCGTCCGTCGCGGGTCCGTCCGTCACGGGTCCGGCGACCGCGATGAGCGCACATCGTTCGTCGCGTACTCGCTGACGGCGGCAGCGGGGAGACGCTTCTCAGTCATGCCGTCCATCATCGCGGCGACCACTGACATCCCCGCTGGGGCCGTCACTCCCCCCTTCACCCTCTCCGTCGCCTCCGCCTTGGCCGGCACCGCCGTCCCGCCCGCGGCCGGAGGCGAGCCGCTCGCGAAGCGACCGGGACAGCACGGTCGCGGCGGCAGTGAGGAAGACGAAGTTGTAGAGGATCTGAATGATCGTCACCGTGCGGGCCGTCTGCCCCCGCGGGGTGACGTCGCCGTAACCGACGGTCGACACCGTGATGACGGTGAAGTACAGCGCGTCCAACCTCGTCCGCAGCCCGGCGAACTGGCCCGGATCCCTGGCCAGGGCGTGGTACCCGCCGGAGAAGACGAGCAGGGACAGGCACATCAGCAGCGGGATGGCGATGCCGGGGCGGGTGCCCGGTCTGTCGGTGATGGCGTCCCTCATCTGGATCACCAGCAGCAGGGCGACCAACGCGAGGGCCAGCGTGAAGAGCGTCCAGCTGATGACGGGGCGGTGCGGGCCGAGTTCCTCGAGGGGCAGCAGGAAGTACGCCACCGTCATGAGGACGGCCAGGCAGCCGCCGACCAGCCTCAGCCGCATCGACCCCCCGCCGGGTGTGCGGTCCGCCACCTGCCTGCCTCCCGCCCGACGTCGCGGATGACGCGCCCGTCCGCGTCCGCCTGCCCCCACGATCGGCGGCGCCGACGGTCGTCCGCCACCCGTGCACCGCCGAACGGCGCACACGGCCCCGCCTCGGCCGGATCACCCGTACGGCCGTACCCCGATGGCGGGCGCACGTACGGGGGCACAGGCTCGAAGCCCCGGTCCACGCCCGGTGGCCGGGACGACGAACAGGACTCCTCATGAGCCACGAGCAACGAACGGCCGGCAACGCGCCGCACAGCCGCTCAGGTGCGCCGCACACCGAACCGATCAGCGGCTGGGTCAGGGGCGGAGTAGCCTTCGCGGGCGTCCTCATGCTCTGCGGCGGCGTCATCGCCCTGCTCCAGGGCATCGCCGCCGTCGTCGAGGACGACGTGTACGGCAGGGTCGGCGACTACGTGTACCGCATCAACCTCACCGGTTGGGGCTGGATCCACATCGTCCTCGGTCTCGCCGTCGCCCTCACCGGCGCGGGAGTGCTCAAGGGTGCGGCCTGGGCGCGCTACACCGGCATCGTGCTGGTCTCCCTCAGCCTGATCCTGCAGTTCCTGTTCCTGCCGTACGCCCCGGTCTGGTCGGTGATCGTGATCGCGATCGACCTCTTCGTCATCTGGGCCCTGTCGTCCTACAGCGTCGACCGTACGCTCTGAACGCGACGGCTCTGCGTCCCGTCGTGCCCTGGCGCAACGTCATGCCCTGGCACAACGGGCGGACCACCCCTCCTGCGAAGGCACCCCAGGTCAGGCCCCGCCCACCTGGTGCCTCGGAGGCGTGCGGCTCACCGTGCGGCCGGCCGCGGTCGCCGCGCGGGCGAACTCCGTGGCGTCCAGGACGGCAGCACCGCCGGGGTCGTTGTTGAAGTAGACGTACACGTCGTCCTCGTCCGGCCACGCGTCGGCGATGCGGCCCGCCCAGGACCGCAGCGCCCGGTGGCCGTAGCGCGGCGCCGGCTGCGCGAGGCCGGCGTGGCAGCGTACGTATCCCCAAGGCGCGGTCCGCCACAGCGGGGTCACCGGGCGGGAGCCCCGGTCGGCCCAGCACAGTGCACTGCCGTACCGCTCCAGCACGACCCGCAGCCGGCGTTCCGCCTCCCACCACGACGCGTGGCGCAGCTCGACGGCCACGCGGACCGTGCGCGGGAAGTGGCTCAGGCAGGCGTCGAGGGCGTCGGCGTCCTCCTGGAAGTTCGGCGGCAGTTGCACCAGGACGGGCCCCAGCCGGTCGCCCAGCCCGTCGGCGCGGTCCATCAGCCGGTGCACCGGCTCCTCGGGGTCGCGCAGCCGCTTCAGATGGGTGAGGTAACGGCTGGCCTTGACCGCCATCACGAAGCCGTCGGGTGTCCGCTCACGCCACGAGGCGAAAACCTCCTTGGTGGGGAGCCGGTAGAAGACGTTGTTGTTCTCCACGGTGGCGAACTGCCCGGCGTACTCCTCCAGCCACAGCCGCTGCGGGACGCCGGGCGGATAGAGAACGCCTCGCCAGTCCTTGTACTGCCACCCCGAGGTTCCGACGATCACGGGCATGGACGACCCCTGCCCGGGCCATGGGCCGTGCGCATCAGCGCCCCTGGCGGGCGGGGCGGGCGCGCCGGGACCGGCCGGCGGCGAAGAAGGCCACGCCGAGCACCAGGACGGCGATGCCGATGTCCAGCAGGTACATCGGGCCCGCGGCCAGGACGCCGATGAGCCCGAGCACGACGGCGACGAGGATCAGGAACAGGAAGACCCCCATACGACGAGCACCTCCTTCGGTGGAAAGCGGTTGTTGGTGGTGGAGAGGAGTCGTTCAGCGGCGCGCGAGCTTCCTCTCGCCGTTCGCACCGGGCCGGTAGGGCATGCCGTAGTGCGTGAAGATCGCCTTCTCGTCCTCGGCGGGAAGGAAACCGTCCGTGTCGATGGACGGGGCCTTCTTGACCTGGCCCTTGGCGTACGGGACCCGGAGGTAGCGGGGCCCGACGACCGCGTCGACGATCGGGACGAAGAGCAGGCGCTGGCGGGTGGGAAGCCCTGAGCGGACCGTGGCCATGGCCGGTTCGTCGGTGCTCGTGTCCACGTAGACCGCTTCGAGCGAACCGATCTTGTTGTCCTTCTCGTCGACGACGTCGTGGTCGCGCCACTCGCGGATATCGGTCGGCTGGATCATGCGTTCTGCTCCCTCAGCGGATCGGGGGCACCCGGAGCGGGCGGCCCTTCCGGGGTGTCGTCGGACGGCGGCCTGCTGGAGGACAACCAGGATCTCGCCGGCTCGGCGGCACGCGTGGTGTCCAAGGACAGCTGCAGCCTCGTGCCTCCCTCACGCGCCGCGGGGTAGCTGCGCTGCTCGCCGGCGGCGAAGCAGCGGCGGAGCACCTGCGCGACGCGCCGGGCTGTCTCCGGGTCGGCGGCGACGATGCGGACCTCGGCGTGCCCGGCGGCCGGTATGGATTCGACGGCTTCGTTCATGGACGTCGTCCTTCGAGTGAGGTCATGCCGGTGGCCGACACCCGGTCGACCCTGCCCCTTTCCCCGGCGTGGCCGATGCGGCGAGCGCCTGTGAGGGGCCGTGCTGTCATCCGGGGTCGCCGTCGCGCTGCTCCGTGCCGTCGGCGGCCCGGTCGGCCGGCCGGCGGTGCTTGTGCGACCGACGGCGGCGGATCCCCGGCCTGACGTCGCTGTAGTGGTAGGACGCGATCCGTGCTCCGTGCTGCGCGTCGAGGCGCCGGATCAGGGCGACTCCCACAGCGATCATGACGAGGATCGCCGCCACGGTGATGACCGTCTCCATGGCTTCTCACATCCCTCGGCCGCAGGCCGACGGTCTCGCCCCGCGCGGCTGCCCCGGCAGCCGGGGGGCTGCACCACCGTCCGTCCACCCTGCGAGTTCCCTGCTCAGGGCGTCCCTAACGTCACCCGTCGTCGGCACTCGTCGTCGCCGCCTCGGCCGTCGGACCGCTCGCGGGTGCGAGGCCACCCACGGCGGCAGCGGCGGGCATCGCGGCCGGGCGCGTCAAGGACGTCCGGTGTTGTTGATCGCCGGGAACGACCCCGCGCGAAGGCGGGACCATGAAGTGCGCCCGGTGCCTCGACTGTACTCCGCCCAACGGCCCGTAGCCCCTGCTCGGAGGGGGTCTGTGCACGCCGATCCCGACATGCCGTTCGCCACCCTCGTCGGCCGGCTCGCGGCCGCGCACGCTCGCTGAGACGAGCCCGGGAGCGGCGATCCGGCGGTCTCCGCTCACTCATTCGGTGGCAGACTCACGGCGGGGACCCGGTTGCTTCCTGTGGGTGGCGGATTTCCCCCGCCAGGGGGGCGCGCGACTCCTCAGGGGTGACCGTGCGTTCCCCGGCCGCGGCGGAGGCGGTTGATCACGGCGTGAGTACGGCAAGCACCAGTTTGATACTGGCACCGAAACCTTTGACCGCCCCCACCCTGACGGCCGAGACGGGCGCGGACAGCGCCGCGCCCGGCGACATAACGATCGTCCGCTCCTGCATCGGCCACGGCGCCGTCCTGCATGTGCATCTGCAGGGAGAGATCGACCATGCGAGTGCCGCCCCGCTGCGGGTCCTGCTGGCCTCGGCGGCCGCCCACGACTACCTGGGCCTGACCCTTGACGCGTCGCGGGTCACCTTCGCCGACTCCGCTCTACTGCGGGCTGGAGCTCTGGCCCCGCCGGGGCCGTCGTGTCTGTATGGAGCGCCCCTCCCGGCCGGTCCGGCGACTGCTCGCTGCGGCGTCGGTCGCCGCCAGGAGGAAGGGCCGTTCCGCACACCTCTGACACGCTGACACCAGCACTGGAGCCGTCGGCCTCGGCGTCGTGTCCCCGCGGGAAGGGATGCAGAGGCCGACGCTTCGGCGACTTCCGGAACACGTCGGTCCGCAGAGTCAGCTGCGCTGGGCCTTGACGATGCGCGGGGTCGTCGGGGTGTCCGACTCTCCTGCCTTGCGGCTGGAGATGTAACGCTCTGCCCGCTTGCCGGGCCCGACGTCCGGGAAGCCGGCCACCACGGAGTCGACGACGGTTCCGTCACCGGTGACGAAGTCCACCTGGACCGAGTAGAAGGCCGTCGTGTCGGTCGAGTTGGTCACCCTGACCAGACCGGTGCGCAGCCCGTCCGAGCGGGTGGTGGCCACTCCTTGCAGGGACACGTCTTTCGTCGCGTTGCCGCGGCCCTCGACGGTGCTCAGCTCGGCCGACGCGGAGGCCCGGACCCGGGCCGACTCCGCGGACACGGACTCCTCGAGGTCCTTCTGGGTGCGCGGCGTGGCTGTACTCGTATCCGTCGGCGACGCGGACTCGGTCGCGCCGGGAGGGCTTGTGGCCGTGGGAGTGCCGGGGCCTTCGTCGCTCCCGGCGCCGCAGGCGGCAAGTGAGACGGCGATGAGCGGTGCCAGCACGGCGGGGGCGAGGCGGGGGCGGACCACGGCGTCTCCGTTCTGCGGCTCCGGCGGCAAGCCGGCGCACTATTTTGCCCCAAAATATTGTGAATACCTCCGGACCGCATGTCGCGCACCACCCCACCGCTCGGGGGAGGCCCCCCGCCGGTGCAGGGCTCCCTGGTCGCGTGACTTCGCGTACGAAACGGGCACCTCGGTCGGCCGCCTCTGCTCCCCTCTGCCAAGTCGACCGTCCGGTGACGTCGTCATCGGGTTGCGGAACGGCCAGGAGCGCGGCCCGAGTCGCCGCGCCGTGCGCGGCGGACGCGCCCCCTGACCGGTCCCCACGACAAGGCGACCGGCGAGGTCACCCTGAACGCGCCCCTCAACACCGAGCCGCAAGTGCTGTGCCTGGGAGGGCCACTGCCCGTCGGTGAACTGCGGGCCCCAGTAGTCCTCGAAGCAGTCGTCGACGAGCCGGCGACGGTGACCGGGTGGCATGCGCCGAGGAGAATCGCTCCATGCGCATTCTGATCACCACCGCCGGTTCACGGGGAGACGTCTCGCCCTTCACCGGCCTGGGGCGACGCCTGCTCGACGCGGGCCATCAGGTCGCCGTGGCCGCTCACCCGTCCTTCGCCGCACTCGTCGGCGGATGCGGTCTCGACCACCGGCCCGTGCCGGGAGACCCGCAGGGGCTGATCCGAGACTGGTCCCGGGCGGCCTCGCGGGAGGAGGCCCAGGCGCTGACAAGGGCATACGCGGACGGGCTCGCCGACGGGGTGGCAGAGGCCGTGGCGGGCGGAGCCGACCTGCTGCTCACCGCCTTCGGACCGGCACCGCTCAGCCGGACGGCCGGCGAAGCGCTCGGCATCCCCGTCATCGGCACCTACCTCGTACCGGCGTTCGCCACCAGACGTTTCCCGCTGCCCAATGCACGGAGCACCGACGGCCTGGGACCGGAGGGCAACCTCGACGCGGGCCAGGACGTGCTGAGGCGCGCGGAGGGGGTATTGGCGGGCGCCGTGACCCGGCTGCGGGCCCGCTTCGGGCTGCCCGCCGGCGCGCCCTCGGTACCGGCGGATGTCCGGCCGGTCTTTCACGGCTTCAGTCGGCTGGTGGTGCCGCGCCCCGAGGACTGGCCGTCCTGGGTCGAAGTGGCGGGCTACTGGTGGCCCGCGCGGCCGGACGGCTGGCAACCCCCGGCCGAACTGGTCGACTTCCTTCAGGCCGGTCCGCCCCCGGTGTTCATCGGGTTCGGCAGTATGGCGGCGGGGCAGGGGGAACGGCTCAGTGAGCTGGTGGCTGCGGCGGTGAAGCGGGCAGGTGTGCGTGCGCTGGTGCAGGCGGGGTGGGCCGAGCTGAGCGGTTGCGGCGCCGACGTCCTGGCCATCGGCGACGTCCCGCACGACTGGCTGTTCCCTCGAACCGCCGCCGTCGTCCACCACGCCGGGGCGGGAACCACGGCAGCCGGACTGCGAGCCGGGGTGCCCGCCGTGCCCGTACCCGTCATGGCCGACCAGCCCTTCTGGGCGTCTCGGCTGTACGAGCTGGGAGTTGCCACGCAGCCTGTGCCGTTCCAGGCCCTTACCGCCGAAGCCCTCGGCGACGCGATCACGGCCTGCCTGGCCGAGCCGGCCCACCGTCGCCGCGCGGCCGAACTCGCCCGCGGGATCGCCGCAGAGGACGGCACCGCCGCGCTGCTCGCCCGCATCGGCTCGGAGGGCGCCGGGTGAAGCCGCATCGCCGTGGTGCTGTGCCAGGCTGTCCGAGGCACGCTGCCGCATCCGGTGCTGCCGAAACGTCAGCGGGCGCTCCGTCGGTCAGGCCAGGCAGCCCGAGCCGGTCCCGTGCTGTCCACGAGGCGGCCCCGATTGCTTCTTCGGTCGGCATCCCCGCCCGTAGCAGGCGGTTTTCGCCTCGGCTTGGGCGGGGGCAGGGGTCGGGCAAGAGGCGTCCGCCGCTTCCCTGGAGCGTGGCCGAGCAGGAGGCGGTCAGGCCGATGGGGACGGCCGGCCGGCATGCGTGCTCTCCACATGGCTCAACGCCGGAGTGGACGCCACCGAAGTGGCCGAACGCGCCGGCCATGGCGTCGAGGTGCTACTCAGCCGGTACGCCAAGTGCCTCGACGGACGTGAGGAACCCGTTACGGTGACGGGCATGTCTGACACCGACTTCTGGACCCTCCCGCCCGATCGCATAACCCATGGCAGCGGCACCCGCTACGAACTGACCGTCCTGCACCCGCCGTTCGCCGTGGAAGCTGCCGACCTTCCTCCCAACGACCCGGAGCGGGCCACGGAGTTCGCTCGCTCCCTGGGCACGATCGACGCGGTGATCGCAGACCTCGGCCCCCGTAAGCAGAGCGACACGATCACGGTCGCCACGAGAGCCGATCTGGACCTCGTGCAGGCGGGGGCGTGGGGGAACCTCGTGTCGATCTCCGATCCGGCGTTCGCGGACGACGGCAACGACATGCCGCTTCTGGCGGAGGCCACTCGGCTGCGGGAGCGCTTCCCCGACGCACGGATCGTGGGTCGGGTAGAGGTGCACTGCGGCGCCGAGCACACCGAAGACCTCGTGTGGCTGCCGGACGGCACCATGTTCCATGCCTGCGGCTGGCCCGGTGACGAACCGTTCGTCGTGACCGGCGACCCGCAGGCGGTGATGTCCGCCCTCGGGATCACGACGGAAGTCCTCGAAGACCTCGACGTGTACTTCGACCTGGACGACGAACCGAACCAGAACGACTGGGGCGCCCTCGCCACGGCCTGCCTCGCCGGCGCGGACCCGTGGGGAAGGGCCGACCTGGACGCCTCCTCACTGCGGGTACGGCACAGCGAGCACGCCACCAGCCACATGGAAGCCCTGTACTTCAGCAGCTGATGTTGCCTCAATCTCCTTCTGTTCTAGCCAAGTTGACACGCCGACACCTCCATATCCGTTTCCTTCCTGCCGGCGGATGGGCCTAGGGTCGGACGGGCGACGCGTACACGTCATGGGGGCCTCGCGCGCCGCCCGGCATCCCCTCAGGCCCCACACGTGAGGGAAGATCACACTTGAACAGAGCACTGCGCATACCCGAGCGGTGGCGTCTGGCAGGCCGTGTTCTGGCCGTGGTCGGGATCGCCTCGGCGGTCACCGTGACCGGTCTGCCCGGCATCGAGACCGACACCGCCACCGCCGCGCCGCGCGCCGTCGCGGCCAGGGTCAAGCCCGGCGCGAAGCGCTGCGACGTGAAGAACCTCGGCAAGCCGTACCAGAGCACGCCGACGAACTCGGGGTTCCCCAACGACCCCACCGGCTCGAACTTCTCCGCCTGGAAGGGCAACCCGAAGAACTTCAACTACGACCTGCCCGGCAAGGCGTACGACGGGGTGAAGCCGCCGACGGCCGCCGACAAGACCAAGGCCCTGTCGCAGGTCGCGAACGACACCGAGAAGAACTACAAGGCGTGGCAGAAGATCGCGGACAAGTCCGGTAACCCGGAGGACCGCAAGTTCGAGATCTACGCCCGGTACTTCCACAACACGGAGGGCCTGACCTTCGACCACTGGTTCGAGCACCGGTTCATCCGCAACCAGACCAACAACCACAAGGGATCGGCGTTCGAACGTCAGCTCGTCCGTGATTTCCGCCTGGTCGGGCCGGACTGGCTGTGTGAGGTCACCGTCGAGCTCATCGACGCACAGGGCAACGTCGTCGAAACACGCCGGTACGACGCCTACAACCAGAAGACCAAGGAGTTCAACGAGTTCAAGTCGAACTCGGAGCTGACGAACAAGCAGCTCGCGAAGGACCGGAAGATCGCCCGGTTCATGCCGGACCACAAGTTCCGGTTCACCGGCGCGAAGCCGTTCACCGAGGGTCAGCGCAAGAAGATCGACAACCTGAACCGGTACGTCAACCGGCTACGCCCCGGTCAGACGAACCAGGTACGCGGTAACCAGCGGATCTACAACCCCGTCCCGCGGACCAAGCCCATCCGGGGGTACTCGGACCATCAGCGGTGGTTCGCCCCGGGCTGCCAGGGCGGCCAGGGCAGGATGCAGCTCGCTGCCGCGTCCTCGTGCGGCACGCGCGGCCCGCTGAACGACCGCATCAACGGCTCCGGGAAGACCCTGGAAGAGGCCAAGAAGATCCAGGCGGACGCCCGCCGACTCGACCCCCGGGGCACCCTCCCGCGCGGCGGCCCGGGCGGCGTCGACTTCACCACCCTGGAACTGCGGTACGTCGGCGGCCTGGGCAAGGGCAAGGGCATGCAGTACTCCATGCGTGCCGACCAGATGCCCAACCCCGACGAGAACCCCGGCTTCGACGGCGAGGCGCGCATGCAGCTCTCCTCCGACGCCCTGTTCACCTGGCTCGCGCTCACTCCGGAGAAGTTCTGGGTCAACCTCAACCCGGACCAGCCGGACAAGATCATGGATGCCAAGTTCGGCAAGACCGACGCCGGCCGGGTCCTGCTTGAGGCCGACTATCTGATGAAGGAGGACTTCGCCGAAGCCCTCAACCCGAAGAAGCACGCCGGCGGCAAGCGGTACTGGGACACCGCCCCCCGACAGAACGGCCTTCCGTGCTTCCCCGGCGTCCGGTTCTGGGCCGAGCCCAAGACCGCCCAGGTCCGCGAGCAGGACGGCGGAATCTACATCCTCGACGCGCCCCTGAAGGTGTCCGCCGAGTGGCTCGACATCGAGTGGGAAGCGCCCGGCAGCACCGAGTGCAAGGGCCTGACCGACGCGCAGAAGAAGTCGATGGAAGCGAGCGTTCGCGTCAACATCGTTCCCCTCATGGAGGAGAGGGTCAACAACGACAAGCGCTACGCCGACCTGCGCGCCGTCTACACCGCGCGTGTCGCGGCCGAATACATCCGCCAGCAGGATGCCAAGGCGCCGACCGACTTCCGCGAGATCATCAACTCCAACGACGTCGCCGCGTGGCCGCTGCGCGCCCCGCACGACAAGTGGACCCGCGAAGACGTGTACCAGAAGTACATGAAGTCGCTGCGCGAGGGCATCGAGTGGTTCGAGCTGGAGTACGGCGGCAAGGTCTTCAACCAGGGCGTTGGCGGTGTGGACTTCTCCAAGCAGCCGAAGCGGAACATCACCCGGACCCGGTTCAACGTCGAACACCGCACCCTGGACACCACGACGAAGACGTCTCTCCAGTCGGATGACGTGTCCTACCGGGACACCGACACCCTCTACCTCGGCGGCAGCGGCAACATCGAGGCCGGCGGCGAGGACCCGGGCCCGGACCCCACTCCGACCCCGACTCCGACCCCGACGGACGACCCGAAGCCGACCGACCCGCCGTCGACCCCGGCCCCGGACCCGTCCACCCCGGGCGACGACGGGAAGCCGACCCCGCCGGCAAACAGGCCGGACCCGGACGGCGACCTTGCCGACACCGGCTCCAGCACCCCGATCGGGCTGATCTCCGGCATCGCCGCGGCGGTCGTCGCCGCCGGTGCGGCCCTGGTGTGGTGGACGCGCCGCAGGCGACAGGACGCCACCGGCTAGGCCGACCGGCGGCGATTCGCGCGCTGAACACGAAAGGGCCCCGCCGTCCTTGGGTTCTAACGGTCCTCGCAACACCCGCGTCTGTGGGAGTTGCGAGGACTGTGGGCGTTGAGCGTGTGCCCTGGGTTCCAGCGGTCGTCGCAACACCCCGGTTCAAGAGGTGCGATGGACTTCGAGATCCGAGTGGACCGGAAGCCGCAAGAGCGCAAGAAGCTGTCCCGGGAGCGGGAGGCACACTCCCGGCTCGTGCAGCAGGGATACGGCAACATCGAGGCGCGCCGGATCGTCGGCGTTGATCGCCGGAGGGGCAACAAGGGGCGCAACGGCCGCTCCGGAGAACGGCAGCACGATGGTGCGCGCCGGCCAGTCGGCCGAACGGGCCGCGCTCATGTACCAGCGCTCCGACATGGAGCGGTAGCGGGAGGCGGCGGCCGGGTTCAACCGGACAGTGCGGGAATCCCGCGGCACATCGACGAAGGCCCAGGTCTTTGACCTGGGCCTTCGTTCACGAGCGGGTGACGGGAATCGAACCCGCGCTCCGAGCTTGGGAATCAACGGGGCTTCCAGTGCCCAAGCATGCCCTGACCTGTACATATCACCTCGAGGGGATACGGTCGGTGGGGCGTCTCAGCACCTTCATTGACCGCTGGTTACCGCTCTGAAGGGCACGGATGGGGCACGAACACGGCGGACGCGGCCTCGTCACTGCTCCTGGGCTCTGATGCTGGATACTTCTCTTGTGCCGGCGCGTGCCCGACAACGGCCGTTGCAGGAACAAGGCTCGGGAAGCCGGAGGGCCCAAGCGGTTACGCCTGGCCTCAGCTCTTCGGTCGAGGTCGCCGATCCAGTCCGTGGCCCTGAGCCGCAGCGCAGCACCAACCGCATACGGATGATCAGCGGGTCGCCCAGGTTTCAGGACGGTTCGGGCGCGTGGTCCAGGTGCGGAAGGTGGTGACCGAGGCGTTCGCGCTTGGTCCGCAGGTAGAAGATGTTCTCTTCGCGCGGTGATGCCAGAAGCGAAACCTGTTCGGTGACCTCGATCCCGTGCTGCAGCAGCGCCGCCCGCTTACGTGGGTTGTTCGACAGCAGCCGTACGGATCGCACGCCGAGGTCGTGCAGGATGTCCGCCGCCACCCTGTAGTCGCGGGAGTCGGCCGGGAGCCCGAGCGCGAGATTCGCCTCGACGGTGTCCAGCCCCTCCGCCTGGAGCTGCATCGCCTGAAGCTTGGCCAACAGGCCGATACCTCGCCCCTCGTGACCCCGGAGGTAGACGAGAACGCCACGTCTTTCGCTCACGATGGCTCGCAGTGCCGCGGACAGCTGATCGCCGCACTCGCAGTGCTTGGATCCGAGGGTGTCCCCGGTCAGACACTCCGAATGTAGGCGGGTAAGCGCTCCGGATCCCTCAACATCGCCGTATATCAAGGCTATTTGTTCATCCCCGCGAGCGCGGTCCAGGTAGCCGACAGCGAGGAAATCGCCATGCTCGGTGGACAGTCGGACACTTGCCACGCGTTCGACGCCTGATGAACGATCACTTTCGTGGTACGCGTCATCCATATCTATCATGGCCAGATCCTATCGGGTAACCTCTGGTGTCGGGCTCCGAATCTGTGACGGAGTCAACTGACCTATTCGTTAATCACGTTCGACCGATCGATGTGCATAGGCTGGCGCAGCCTGCTCTCATGGAGGCATGTGCGGAGCGTCCGTCCGCGCGCTTTCAATTCGGGTCGCCCAGCGATCACAACTTCTGGAACGAAGAAGGGGAGGGTCGGGAAGCATGAGTGCCCCGTACGTGCGGCTGCCGACAATGGGTCTGTTGCCGCTTGAAACAACGACGGAGGACGTGAGGGTCGGCCGAGCTGATGTGGCTGTCCTCCCCATCGGCAGCTTCGAGCAACATGGGCCGTTTCTCCCCCTGATGACCGACACGGTCATAGCCTGCGCCATCGCGAGGGAGGTCGCCTCCGCGTATCCGGTCCACTGTCTCCCTCCCGTGACGATCTCCTGCTCGCACGAGCACGCTGCCTGGCCGGGAACCGTCAGCATTTCTGCAACGACGCTCTCTGCCGTCGTGCGGGACATCGCCGAATCACTCCGCCGTTCCGGTATCAACAGCCTGGTTCTGATCAATGGCCACGGTGGAAACTACGTACTGCGCAACGTGGTTCAGGAGTCCGCCGGCTGTGGAATTCGCATGGCGCTTTTCCCCGGTCCGGCCGACTGGAGTGCGGCGCGGGACAGAGCCGGTGTGCAGACGTCCCCCCAGAGCGATATGCACGCGGGTGAAGTGGAGACGTCCATCCTGCTGCATGACCATCCAGAACTCGTCCGCACCGGTTACGAGACGTCCGATTTCCTCGCCGACGACCGCGAGCATCTGCTCACTCTCGGTATGCGGGCCTACACGGAATCCGGCGTGGTCGGTTGCCCGTCGAAGGCTTCGCCCGGGAAGGGTAAAGAATTGTTGGCCGGCCTTGTCGATTCATTCGCCGAATACCTTTCACTCCTGGCACCGGAAGAGCCGTCGGCAGGGGCGCAGTCCCCGCCTCGGCCGTCCGCCACCGCAGACATCGGGCAACCCGCTGACATCCGACGGGGGACGCGGTGACCAGCCGCGCCGCAGGGCACTGTGTCGGCATGCTCGACGCACCGGCAGCCTGGGAGCGGCTGCGTGGCATCCGATCCGAGGCGGACGCCGAGGCCGCCGGGCTGTTCCGGGGCGCGGACGGCCGACGCCAGTGGCGAAACGCTTCGCCCGAGGCGGAGACGCTGGCCGACCGCTATCTGTCGCTGTGCCTGGCCGGCCCCCGCTTCACGTTCGCTCAGCTGGGGCAGAGTCTGGACGGTTTCATCGCGAGCCGTACGGGCGACGCCGACTACGTCACCGGCGAGGAGGACCGCGAGCACCTGCACCGGCTGCGCGCGCTCGCCGACGCGGTGATCGTCGGGGCCGGCACCGCCGTTGCGGACGATCCCCGACTGACGGTCCGCTCCTGTACGGGGGCCAACCCGGTGCGCGTCGTCCTCGATCCGCACGGCCGAGTGCCGCTGCGGCGCAGGGTGTTCACCGACGGGGCAGCGCCGACCCTGTGGGTGGTGGGCGCAGGCAGCGAGCGGGGAAAGGCCGCTGCGGACATGGACGGTGTTGACGTACTGCCCCTGCCCGACAGCGCGTTCGCCCCTCACCGCTTGGTGCGGGAGCTCGCGCGGCGCGACCTGGGGCGCGTGCTGGTCGAGGGCGGCGGCGTCACCGTGTCGCGTTTTCTCCACGCGCGTGCGCTGCACCGGCTCTATGTCACCGTGGCACCGGTGCTGCTCGGTGACGGCGTCCCGGGGCTCGGTTTCCCCGGTCCGGAGCTGATGCGGGACGCGCTCCGTCCGCCGACGCGACGCGCCGCCCTCGGCGAGGACACTCTCTTCGAACTCGACCTGCGGACGGCGCGTCCCGGTGAACCACTGGGTGACGAGCACGCCGAGGCCGGGCAGGCTCGCGGCGAAGGCCAACAGCCCGTACACGACGGCAACGGTCAGCCCTTGGGCAGCGCCCAGGCCCGCCGTTCCGAAGGCCCAGGCGGTGACTCCCTCCCTGGGCCCCCAGCCGCCGATGTTCAGCGGTAGCGCCATGGCGAGCAGCGCCAGCACCATCAGGGGCAGCAACTCGGCCGTGGGCGCGGTTGATCCCGCGGCTCGGGCGGCGAGAAGAAACAGGGCGAGGTGGCCCGCCAGAACCGCGACGGACGAAATCAACACCCCTGGCCAGGTCCCACGGGCGAGCAGTCCGAGGCGCGCTTCGGCGAGCGTGCCGCGGACCGCGCGGCGCCATCGAGAGGCGCCCGGTTTCCCGCGGAGCCGGACGGCACAGACGATCGCCAGCCCGCCTGCCACGGCCAGGGCCGCCGCGGCACCCGGGGTCGCGAGGAGGTGGCCGGTTTCCCCCAGGGGCAGGGAGGGGTGCGTGACCAGGAGCGTCACGCCGACGGCGAAAAGCACCACTTGGCCGGCGGTCCTTTCGAGGACGACCGCCCGGACGCCCCGCCCCACGTCCCCGGCACTTCGCCCGTGCCGCACCGCGCGGTGCACGTCGCCG
The DNA here is from genome assembly GCF_055566095.1 of Streptomyces sp. NPDC027962. NCBI lineage: Bacteria > Bacillati > Actinomycetota > Actinomycetes > Kitasatosporales > Streptomycetaceae > Streptomyces > Streptomyces sp. NPDC027962. Next base: position 329,959 of record NZ_JBVHTA010000002.1, read on the forward strand.
AGGACACCGCCGGGCAGCGCCGCGTTCAGGAACAGAGCGCGGTAGTAGTCGGCGACGGCCCCGGCCAGCGGAATCCGGATCTTCAGCCCTCGGGCCACCAGGCACCAGCGCCACGCGCTGAACACGGTGGTGAACAGGCCGAGGCCGAGAGCGGCCAGCAGGGTCGGGCCGTCGATCCTGCGCAGACCTTCGAGGACGGCGCCGCCCTGCCAGCACACCATCGAGGCGAGGATGGCCGCTCCGGCAAGCATGCCCACACGCGCCCGGACCGCCCTGATCACGATGCGCCCCCCGTCAGCCGGGGAAGGGCCAGTACATCGCCGTGGTGCACCACGACCTGCAACTCACCCGCCTCGCACGCCGCAAGGCGGCGCCGCAGATACGCATGGGCACGCGGCGCAAGCTCCGGCGACTGTTCGACGGCGGCGTCGACCCAGCCGCGCAGCCACTCCGCCATCAGCGCGGATCCGTCGTCGCCAGGGGCCGCCCGGTCCTGGGCGCCCGGGGAACCGGGTCCGAGCCGCCACGGACTGTTGTGCGCCCGTACGGTCATGCCATGGCGGGCGAAGGCCACGGAGGCCGCCGAGACTGCGTCGGGTCCGAGGAGCTTGCGGCCCTGATCCTCGCGGCGCTGGTGGGAGTTGAACGCCTCGGCCAACTCGGCGTCCAGCGGGTCCTGCGGGGTGAGGTCGACCCGCCCCACGACGGAGAGCGCCAGCAGTGCCGGGCATCCGGCCCCGGCGCAGGCGGCGGCGAGAGCGTCCAACTCGTCGCGGGTGAGCAGGTCCAGCAGAGCGGATGCCGTCATCAGCGAGGTGCCACGGAGGTTGTCCGCGGTCAGGTGTGCGATGTCACCGCGTTCCGCCGTGGCCGTCACGCGGCTGCCGTCGGCGGCCGTACGGGGCATCCGTTCGATGGCCAGCTCGAGCAGAGCGGGGTCGTGGTCGTGCAGGATCCAATGCTGGGGACCGTTCAAACGGGGGGCGAGCCAGCGTCCCATGGCACCGGTGCCGCAGCCGAGGTCGCGGATCACCAACGCCGTGTCCGATCCCGGCGGATCGCCCGCCTTCGCCTGAACGGCCAGCTGCTGCCGTAGTGGGGCGAGGAGTTCGGGTGAACGGGCGGCGGCATCGGCCCCCTCCCGCAGGGCAAGCCACTGTGGGGCGTAGCGAGCTGTGCCGGTGCCACTCATGCGGTCCTCCGCGAGTCCTGGTGGAGTAGTTCCAGCGCCTTGGCCAGGCTCCGCGAGGTCGTCTCCCAGCCGGCCAGCGCGATGCGCCGCCGTCGCGCGGCCGCTTTCGAGCGATGGCGTTCGCCGGGCTCGCGGAGCCAGTGGCGCAACGCCGCAGCGAGAGCCGCCACGTCTTCGGGCGGCACGAGGACGCCCGGGACGCTGCCGTCGGGCGCGTGCCCGAGCGCCTCCGGGAGGCCGCCGACGGCCGTCGCCAGTACGGGAACGCCGCGCGCGAGCGCCTCGGTCACGGCCATGCCGTACGTCTCGGCGTGCGAGGCGAGCACCAGGAGGTCGGCGGCGGCGTAGCTCGCGTTCAACTCGGGGCCGGTCCGGGGGCCCGCGAGGTGTACCCGCTCGCCGAGGCCGTTCTCCTCGATCAGCTCCCGTAGCCGGGCCACGTATCCGGGAGCCTGGCCCAGTCCGCCGACGAGAGAGCAGCTCCACGGCAGGTCGGCGACGCCTCCGAGGGCCTTGACCAACTCGTGCTGCCCCTTGCGCGGGATCACCGCGGCGACGCACAGCAGACGCGGAGCGCTGCCGGCGCCGGATGCGGTGCCGGTCGACAGAGGCGCGATGTCGGCTCCGGGGACGGCGACGTGGACCCGGCCGGGGTCGAGCCCATGGTGGTCCACGAGCCTGCCGGCGGCCCATTCGCTGGTTGCCACGACCGCAGCCACGGCTCGCAGCGTCCTGCGTTCCCCGGCGTCCAGAGCCGCTGCCGTACCCGGGTCGAGACCGGTCTCGTCGCCCAGCGGCAGGTGCACCAGTACCGCCAGGCGCAGCCGGTAGGCCTCGGGGACGATGATGTCGGGGACCCCGCACGCGACGAGTCCGTCGAGGAGGACGAGGGCGCCGTCCGCCGACTCCCGGAGTATCCGCGCCAGTTCCGTACGTGCGGCGGCTCCGGGCCGTGGCCAGTCACCGGCGACGGTGTGTTCGTGAACCTGCCAGCCGAGCCGGGGCAGTTTCCGGCACACCCGGCGGTCGTAGGTGTTGCCGCCACTCGGCGCGGCCGGATCGTCGACCCCGCCGGGCATCACGACCCGGACCGAGCGCTCGGGCGTGGCGGTGGCGGCCGTGCGGTTCACAGGACGCGCTCGTAGCTGGCCCACGCGATATGCGACTCGTGCAGGGCGACCGTGAGGCCGGCCAGACCGCGGGCGCCCTCGCCCAGCGCCCCGGCGTGCACCCGGTCGGCCAGGCGGTCTGCGATGACCTTGGCCAGGAACTCCGTCGAGGTGTTGATACCGGCGAACTCGGATTCGTCGTCGAGATTGCGGTAGTTGAACTCACCCACCACTTCGCCCAGTTCCTTGGCGGCCAGGCCGATGTCGACCACGATGTTGTCGGCGTCGAGCTCGGGACGGCGGAAGGTGGCGTCCACAAGGAACGTCGCTCCGTGAAGACGCTGTGCGGGACCGAAGACCTCCCCGCGGAAGCTGTGGGCGATCATGAGGTGCTCGCGGACGGTGACGCTGAACAACGGCTGCGACCTCCCGGTCTCCGAGGCGTTCGGGCCGCTGACGGCCCTTGCACTTGAGTACGGCCGGAGCGTACTGCGTGTTCAAAGGCCCAGGTCGTTCGATGTTCAGGCAGAACCAGCGGCAGCGGCCGTGTCGTACACCACGCGGTGGCAGAGCCCGGGAAGGGCACCGGAGGCGATTTCGCCCAGCGCCGACGGGAGTTCCTCGAAGGCGCATTCACCGGTGATCAGTGCGTCGAAGGCGGGGTCGGCGAGCAGTTCGAGCGAGAGCGCGAGCCGGTCCGCATACGTCCGACTGGAGCGCCGTGCCGGTGACACCCTCCCCACCTGGCTGCCGCGCAGCACCAGCCGGCCGGAGTGGAAGGCCTCCCCGAGCGGCAGGCTGACCTGCCGGTCGCCGTACCAGCTCAGCTCCAGGACGGTTCCCTCCGGGGCCAGGAGCTCCAGTGAGCGCGCGAGTCCGGCTTCGCTGGCACTCGCGTGGAACACAAGATCGCAGTCGCCCGAGGCGTCCTCGGGGAGCGCGAAGTCGACGCCCAGCACCCCGGCGACGGCGGCGCGGGCGGGCTCGGCATCGACCAACTGGACGCGGACGCCGGGGTACCGGGCGAGCAGCGCGGCGACGGAGCAGCCGATCATGCCCGCTCCCACGACGGCGATCCGGTCGCCGATCAGCGGTGCGGCGTCCCACAGGGCGTTCACCGCGGTCTCCACCGTCCCGGCAAGCACGGCTCGACCTGGGGGGACGGTGTTCGGCACCGGGGTCACGGCTCTCGCCGGGACGACGTACCGGCTCTGGTGCGGATACAGGCAGAAGACCGTGCGGCCGACGAGGTGCGGCGGTCCTTCCTCGACGAGGCCGACGTTGAGATAGCCGTACTTCACGGGCCCGGGGAACCCGCCGTCCTGGAACGGCGCCCGCATCGCGGTGTGCTGGCTCTCCGGTACGCTGCCGCGAAAGACGAGGCTCTCCGTGCCACGGCTCACGCCGGAGAACAGCGTGCGCACCACGACATCGTCGTCGGCCGGTTCCGGCAGGGAAGCATCGCGAATCTCGCCGTGGCCGGGTGAGCGGAGCCAGAAGGCGCGTGCGGCGCGCTCCATCGGCATCCTCCTGGTGAACGCTCGGGTGACGGTTCACGTTCTGATAATCACGAGGCCGCAACGGTACGCGGCACTCATCGACTCTGTCACACGGCCGGAGGATGGTACGCAGTGGCCCTGAGCGGCACTTACGACGCGAGGTTGTTGCGCCCGGAGACGGCCGCGGGGGCGGGGGCGCAGACGCTCCTGCTTGCCCTTCTCGCCACGGTGGTCGGGCTGGGGCTCGCGGGATGGCTGACAGGCCTGGCGTTCACGCTCGCCACCTGGGCCGTGCTCACCCGTGCCCTGCGCCGGCGGTGGCCCGGCCCCTTCGGCCCGGCGAACGGTGTCACCCTGGCCCGGACGACGCTCGTCGGCGGCGTGACCGCGCTGATCGCGGATTCCTTCATGAGCCGGCCGCCGGTCGCGGTCATGGTCGCCCTCGCCGCGGTGGCGCTGATCCTTGACGCGGTCGACGGCCAGGTCGCCCGGCGCACGGGGACGGAGTCTCCCTTGGGCGCACGCTTCGACATGGAGGTCGACGCCTTCCTCATCCTGGTGCTCAGCGTCTACGTCGCCATGTCGCTGGGCGCGTGGGTGCTGTTGATAGGCGCCATGCGCTATGCTTTCGTCGTGGCGGCCCGGGTACTGCCGTGGCTGCACGGGCCACTTCCTCCGAGCACGGCCCGCAAGGCGGTGGCCGCGCTGCAGGGGATCGTCCTTCTCGTGGTCGGCACCGGGATCATCCCGCGCCTGCCCGCATACACGGCCGTCCTCGTGGCGCTGGCGCTGCTCGTCTGGTCATTCGCGCGTGACATCAGGTGGCTGTGGCGCGTCAGCGTCCGTGACAGCGCAGCGGTGGTCCGGGACCCGAGGCACGAGAGGGCTTGACCGCCCCGCGCCGGCGGGGATGCGCAACGGCCGGGACCACGAAGACCGGGAGCGCCTCCTTGTCACCCTGTTGACGGCGTGGCACCTACCGTCCTTTGGACTGAGCGGGAGTGAGTCCGCTCGGCCGCACGCCCCGAACGGTCTTGGGCGCACTGGTCCCCGGCGTACTCGACCCCGGGGCGGCGACACGCATCCTGTGCGCGGTCCGGGCCCGGGAGGCCGGTTCCCTGCACGACCTGTCCAGTTGGACACGGCCAGAGGTGACGGGGAGGCCCTGAACCATCACTCCGGTGGAGCAGGGCCCCGCTCACCGGCACCGTACCCGGCGGCCCAGATCGCACGACCACGTTGCCCGGACGGCCCAGGACCCGGCAGGCCCGAAAGCCGACCATCCCACGCTCGAGTGCAACCGCACCCGTACACGCTTCCCGGCAGACAACTGCAACCCCCTGAGGCGTGCTCGGTCAGGAGCCGCCGGTCACAGGCCGGCAGACACATGGACGATCTCTGCCCTGCTGTCGATCGGCCCCCGCAGAGGCATTCGCTGTCGCCTGACCGGCCCTGACTGCGACAGCGGCCCGACGCGCGGCGACAAGGCGGCAGGTCGACGACGGAGGCCGGCACATATGACGATTCGTACGGCGCCTCCTGGTGCGACCCGGCGGTCACCGGGTCGGCGGAGACGGGACAGGGCCGGGCCTCGGACCATAGGCGGTGAGGAACCGGTCGCGGAAGGTGTCCATCCGCCAGGCCGGAGCCTTCGGCCCTGGCTTCAGACCGTCCTGCCAGCCCCAGCCGGATATCCGGTCCATCACGGCCGGGTCGCGGGCCACGATCGCTATCGGCACGTCCCGGCCGAGGTCGCCGCGGGTGACGGCCGGGACGGGCTGGTGGTCGCCGAGGAAGACGAGCACGGTGTCGTCGTCGCCGTACTTCTCCATGTAGGAGATGAGGCTGTTCAGCGAGTACTCGATGGCATGCCGGTACTCGGTGCGCACCTTGGTGGGGTCCTTCCACACCTCTTCGGGGTCCTTGCCCGCTTCTTTGATGGCGTGGTAGACCGAGCCGTCACCGACCTCGTCCCAGCCGATCATCCTGGGTATGGGCGCCCAGGGCTGGTGACTGGAGGCGAGGATGACCGATGCCATCAGCGGCTTGCGGCCCGGCTTGCCGTGCTCCAGGCGCTCGAACGCCGACAGGCTGTACTGATCGGGTACGGGCGTCCAGCTGAACTTCGGTCCCTCGTATCCGAGTTGCCGGGAGTCGTAGATTTTGTCGAGGCCGTAGAGCCGTCCCTCCGGCCAGGCCCGGGTGACGCCCGGCATGATGCCGACTGTCCGCCATCCGCCCGCGCGCTGGAAGGCGCCGGTCAGGGTCAGCCGCTTGCTCGAGGTGATGCTGCGGTAGCGCTCCTCGTTCTCGATCCACAGGCCCGACGCGAAGGTGGAGTGGGCCAGCCAACTGCCTCCCCCCGTCGTCGGTGAGGTGAGGAAGGCGCTCTGGGAGAAGAACCCGGCCGCGCGCAGCCGGCTGGTCCCGTCCGCGAGCACCGCGCCGACCTGCGGCGCCATTTCCGGGTCCTGGACCGCGCTGCGCCCGTAGCTCTCTATGAAGGCGAAGATGACGTCCTTGCCGCGCAGCCCGGTCAGCAGCCGGTCGGCCGGAGCGTCGCGGAAGGTGTCGACCTGGGCCTCCTTGGCGAACACCTGCTCGTCCTTCAAGCCCGCACGCACCTGCTGCACATGGTTCCCCACGAGCGTGGCGGTGCTCCTGGAAGCGACCGGTACGCCCCCGACCTGTACGCCGAGCGTCGCACAGGTGATCCAGGCGGTCCCGAGTACGAGGATGCCAGGGGTTGCCGCGGCACTGTGCCGGACGACGAGACGGCTCAGCCGGACGACTGCCAGTGTCATGAGGACGAGCAGAGCAAGGACGGCGACCACGACCCCGACCACTGCACCGAATGCACCGGCCTGGCCGACAGAGTCCCCGAGGAACGCCTCGGCGTCGTCGAACAGGATCCAGTCGAGCATCGGGTCGAATGGCCGGTCGAGAACCGAGTGGAAGCCCATGTCGAGGAGCTTCAGGATGGTCAGCAGGCCCAGACCCGCCCCCGCGAACACCGCTGCCATCCGTCTCGCCCTCGGCTGCAGGGTGAGCAGCACGGCGGTGCCGAAGATCCCCTCCACCGGGATGCGCACGAACGCGCCGGGCGTGAGGCGGCTGGGCTCGTTCGGCAGGAGGAGAGCGCAGAGCACCAGGAGGGCGGCCAGGGCAGCGGTCACCAGCGCAGCGGCCGAGTGCTTGTCCCGGCGGCCAGTGGCAACCGTTTCGCCCGAGTCGCCACGGGCAGGGCCCCCTGCGGTGGCGTTCCCGCCGACGTCGGCGTCGTCACGTGCGGCGGCGTCCGGAACAGCGGCGGAGTTGTCCGGCGTGTGCTCCGGGGGCCCGCCCGGCGTCAGGCCCTTCCCCATGATTGTGTTGTCCGTAGTCGGCAGCTGACGAGAGCGCGTCCAGAGCGACACCGAAGGTCCTTCCGTGCGAAGCCCGGCGGTGGCCCGCGAATCAGGCCGGGAGGTCGCGGTCCGCCCCTATCTGTACGCCTCGCCGGCGGTTTCGGTTCAAGCACCAGGTCGCCGGCGCGGGAGACAGACGCGGGTGAGGCCGAACCGGTCGGCAGGGGCTGCCTGCAGCCGGGCACTCGCCCGCGCTTGGCAGTACGGCGAGAGGTCCTGATACGGAGCGTGCCGACTTCGTATCGAACTGCAGCAGCCGCGGGGTAGCTGCCGTCCTCGATGTGCGGGCTGCCGTCCGGGGCTGTGTGAGTTCGGCAGTCGTCCTGCCGGATCCGAGGAACAAACAAGCCCCAGGTCGCTGACCTGGGGCTTTTCTCGTGGAGCGGGTGACGGGAATCGAACCCGCGCTCTGAGCTTGGGAATCAACCAGTACTTGATCGCCAGACATGGCCCTGAGACCAGCGCGAACGCTGGCGAGGTGTGTTGTTGGTCAACGGCGGGACGATGCCCGTAGTGACCGCTGCTTACCCCCACGAATGGCACGTAGTGGCACGGAGCGCTCAGAGGCGTGCCATGCAGGGAGGTCTTGCGGGATGGGCATGCCGACGGAGTTCGATCTCTGGAGACGCTTTGCCCTGGCAACGGCCAGGGAAGGTGCAGTCAGGCTCTGCGTTCGGTGCGGCGTCGGGATGCGGCCTGGGCGGTTGCGACGGCCAGGCCCACGCGCTCGGCGCGTTCTTCGGTGATGGCGTACTGCCCGCGGCGCGGGCAGTGCAGCCAGCCAGTGTCTGTCAGCAGTCGCAAGTGGTGGTAGAGCTGTCCACTCGTTCCCAGGCCGTCGAGAGTGGCTAGTTCCCGTACGGTGCGTGGACCTTGGAGTGTGGCCGCTATGAGGCGCAGGCGCACAGGTTGTCCGAGCGCCTTCAAGAGATCTACCGCTCCGGACCGCTCGGCTTCGGCAAGCTGCGCCATCGCGCGGAGTCTCAGGGCTTCGTCGGATGAGCCATCCGCTTGATGCGTTCCTTCTTGGGTCGCTTCCATCCGGCGGCCGCTTTCCTGTTCCGCGAGGCACTCTTCTGCAGGTCGATATGTTCTTCGAGATCTGGGCCTGCGCCCACGGCGTCGGTCATGCACAACGATAACTTGGTGTCGGGTGTGACTGGTGCTGATGCCAAGAGGGTCGGGGCCTCCCCTGGCGGCACTTCGGTCCTCAGAACCACGGCTGGGTCTTGATGACCGACGACGCCTTGCAGCGCCTAGCTGCCGACGCGCTCCTCGGTCAGAATCTGCTGGCGCAGCTCCACCAAGGTGCGCAGGGCGGTGCTGTACATGTGGATGCTCTTCTCGCTGTGCGTGTTGATGGCGGTCTTGACCTCGTTGTAGGTCTGGGCGATGACCGCGTCCAGTTCGTTGATGTCGATCCCATTCATGCTGATTCTCCTTCTTGGCTGAGACTGTTCAGTCGTGCTTGATGGGCCATGAGGTGATGCTCTGCCATGGACTGCTGTCCTTGGTGCTCTCGATTCCCTTGCACACCGAGAGGCTGAGAGCTGTCCTCACGGATCTGGCCGCGTGGGGGCGGAGGCGCCTGAGAGCAGGCGGACGCCCGCCCCCTCCTCGGGCCAGAGGTCATCCGGCTGTCGGCGGGATGTTACCGACTGGCCAAGACGTCACGCTGTTCCGCTGCCCACAGTCCTTCAGATCCTGTCCCTTGCAGACGAAGGTGGTTCCCGTAGTCGTGGGCCGGTAGGAGGGCAATTGGAAGTCGATGAGAACCGTGCCGCGACCACACTGGGTGACGTGCTTCTGCGGGGGGCGAGGCATGAAGTCGTTGGTGAACTGGAACCACACGGAGTAGCAGTCGCTACCACTGTTCTTCAGCTGCCCACGGAGCACGAGGGTGGTGCCCGCCCCGTTCTCAAGCCACCGGGTTCCTTCCGCGACGGCCGTTCCATGCGTCGCGGCAAAGGCGACGCCCTTGGGCGTCTCCGCGGCAGCCTGGTCGCTGTTCGAAGCCGTCGCTGGGGAAACGGTGAGGACGGCGATAGCCGCCGTTGTGGCCGCGCAGACGGCGGCACGGAGCATGTGTGTGGACATGGATCTCCTGGTGTATGTGCTTGACGGAGCCCGAAGCTGACGGATCAGGATCGAGGGCCCAGAAAGGGCCGGGTGCGAACGCCATACTCGCGGCGTAGGGCGGAGAGTGCGGCGAGATGACCCGACATGCCATGGACGCTGGGACCGGGCGGGGTCGCTGCCGAGCACAGGTAGACCCCCGGCAGAGGTGTCGGGTAGGGGTCGATGCGGGGAACTGGCCGGAGAATCGACTGGGTCAGGGTCATCGCCCCCGTACCTATGTCCCCGCCGACGTAGTTGGCGTTGTGATGTTCCATCTCGGCGGCCGGGGTGCCGAGTGCGGCGAGAACTGTGTCGGTGAAGCCCGGGGCGTACCGTTCGATCCGCGAAAGGACGAGGGGTACAGGGTCGGTGCGGTCCCCATGTGGGACATGGGCGTACGCCCAGACGGGACGTTTGCCTGGGATGGCACGGCCGGGATCGGTGACTGCCGGGTCGACGACGAGCACGAACGGTTCGTCGGTGCGTACACCCCGTGCTGTCAGCGTCTCCTGCCGGACCATCTCGGCGTGTGTCCCCCCAAGGTGCACAGTCCCCGCCCTGCCGACGTCGGGGTTGGCCCATGGGATCGGATCCGAGACGAGGAAGTCGACCTTCGCGGCTCCTGGTCCGTAGCGGAAGTGCCGGAGCTGGCGTGCGTAGCGTGGAGGTAGCCGGTCTCCGGCAAGTTCCAGCAGGCCGCGAGGGCTGATGTCGAGCAACAGCAGTCGGGTGCCGTCGAGTTCACTCAGGTCGGTGATGCGGTGGCCGGTGTGGAACACGCCTCCGTGCGCGGTGATGTCCGCGGCCATCGCCTCGGCGATGCTTCGGCTCCCGCCGCGGGGCAGGGGCCAACCGGTGCCGTGCGCGAGGTGGGCGAGCAGGGCGGTGACGGCACCGGAGGCGATGCTCGGGAGTTTGCCAACTGCGTGTGCGGTGACCCCGGTGAGCAGCGCCGCAGCCTGGTCGCCGTGGAACCGGGCGGCGCCCAGTCTCGTACCGTGCTCCAGGGTTCGCAGCGCGACCAGGGCGGCCGCCACCACATCCTTGGGCATGGTGCGCTGCCCGGACAGAACGAAGTCGACGACTCCTTGGCTGTGGTCGAGCAGGGGCTGCATAAGGCTTCGCCAACGGGCGCCGTCCCGTCCGAGTTCGGAGCAGGTTCTCTCCAGGTCGCGGTGGGCGAGGCCGGCCCGTCCGTTGTCCAAGGGGTGGGCGTAGCTGATCTCGGGATGGAGCAGGTCCACGCCCCGGGCGGGCAGGTCGAAGTCGCGGAAGAAGCGTGAGGCAGCCGCCATGGGATGCACAGCGGAGCACAGGTCATGAACTACGTCCTGGTCGAACAGCGCTTCGGTGCGGAGGCCACCGCCGATGGTGTCGGCCGCCTCGTACAGCGCCACGCGCAGCCCCGCGCGCGCGAGTGTCACGGCGGCGGCCATGCCGTTCGGACCGGTGCCGACAATGGCAGCGTCCGCAACCATGCCGCTCATCGGGCCGCATCCTCGGTCAGCAACTGCCGGGTCGCGATGCGCTGGTACAGCTCGTCGGATTCAAGTAGTTCGTAGTGGGTTCCAGTGGCGCGTACCCGGCCGGCTTCGAGGACGATGATCCGGTCGGCGTCGACGACGGTGGAGAGGCGGTGGGCGATAGCGATGACGGCACAGTGTCGGGAAATCGTGGCAATGGTGTCGCGGAGTTCGGCTTCGGCATCGCTGTCGAGGTGGGCGGTGGCTTCGTCGAGCAGGACCACCTGGGGCCGCTGCAGCAGCGTGCGGGCGATGGCCAGTCGCTGGCGCTGACCGCCGGACAGCCCCGCGCCCCGTTCGCCGAGCGGGGTGTCGAGCCCCTGGGGAAGGCTGGTGAGGATGCCGGCGAGCCCGGCCAGTTGGACAGCGAGGGCGATGGCGGTGTCGTCGGCGTCCGGGTTGGCGTAGGTGAGGTTCTCCCGAATTGTGCCGCGGATCAGCGCGCTCTCCTGTTCGACGTAGCCGACCAGGCTACGAACCTGGTCCAGCGGCATCGTGGCGATGTCGACGCCGCGCAGGTGGACGGAGCCTGCACCGGGCCGGTGGAGACGCTCCAAGAGCTGGAACAGGGTGGTCTTGCCGGCCCCGGACGGTCCGACGATCGCGGTCAGGCCGCGGTCCGGCACGGTGAACGAGACCCCCTCGACGACAGGTGCGGCGGGGGGCGGGGCATAGCCGAAGGTCACCTCGTCGAACCGTACGGCGGGCCCAGGGAGGAGCATGGCCGGGGGCGGCGCGACGACTTCCTCCTGATCGAGGTATGACAGTTCGGTGACCCGGTCGATCGCGGCCCGGCCTTGTTGGAACTCCCCAATGGCGAGGAAGAGCATTACCAAGGGGGCGACCAGGTAGAACAGGTACATCACGAAGGCCGTCAGGTCCGAGAGCTGCATCGCCCCGGTGGCGACCCGGGACATACCCCAGCCCACGACCGCGGCGAGGCACACCTGGGTGCCCACGTTCATGGCGGGCGTGAGCATCGCGGAGATCGCGCTCACACGGATGCCGGAGCGGCGGGCGCGCCGGGCGAGGGCGGTGATGCGGACGTTCTCACGCTCCTCGGCACGTGAGGTCTTGACGGTGCTCATCCCCACCATGACGCGTTGCACTCCAGAGCCGAACGAACTGGTGTCCTCCCGGTTGCCCAGGGAGGCCAGCCGCACCTGCCGTGCCAGGACGAGCGAGACCGCGCTGGCCGCGCCGAGGCAGCCCAGGCTGAGAAGCAGCAGCGGCCAGTCGATCCAGGCCATGGCGGCAATGCCTCCGACAACCATGAATCCAGAGGTGACGATCTGGGCCAGTGACTGAGAGAGGGAGACGCGCGCGATGGAGGTATCTGTGACGACCCGGGTGAAGACGTCCCCATGGTCGAGGCGTGCGAAGGCGGCCATGTCGGCTCGCAGCAGTCGGCTGACGAGTGTCCGGCGCATGTCGAAGACGATGTGCTCGCCGGCGCGGCCGATCGCGTAGGCGTGCGCTGCGGCGAGAACGGCATCGGCGCAGAACAGCGCGACGATCGAGGCGATGGGCCAAACGAGCGAGCTGTCTTCGGCCACGGCGCTGATCAATTCGCCGATGAGCAGCGGCTGGGCGAGCGAGGCAACCGCCCCCAGAAGGCCGAGGATGATACCGGTGATCAGTAGCGGTCTGTGCCGCTTCGCGGTCTCCCATACATTCACGCGGTGTCTCCCCGTTCGTAGATGGTGATGAACAGGGGCGACTCGGATGTGTACGGGGTGCCGTCCCAGGAGGAGAGCCGTCTGCGCGGGGTGAGCCCTGCCTGGGCGGCGTAGCCGTCGACGTCGTCGGGGTCGAGAAGGCGTACGGCTTCTGAGCCGACCCGGGTAGTGCCGTCGGCTTCGAACCAGACCTGATGGCATTGCCAGATGTCGCCTAGCAGCGTGGCGTGCGTCTGCAGACCGGTGCCAGGCTCCGGGTAGCGGGTGAAGAAAGTGGCCTGTCGGCGCCCTTCGTGCAGCGCAACGATGCCGGGCTTGTTGTGGGTCTCCACGACCAGCCGCCCACCTGGGGCGAGGAGGCCGGCCGCCTGGCTGATGATCTGCTGTTCGTCGTCGGGATCGGTGACCAGGCCGACGACGCTGCACACGCAGTACACCAGGCCGTAGGTCCGGTCATCGGTGTAAGTGCGAATATCACCGTGCACTGCTGTGACGGGTGCCTTCTTGGCCGTGCTGTCGGTTGTCAGCGCCTGCAGCATCTCGGGTGACGAGTCCACGCCGGTGACCGGGCCGAGGCGATGGGACAGCGGGATGGCGATGCGGCCCGTGCCGACGCCGAACTCGAGGGTCCCGGAGGCAGGGTCGGGGTGCAGCCCGGCCAGGACATGAGCAGTGGCGTCGGCGTGGGCGTCCTTTGGGAAGATCCGGTCGTACCAGCCCTGGAACTGCTGACCGTAGCCGATGTCATCTATGGCGCTCATTTGTCCTTGTTATTCGATGTGGTGCTGAACAGGAAATACAGCGCAACGATGATGCCGATCGCGAAGATGATGACCGTGGTACCGCTCATAGCGCAGCCTCCGCATCCATGGACGTGTAGGGCGACATGAAGATCATGTCTGGTTCCACCGAGGTGTCGTATCCGCCGTCGCGAGCCAGGGCGAACTGGAATCCCTTGACCGTCTCCTGTCCCTCGGAGCGCAGCAGATGCCGCAGGTGGGTGGTGATCAGCCGGTACGGCGGTGACTGCAGGCCGGCGTCGAAGCCGCCCTTGTCCATCATCTGCAGGACTTCGCCGCACACGTCGAAGACAGCCTTCTCCGGGCGGCGATCGGGAAACCAGAAGATCTGGCTCATCTTCCGTCCGGCGATGACCTCCAGAGTGCGCCAGGGCGAGGTGACGTTGTCCGCGTCCAGAGTGCGGTAGAGGAAGTGGTAGTCGTGCATGGCCGGAGAGGGTGCGAAGAAGCGCCAGTTAGGGAGCACCGAAAAGGTGTCCTTGGCCTGGAGCCGGTTGAAGACGGGGTTGGGGTGCTGGGCCGCGACGGTGCCGACCACGAAGGCAGCGCCGAGGATGCGCGCGGCGGCGCCGGGGCCGGTGAACAACGACTTGGCGTGGTGAAGTGCCCTCACTTGGTCGCTCCTGGTGACGTGGTGGTGGAGGCGTCGCCGGGCGAGGCAGCAACAGCGGCGTCGCCGTTCGGGGTGTCATCGAGGAAATCGATGATGCGGTCTGCGATCCGCAGCGCGTACCTGCTGTCAGTGAGCATGGTGTCGTGATCGCTGCCTTCGACGACCCAGGTCTCGACATGACGTCGGCCACCACGGTGAGCTTCGGCGATCTCGTGGTGCATGAGCAGCTGCTCCGGCGACTGGTCGATGCTGCGCTGTGCGGAGATCACCAGGGCGTTGGCATCAACCGGGTCCAGATCTCCACGGAATGCCTTGAAATCGGCTTCGACGGCGTCCCATTCGCGGCGGGCGGCAACCCACATACGGGCGTCGGTGTACTGAGCGAACACACGCTTGCGGTAGTTGAGGGGGAGGTTCTCGAGCCAATCGGGACGCGCCATGAAGATGCCCATGCCGAGCCGCAAGGACCAGGTGATCAGGGACATCGACTGGCCGAGCTGGTCGCCGGCCTCGCGCTGCGTCGCCGACCGGTTGAGTTCATCCGGGTGGGAGGAGTCGAGGTAGACGATGCCGCTCAGCCGGTTGTCGAGGTGGGGGGCAGCTCGGCGGGAGATCTCGCCGCCGAGCGAGTGGCCGACGAGGACGATCCGGCGGTGGGAGGGGACAGCCTGCGTGATGAGGTCGACCAGGTCCTCGACCGACTCGTCAAGGCTGTAGGAATCCTGGCTGCTGCGGTCGCTGCCTGCGTACCCGGCGCGTGCGTAGGACAGCACGCCGTAGCCGGAGTCCTTGACGAGCCGCTCGGTGATCCATGCGAAGTGTTCCGAGGTGGACGCCAGGCCGGCCGCGAAGACGAGGACCGGCTTGGACGGGTCGGAGCCGCCACCCGTCTCGTATTGCAGTGTGTTCCCGTGCCGAGTTGTGACGACACGTGAGCTCGGCCATCCGTCTCGGGCGCGCATCCTGCGCTGCACAGCGGTCACTCCGGCCGCGGCGGCAGAGCCGGCGAGCAGCACGGCGGCCGTACCCAACGCCCGGTCGTCCCGTCCGGCGATGGAGGGATGGGACTTGGGGGCCGAGGTGTAGGCCACCATGGGGTGCATGGAGACGAACGCGGTGACGAACCGGCCGAGTCCCATCACGAATCCGTTGGCGACGTGGAAGGCGGCAGCGGAGGCGATGACCGGCCGAGCGAGGCGGCCGCCCGCCAGGTAGGCCACGGGGAAGAGGCATTCGAGTGCCAGTACGCCGTGCGTCAGATACTTGGCTTGCCTGGGGAAGCGCTCGACCAGACGGAATGTGGGCTCGTGGCCGTAGGTCCGGGTCCGCATGACGCCGCCGAGGGCTGTGGCGTCGCGCCACGGCTCGCCGAGCAGTTTGACCCAACCGGACACCAGGTAGGAGAGGTTCGCCTGCAAGGCGATGTACCAGATCAGGGCGTCCTGCGTTTGGGTGCTGTGTGAGTAGCTGTTGTCGTACCGATCTTGAGGCTTGTCGATCGAACGCGAGTCCCGATTGGGTGATCGCGGAGTGCTCGGCGCATACAAGTAGGGCCTC
>NZ_JBVHTA010000003.1:0-303499 GCF_055566095.1 Streptomyces sp. NPDC027962
GCAGCGGCCAACCGGAAACCCGCCCTGCCCGAAACCGAAAACCCACCCCAAAAACAATCACATCGCGTGATCAGAGATCACGCGGTGGATCGAGGCTCAGCGGATGCGGCAGGCGGCATCCGCCGTGACGACGAGCCGGGTGCCGGCGTCGCTGACGACCTGGTGACGGGTCCAGCGGCGGTCCGGGCCGTCCGGGCCGTCCACAATGAGCACGGAGTCCACGCGGAACCACGTGCGGGGCCGGATCACGAGCAGAGTTCCGGGGCCCACGACCTCTGCGTCACCGAGTCCGGGGTGTGCGAGCGCCACATCACCGTCGACCGGAAGACGCACCACACCCGGCAGGCGCCACCCGGCACCCCGGCCGGCCGCCGATTGAAAGGCCCTCAGCACCCTGGACAGGATCCCCGGCAAGCAGCGTCCCCCCGTACGTCCAGCACGCCACCCGCTACACTGGCGGCGACGAACAGCCCTCACCGGCTGATCACTAACCTGTCCAAAACATGTCAAAGAACGATCGTGTACGCGACGTCGTTTTGGACACGTATATCGACAGATCCCAGCCTTCGTAGCTCAGGGGATAGAGCACCGCTCTCCTAAAGCGGGTGTCGCAGGTTCGAATCCTGCCGGGGGCACCAGCACAAAGGCCCCGGACCGATCATGGTCTGGGGCCTTTGACATCAGCTTTTGACATCAACGGGGGCGGTCACTCACGGCCGGGCCGCCTCTTGAGCAGCCGATCCATGTGGCTGATGGCCTCGCGCTGTGTGTCCTGGACGACGTGCGTGTAGACGTCCATGGTGATGCTGATCTGGCTGTGCCCGAGGATCTCCATCACGACGCGAGGAGCGACCCCGGCAGCAGTGAGCAGGGTGGCGCAGCCGTGCCGGGCATCGTGCAACCGGATGACGCGAAGGCCGGCAGACTCTGCGACCCGGGTGAAGGACCGGTACACGTTGCGCGGCTCGACCGGGCGACCGTTGCGGGTGGCGAAGACGTAGCCGCCTTCATCCCACGACTCCCCCGCGCGCAGCTTGGCGGCGGTCTGGCGCATCCGGTGCCAGCGAAGCGGCGCGATGCACATCGCGGGGAGCGGTACGGCCCGGCGACGGCGGCCCTTGGGGTCGTCGTTGTAGAGGACGCCGCGCCGACGCTGGGTCTGCTGGCGTACGTAGATCACGCGCTTGTCCAGGTCGACGTCGACCCAGCGGAGACCGACGATCTCACCCCGCCGGAGGCCCATGGCGATGGCGAGGACGAAGGCGGCGTACAGCGGGTCCTTACGGGCAGCAGCGAGGAAGTCCAGCGTCTCGTCGAGGGACCAGGGGCTCAGCTCCCTGGACTTTGCCCGGGGCGGCTCAACGAGGCTCGCCACGTTGCGGGTCACCAGCTCCTCGCGGCAGGCAGCCGTCAGGGCGGTGCGGAGCACCCGGTGGGATTCCTTGGCAGTAGCCGCGGTGGTCTTGTTCTCCAGTTGGACGAGGAAGCGCCGGACGTCGGCAGTGCCTAGGGATTCGAGCCGTTTCGACCCGATCATGGGCACGAGGTACAGCCGGACGTGAGCTTCGTACTTGTCGTAGGTACTGAGCTTGCGACGCGGCTTGATGACGTTGTCCAGCCAGTACGGCAGCCACTCGGAAAGCCTGGCCGAACGGGTCGGCACGGGCACGCCCTGGTCGGCCTTGTCGAGGAGTTCGCGGCGTTTGGCGTCGCACTCGGCCCAGGTCTTGCCGTAGGCGAACTTGCGGGCGCGCGTGCCGTCAGGCTGGAGGACGTACACGGCGGCCTGATAGCGGCCGTCCTTGCGCTTGGTGATCGTGCCCGCGCCGTTCGGGTTGCGCTTCCGCTGGGAGGCCATCAGGCAGCCTCCTCGATCTCACGGACGATGAAGTCCCGTACGGCGTCGGCCGGTACACGGCGGGCACGTCCGATGGTGATCGAGGTCAGGCGGCGCGAGCGGATCAGGTCGTAGACCGTGGAGCGTCCGAGCTTCAGCCGCGCCATGACCTCGGGCACGGTCAGCAGTTCGGCGGTGGCGGTGGTCATGCTGCGGCTCCTTCCATGTCGGTGGTGTCGGGTGTGAGTGAGGCGGCGAGCCATTCCTCGGCGCGGCCGAGGCCGGTTCCGGCGAAGGTCCAGTGCGCGAGGACGAGGGTGGTGTCATCGGCGGCGGGTTCGGCCGGCACGGCCTGGTCGCCGCGGGCGATGGCGGCTTGGAGGCGGCGCCATTCGGCGCGTGCCTGGCGGAGTGCGCCGAGGGTGGTGGAGTAGCGGCGGGTCTTGGTGGAGAAGTGGCCGCGGAAGCCGAGCATGTGGGCCCAGGCACGGAGGCGGAGGTCTTCGAGGTCTTTGCGGGCGCCGAGGGTCCAGGCGGTGCGGATGAGTCGGCGGGCGTGTTCGGGGATGGACTTGCGGCCGAGTTCGGCGAGGAACTTGATGGGGCGGTCGAGGGTGCCGGTCGCTGTCTCTGCTCCTTTGGTGGCGTACTTGGCGATGTAGGCGGCGACGGCGCGTTCGGTCAGTTCGGCGGGGCCGTCGAAGTCGGCGGAGCGGATGGGGCGGATGTCGAGCTGGGTACCGAAGGCGAAGGTGTGGGCGCGGCCGTCGATGACCGGGCCGGGCACGTCAGCAGCAGCGGCGGCGCGGATGGCGTCGGCGAGGAGTTCGGCGGTGGCCCAGGCCGGGGGCGGGGTGTCGCCGCCGTCGGGGCCGTCGAGGCGGATCACGGCATGGAAGTGGATCGCGCCGCGGCGCTGGTACTCGGCGACCTTGGCGAAGGAGACGCGGGCGTACTCCTTGAAGGCACGCTGAGAGAGCCCCGCACGCTTGGCGACTTCGCGGCGCAGGTAGATGGAGAAGCGGGCCCAGATCTTGGAGGCGTGAGCGTTCCAGAGCACGGCCGCTTCGTAGTCGTAGCGTTCAGGGTCGAGCGGCGTGCCGAGCTCCGGTGCGTCCTCGGCGTGGGTGGTGCCGCAGCGGCAGCGTCCTTTGGCGGGGCGGTTGTGGACGGGGCCGAAGCTGGGCGCGGTGAAGGTGGCGAACACCCGGGGGTGCGTGGCGACGCGTTCGGGGGTGCCTTTGCCGCCGCGCAGTCCGGCGGTGATGAGCTGGTAGGTGTCGCGGCGGTAGGTCTCGGCGCAGGCCGGGCAGCGGGTCGCGCGGCGGTTGTTGCAGCGCACGAGGAGGTTCCCGGCGGGCAGGTCGGCCGCGGTGAGGTGGTGCAGGATCTCGCCGGTGGTGGTGTGGACGTCGGTGCGGTGGCCGTCGAGGCGGATCGGTGTGGTGCAGCCGCCCAGGCAGCGCAGCTGGCGCATGAGGCCGGGCATGGTGCCGAGCGAGGCGAGGAACGCGAGATCCCGCAGCGGCGGCGGCGGTGCGGTCGTGGTGGTGGTCACGCGGATGGTCCTCCTTCCAGAGGGAGCAGAGGGGCGGGGCACCGGCCGGCAGAAGTGCGGTCGGTGCCCCGGCGGGGGTTAGCGATGGGGGCAGGTGTTGCGGTGGTCGATCCACTCGGCGACCAGGTCCCGGACGTTGTCGTCACCCCTGGCGCGGCCGGTGGCACCGCAGCAGCAGGCGTAGGAGCCGGTGGCGGGGAAGTCCCGGGCGGGTTTCGCGACGTGCACGCCAGGCTGGTCGACGGTGGGGGCGAGGTCCGCCATGGCGGTCAGCGGGTGAACGCGGCGTCGGCGGCGTTGTTGAGCAGCTGGCGCAGGGGCGGGACGGTGCCGGTGCCGTGGCAAGTGCGGCAGTGGGCGGTGATCGTGCGGCGCTGGCCGTTTCGGTCGCGTCCGCCGAGGGTGATCGAGGCGGAGGCGAAGCCGTCGCAGGACGGGCAGATACGGGCCGAGGCAGGGCGGTGCTGCATGATGGGTGGTCCTTCCGGTTGATGAGATCGGGTAGGGGCTGGCCGTCCGGGCGGCGGAGACTTGGCGGTTTCAGGGCCGCCCGGAGGGCCGGTCAGCGACGGCGCGCGGTGCCGTTGGCCATGGAGCGCAGGACGACGGTGCAGACGGCGACCGAGGTGGCCGTGATGGCGACCGCGAGGAACATCGAGACCAGGACCGCTCCGACCACGAGCACCACAGCGGCGCCACCGCCGACAGCGACCAGGAGGCCGGTCGGGGTGAGCCGGACCGCAGGTGCTGAGGCCGGGACGACGGCCGGGGCCGGGGTGGTGTGCTGGCAGGCGCACTCGGTGGCGGTCTGGTGCTGCTCGATCGGGGCCGAGGCGGGGGTCGGGTGGATGAGCGGGGAGACGATGCCGGTCGGGGTCGGCATGGTCGGGATACGCGGGCGAAGCATGGTGGATCTCCCTTCTGGCGGGTCTGGGCTGGTTACTTGGTGGTGCCGTTGACGGCGTCGACGCCGGTGCGGGTGCCGGATTCGATGACGGGGGCGAGGAAGGTGTCGGCGAGGAGGAAACCGCCGAGGAGAAGCACGACGATCAGCCAGGTCGGCGGGCGCATGAGCTTGATGCCGAAGTAGCCGAAGATGGCGACGAGGATGATCAGCGGAAGTTCGACGTTCACGACGGGGCCTCTCGGGTTAGTTGGCGCGGCAGCGGTGGGTGCGGGCGGCGAGCTGGGCGGCCGACTGGGTGGAGTAGTCGGCGGACCAGCCGCAGTTGTCGCGGGAGCAGACGGCGGCGTGCTTGGTGCGGCCGTGCCGGTCACGGTGGGTGCCGATCTGCACGGGGCCGATCCGCATGACGGAGTGGAAGAAGTCACGGGCGGGCATGGCGGTCAGTCCTCCGCTCGCAGGCTCGGGCCGGGGAACTCGGCGAGGATGCGGGCGGCGTCGGCCGGGTCGGTGGCACGGTCGGCAGCTTCTTCGGCGAGCAGCCGGGCCAGGGTCGTGCGACCGGCACCGGCCATTTCGCGTGCTGCTGACAGGTATTCGTCTCGGGTCGGTTCGTGTCCGGGCATGAGGGCTGTCCTTTCAGGCGAGGTGGGCGGCGAGCTGGTCTGCCATGGGGCCGGGCAGGCCCAGGCGGTCGCGCAGGGTGGCGGCATCGATCGGGTTGCCGGTCGTAGCGCGGTGAGCGTCGGCGAGCTTGCGGGCGTGGTCCACGAGCGCGGGCGGCACATCAGCCGGGGCCGGTGCGGCGGGCAGGGCCGGAACCGGCTCCGGGGCGGGCTCGACCGCATCCGTCACGGGGGCGGGGTCCGGTTCGGCCGGCACAGTCACCGGCTCGACCACCGGCAACGGCTCCCGGTCGACCGGCGCAGCGTCGGCAGCAGTCGGGGCGGTGGGTGAGTGGACCAGGAGAGTGCCGCCGAGGAAGGCCAGGGCGGGCCATCCGGCGACGAGGATGCGCAGCCAGTCGGGCACGTCGTTCAGGTCGAGCAGGCCCGCGGTGGCAACGTTCGCGCCGAGCGAGGCCGCCAGGGCGACGGCGAACCAGGTCCACGCGGCGCGGGCCGGTTCGCCCTGGGCGCGCAGGGTCCGTAGGCGTCGCCAGGCGGCGACGAGCAGCAGGTCGACGGAGACGGGGTAGGCCCAGGCTTTCCAGCCGTCCTGTCCGGCAGCGGCGGCGAGGTCGTGCAGGTGGGCGAAGGACAGGGCACCGGCGATCACGGCTTGCACGAGGACGGCGTCCAGGCGGATCGAGCGGAACATGAGTCTTCACCTCCTTGAGGGTTGGGCCGGGGCCGGGCGAGGCGTGATGGGCCGGTCGCCGGGCCCCGGCAGCCGTTTCGGGCATGGCGGGGGTAGGGACATGGCGCGAAGCGGTCACGCCAACCGAGAGGGAGCAGAAGTCAGGCGGTGAGAGGCTTGGCCGCCGACGCCGGGGCCGGGATCTCGACCGGGGCCAGGTCCGGCAGGACCGGGCGGAAGGACTCCAGGCCGTCGAGGACCGGGGTGCGGTGAGCGTTGGCGGTGCAGGCGTTCACGGCCTGGCGCATCGTCGTGAACGGTGTACGGATGCGGACCCAGCCGCCCGTGGAGTCACCGGCCACCGCCAGGCCGGGCCGCTCGACCGGAATCTGTGTGGTCGCCAGCACCGCATCGGGGGAGATGTCGCCGAAGGCCATCTTGGCGGAGGCTTCATCGTTGACCCGGTGCGAGAGGCGGCCGGTGAGCTGGGAACGGAGCATGGTGATGCCGTCCCCGAGTTCGGCGCCGAAGCGCTGACCGCAGATCTCCACGTAGATGCCGGCAGCGCGGCCGAGCTGGACGAGACGGACCAGGGCGGTGATGATCCGCTCGCGGCGCTTCTTCTCCGCCGTGTTGGAGAACAGCGCCAGTTCGGCGACCTCGTCCACCAGGAGGACGACCGGCACCGGCCGCAACTCTTCCGGCAGGCCCCACAGGTCGGCGGTGATCTCCTCATCCGGGGTGTCTGCGCTGATGCGCTGCTCGCGCCGGATCACCTGATACGTGTCGGCCATGCGGGCAACGAGTGCTTCCAGCAGGTCGGCGGCATCGTCCGGGTTGTCGGCCAGCGCGGAGAACCGGCGGGCCAGCGGGGCGAGTTCCACCCCTTGCTTGCAGTCGATGCCGACCAGCGCGACATGCCGGGAGGCGAGTTCTTTCACCAGGTGGCGTTGGTAGACGGACTTGCCCGACTTTGTCGCGCCGAGGTTCAGCGAGTGCGGCACCTCCCGGTAGTCGCGGTAGTGGACTGCTCCGTCCTCCCGCAGCGCAACCGGGACACAGAGCCCTTCCCGCTCGACGTGGGCGGGCATCTGCACCCGTGCCAGCACGTCGTAGCCGGTCATCCGCAGCTCGACCACACCCGACCTGACCTCACGGGACGTGACGCTGTGCATGGCGAACGAGTGCCGCAGCCGGTCCGTGGACGCGGCGAAGTCGAACGCGTCCTGACCGGGCCGAAGCTTCACCCTGAGCACCAGGCCGGTGCGGGTCGGGCGGAAGCTGAGGATGCGCGGCGGCCGGGACTCGGGTGCCGGACGGCGGGTGAGCCGGGCGAGGGTGAGCCGCAGCCGGGACGGCGGAACGGTCAGCCCGCACGCGTCCATGACCGAGGCGTACCGGGCCACCACGCGGAGCGTGGCGAGGGTGACGCCGATGCTCAGCCAGTACCAGGCCGGGCGCAGCCGCCGCAGCACCAGGGCCGCGGCGACCACCACCAGACTTAAGACGAGGAGCGTCGTGGTCGACATGCCGCTCAGCCCTTGGCAGACGGGACGACGAGCGCGACCGCGCGGAAGGCGATGCCAAACCGCTTCTCACCGTTGAAGGTGTTCTCCCAGTCCCGCGCCTTGAGGCCGACGACCTTGACCGGCATACCCAGCGTGATCCCCTCCGGGACACCAGTCTCCGGGATCGAGACGGTGTAGAGGTTCGCCTCACCCTCATCCGCGATGGTCAGGCCGACCGTCATCATCTTCGCGCCGGTCTCCCGATCGACCGCGATCTCACCGGTCTGCTTGTTGATGACCTTCGCCTTCGGCTCCACGGCGACGAACACGACAGCGGTCGAAGTGTCGATCTTGAACGATGACATGATGGAAGCTCCCTGATAGGGGCGGAAGCGGCGGCTTGCTTGGCGGTAGGGCGCCGCTTCTGCGTTGGCTTGTGGGAGTCCTGCGACAGCACCGCAGGACGTTCGCGTTCCAACTGGTGCGCACCAGTAGATTGCATCTGGTGCGCACCAGCTGTCAAGTGTTGTCGCCGTCCGGTTTCTCAACTCGCCTTCTTGCGACACTGCTAGAGAAGCGCGCCGCTCAACCGCCCGGTAGCCAACAGAGGTTCACTGCCGACCCGTTAACCCGGCCTGTTAACCCCTGCCGACCTGCGCGGATGTGAGGCATGCTGCTGTAGAGCTGTCAGACCACATGCGAGGGCGGTACAGGTGCTCAACCGGCTGCGAGAGGTGAGGAACGGGCGCGAGTGGTCCCAAGCGCGTCTCATCCACGAGATCGAGCAGTACGCGAGACGCCATGCGCTCGACATCGGCTCGACCGCCAGCCTGCGCGTCTACGTCTCGGAGTGGGAGAACGGCAAGCGCCCCATCAGCGAGCGCTACGCGCAGATTCTGCGGCCCGTCTTGGGCGTCACCGATGAGGAGCTGTTCGGCCGGCACAGTCCGACCGCGCCGCCCCCGGCAGTTGGCGGCTATGACGAGCTGATCAGCCGTATCGACTCGGCCCGCAACGTCAGTCTCACCATGGTGAAGACCTTCATGGACCAGACCGAGTTGCTGCGCACGGTCGACCGCCAGATGGGCGCGGCGACGCTCGTTGATCAGATGACCGGGCATCTGGCGACCCTCGAAGACGCCTTGACGTTTGCCGTCCTGCCCGAGACCCGCCGACCGGTAGCTCTAGCCCTGGCCGGTGCCGCCACCCTCGCAGCCTGGCAGGCCCTCGATGCGGGAGGCGTCGAGAGAGCTTGGCGCCACTACGAGTTGGGCAAGCGGGCAGCGCAGGAGGCAGGCGAGCCGATGTATCTCGCCCACGCCACGGCCGAGCAGGCGTACGTGCTCAACGACGCAGGCCGCCCAGAGACCGCGGTCGCTCTTGTACGCGAAGCCCATCGGCTGGGCGGGAGCCAGGTGTCGCCACGGTTGCAGGCATGGCTGTACGCGGCCGAAGCGGAACTCTGCGCCAACGCGGGCATGGTTGATGACTGCCGGCGGGCACTCGAAAAGGCCGACGCAGCCCTGCCCGACGGGGCGGAGGCCCGCGACCCGGACATGTTGAGCATCTTCCTGAACGGCGGACACTTGGCCCGGTGGCGCGGAAGTTCCCTCGCACTGCTGGGCGAGGACGACGCGCTCAGCAGTCTGTACACCGCCCTTGATGAAGCCGACCCGACTTTCATCCGGGCCACCTCAGGGCTGCGATGCAACCTTGCCCAAGCTCACCTTGCGCGCGACGAGCATGACCAGGCGCAGGAGCACCTACAGCAGGCCCGGTTGCTGGCGAAGCGAACTGGGTCAGTTCGCCACTTGCGCCGCATCGAGCAGCTCACGCAGAGGCTGTAGGAGCCGCCTGCCCACGGGAGGCCAAGAGGTGGAGCAGAGCTACAAGAGTGCCGGAGCCCATGAGTTCATCCCTGGCCATCAGGCCGGGGATGTCCGACAGCGGCACCCAAGCGACGTGTCCCGCTTCCTCGATGTCGGTGGGGTCGCCGACGTGTTGAGCACCCTTGCCGACGAAGATTTCGTGCGGTGAATCGACCATGCCCACCATGGGCTGGTAGGTGACGACGTGGTCGAGGGAATCGGGTCGCCAACCTGTTTCTTCCTCGACTTCGCGAAGCGCGGTGGCGTGCGGGTCTTCGCCCTGGTCGACGATGCCGCCGGGTAGCTCCCAGCCCCACTTGTCCGGGACGAAGCGGTAACGCCAGAGCATGAGCACCCGGTCCTGGTCATCCACGACGGCAGCGATCGAGACGTGATGAAGGCGGACGACGTGATGCTCGAAGCGCTCGACACCGGGCGGCTCGACGTCGACAAGCGCCAGCTTGACCCAACGGTTGTCGTAGACGGTCCGCTCGCCGTGAATCTGCCATGACTCCATGCCGGCCGGGCGCTCGATGCTCACCTCACGGGACGGCACCCGGTAGGAGCTACGGGCATTCGACTCGATGACGTTCTCCGCGACGAGCTTCGCCAGCACGGTGCGCAGCTGCGTGCGGCCGATCTCGAGTTCCTTCTCAAGGGTGCGCTCAGAGGGCAGCTTCTCGCCGGGCTTGAGCCTGCCCGAGGCCACCCACTCGCGAATCGTGCGGTAGACCCGCTCCGACTTCGGTCCCATCCTTTGAGCCCACTCCCTGATGTCATCAGCTGGCGCGGACCAGCGTAGCCGCCGGGGCTGACCGCCAACAGGTGACGATCACGGGCTCCAGGGCCGCCGCGGATGCGGTGAGTAGAAATCTTCTCTACGGGTTCAAGGCGGCTCGCTCCGCTCGCCGCGCGCGGCCCCGGCTCCAGCGCCGGGCCCCGACGCTCCTGTCTCCGCCCCGCTCCGGGCCCCGGCTCCGCCGGCCGCGCGGCTGGAGCGAGCACACCAGATGCAGTGGACGGTAGCCCGCTGTGGCTGGGCCCGGTCGGCTCCACGGCTTTAGGCAGCCACCATGGGGCGAGCCTCGAAGATCATGGCCCCAACGTCGTGCTTTACCGGGCAGGTCCACAGACTGCCCGACTCGCCGGAAGCTTACGGGGCCACGATCTCTCGCCCCATGGCAGCTCCCGCCCAAAGCCGCTCCACCGACCTCGTGGGGCAGGCATCAGGCACTGCTCGTGGCGGGCTCACGTGCGGTCCACCTCACGGGCTCACGTGCGGTCCACCTCGCTGGGTTGCCGCTGTAAGTCCTCATGGGCCTGCAAGTCTCGCCTTACTGCCCGTGCCCACAGAAGGGCGCCGACAAGCAGGCCAGCCCTAGCTACCCAACGACGCCATGGCCAACCAGCAGCAACGTCATCGCCCGGCAGATGCCCCTGCCCGCCATCGGGGTCCTCCCCCGCTTCTCCTCGAAATAGGACCTGGCTCACGGGTCTCCACCTGTCCTGTTGCGATGCGAGCTCCTCCTGAGATTCCCATCCCACTGCCTCCCAAAGTTCACGCCGAGCAGTGTCGTAAGCAGCGCGAATTAGTTCGGCATATCCCATAGCTGCCGAAATCGCTGCCCGCCATGCCAGAAAACTGAGCAAGCCAGCTCCCAGGAAGCAGGGGAGCCACACTCTCGTGGGGACACCAAGGAACGCAAAGGCCACTGACACTAGCGCGAAGACGGCCGACAGAGAAGAGACGACAATCATCCGCTCCAGGTTGGCGCGAGCTGCTCCAGTAGCGCCTTGAAGGGCGTCTGGGATCAGTCCATAAAGTCGAGGCCAGAAGAAGACGCCGTCGATTCCGTATCGGTCATTGGGGTATCGCTCGGCCGCACGCAGGATATTGCCAATCCGGGTCGGCAGAAGAGATCCGTCCGGCGGGAATTCCATGTACCACTCCGTGGACAACCGATCGCGTTGATCGACGTCTTCGTTGGGTTGCCCCTGGAACGCGCTCAGCTTTTCGTTAAGTTTGGTTTTCCTCTTTGTATGACTGCCCTTCCTTTTCTTAACGAGCCAACCCCACCACCAGTATCCTTCGTAAGCCCTGATGAAGCCCGGAAGCGCGATCTCCACAAGCCAGCAAGCGACCAGTAGTGCAGCAACTAGGCCGCCGACGAACAGCGCCTGCCGAAGGCCTGCAAGATCCTTCCACCAATCGTCAACTGCGGCCCAGCCAGCATCTGTGGCAGCGAGGGCGCCGATCCCAGCGCCAAAGGTCAGAACCGGAAACAGG
The DNA here is from genome assembly GCF_055566095.1 of Streptomyces sp. NPDC027962. Lineage (NCBI taxonomy): Bacteria > Bacillati > Actinomycetota > Actinomycetes > Kitasatosporales > Streptomycetaceae > Streptomyces > Streptomyces sp. NPDC027962. Next base: position 11,262 of record NZ_JBVHTA010000003.1, read on the forward strand.
ATCGTTGTAATGAACTCAGAGGAAAGCCATCCAGTGGCCTTGTCCAGAAGCGATCCGAACAATTACCTCACCACTCAAACAGGTGGTCGCCTAGGCGCTCAGGGTCCTGACACTTAGGCATCTTCATGGGTTTAACAAAAAATCTTCGCCGACACGTACAGCGGCGCCCCCGCCACCTATGCTTGCATGTCCTCACGAATTCTACGTGACTACCAACGCCAGGCAGTAGAATTGCCGCACTAAGCGTAGTAATACCTTCGGATGAGGCACGTACTGCTCGGGGGCGGGCATGGATTCGCGCCCGAGCGCGTACTCGGTTTAGATCGGGCCCGCTCAGAACCCGAAACTGATCCGGATAGGCGACGATCAGATGGGCGTCGGATTCCACCTCCCTGGCCGCCCAGGGCTTGATCAGGTTGACGGGCATCTCGGCGGAAACCACCACCATCGACGGCAGCTTCGGAAGTATCGACGCCAGCTGGACCTGCGGCCGTTCCCGCGGCAGATCGTCGAAACGGACAGCGGCTACGGGCTTGCCGTCCTCGCCCAAGACGACGACCCACCGCCGCTGACCAATTCTGGCAGCAACGTGCGCCACGGTATCGGTCGAAGAGACCTCAATGGCCTCTTCGGCTGGCTCATCCCCCAGGCGCTTCCCAGGCGCGCGGTCCCGCTTCATCGGTCGAGGCATGTGCTATCCCTTCGCTCCCTACTCAGCCCATGCATTTCTGCTATAGGCGGATAGCTCACGTAACCTGACTTAAATCACCGATAAGGACGCGGCCAGATGGCCGCATGCGGGTTCCCGATACGCCAGCGCAGATGGACCCCGTAAGGTCGCCCACATGGCGACTGCGACTGTCCGTGAGTGGCGCGACGAGGAAGGGTGGGGCGTGCTCGATTCCTCGGAGACACCCGGCGGTTGTTGGGGCCACTACTCCAACATCCAGATGGAAGGGTTCTGCTCGCTGTCGCCGGGACAGCGAGTAGACCTCCAGTGGGAGGCCCCTGGCTTCAAGCAGGACGGGTACGACTATCGGGCGGTGAGCATCGTGCCTCAGCCAGCCTGACATCCACACCTGACATCAACGACGGCAGACAGCAGCAGCTACGGGCGTTCCATGACAGCCTTGCTTCCGAGGCATCGGAAGCTCGCGAGGCCGCGTTGATCGAACTCCTAAAGCGGGTGTCGCAGGTTCGAATCCTGCCGGGGGCACAGAGAAACACCTGGTCAGAGGCCCTTCCGTCCATCGGACGGGAGGGCCTTCGTACTCGCAGCACACATATGGCACACATGCGGCTGCGGGCAGAGGTGGGGAGCTGTGCGGGATGCCCGCTAACGACGAGCTGGCCCGGCGCCGGTACGAGAAGCTGGTCGAACGGCTTGAGTCGCTGATGCGGGCCGCCCTGAAGCCGGAGTACGAGGGCTACCACGGTCAGCTGATCCTCGGCGCGGACGATCTTGCGGAGATGGGCGAGCTCAAGGACGTCCGGCGTGCCGCGAGGGGGGCGGGATGGCGTCTCGGCTGGAAGACAACCACGCACCTCGTCGGCGGGAGGCTCTTCGTCCTCGACGAGCGGGAGGCGCCCGAGGAGATCGAGCAGCTGGCCGGGGATGCGGCCGCTGCTGCGATTTACCGGGCCCGGGAGGAAGGCCGCCGACCGCGACTGACCTGATCCAAGGGACAGGCACAAGGGGCCACCCCACCGCCTCAGCGCGGTGGGATGGCCCCTTCGATCACGACTGCCCGGCACGGGTTACGCACACATCACGCGGCGTTTTCCTCCAGGGCGGCCACTGTCTCGGCAGCCTCGCGAGCCTTCCTCTCGGCCTTCTCCCCTTGGCCTTCGCCTTGGCCAACTGCTTGGCGCGCCGCTTGTTTCCACGCACGCCTCTGGGCTGGGGTCGTCCACCAACTCGTCGGCGTGCACCAGCCGTAAGGACACGTGGTGCCTCAGCACGAGGGCGGCACTTCGAGCTCGGCCCACACGACCTTGCCCCAGCGCTTCCGGTCGTACCCCCATCTCCAGCTCAGGGCATCCACCAAGAACAGGCCACGCCCGTCCTCGGAGTCGTCGTCGGGGCCACCCATCTCGGGGACGTCCCTGCAGCTGTCGGCGACACCGATGCGCACCACGCCCGCAGCCGGCCGCGTGACCAGGACACGGACCACACGGCACCGGGTGTGGTCGATGGCGTTGTTGACGAGCTCGGCAACGGTCTGCACCCCGACCCCGGCCAACTCGCCTATGCCCCAGGCGCTCAGAGCGGCGGAGACGAGCAGGCGCGCTCGGCGAGCGGATTCCGGCTCGCACGGCATCGTCTCGGTGTAGCCGGGGGCGCCGGTCGCGGTAGGTCTGGCTTCGGTCATGGTCACGAGAACATCCCTCCGGGGGTGGGACGCCCGCCCCGCGCGACGGGTGACGACGGGGCGGGCTCTCCTCATGCCGCCGAGAGGAAGGGGGAACCAGAGTGCTCTCGACGGGGTGGTACCGAGTCAACGACCTGAGCCCCGGGAGGAACAGGAAGGGTCGCGCTTCCGCCGGCCGTCCCGAACCGGAAGACTTTGCGTTCCCGTGACCTCGGGCCTGGTTCGGTCGGTGACCGCAGGTCTACCGTCAGTGCCATGGGAGCGAACGCCGTCCTCAAGAGCCGGATGAAGGAACTCGGGCTCACCCAGGAGGAATTGGCTGGTCGGATGAACACCGCGCTCGCAGGGATCACCGGTCGGCCCGGCGATGTCTCCGCCCGCACGGTCCGCAACCTGCTGAACGGGACCTCCCGCCGCCCCATCGGGCGTACGTGCGCGGCTCTGGAGCGGGTGCTCGACCGCCCTGTCGAGGACTTAGGGTTCAGCCCGTTGACGGTCGCCGACGAGCATGTCAGCGACGAGCTTCTCGTCGCTGATGGACTTGATGCGAAGTTCTCTCCCATCCCCTGCCCCGCGACTCCACCGTCCTGCGCTGCTGCACGAGCCGGAAGTATTCGTCCCGCTCACGGGTCAGCTTCCTGCGGCCCTGAGCCACCGTCCGGGTCTTGCGGATCTCGAACATCACACCCCTTGAACCGGGGTGTTGCGACAGCTCCTAGAACCCAAGGTCCCTCCAAGGGCTTCGTGCGCTCAGGGCCGCTGAACCGCGCCGGGTGCACCGTGCACCAACGGTTGCGCCTGGCTGTTGTGCTGTCAGGCCCGGACTGGTCCGGGCTTTCGGGAGCCGGTCAGCGGGCCGGGCGCCGGGTGGAGCGCCAGATGGAGCGGGCCGCCAGGTAGAGCAGATCGACGATCAGAAGCAGTACGCCGATGGACATCAGGTAGAGCATGCCGTCGACGGCCGCGCCGATGGCGACCAGAGCGATTCCGGCGATGAGCAGGATCAGGAAGGGGACCATGACGGGATGCCTCCTGGGAAGGAACCGTGCGAGATCTGCGTGTTCTCTCGGCTACGGCAGGAACGCTGTGCCTGTGCTCGATGTCGCGTCGGCCGAGGAGGGGTACGTGGCGGCTCCGGCGCACGAGGTCGCCACCAGGGTGGAGGCGGCGTCCGCCGACCGCGGCCCCACCGACCCCAGGGTTCTCAGGACGATGCCGACGACAACCGGCCGGTGTCTTCGAGCACGCCGTCAGGAAAGCGAGTGCGCCAGGCAGTGTGCTGTTCGTTTGATCCTCCGCGTGCCCGAACGCTCGGGTTCCAGGAATCCTGGGCGCCTCGCAGCCGGTACCCCAACGGGGCTTCGGCCTTGGAGATCTCAGGCGGTGCGTTTGGCGCGGTGGCGGGCTTCCCGGAGTCGGACCTTCGAGGGGAGGCGGTCCAGGCCGGCCGCGTCCCGTGCGTGTGCGAGTGTTTCGCGGCTCAGCCGCCCAAGAGCCCGCGCTGGATCGGCGTGAGGCTCCAGCAGCAGCCGCACGCGTGCGGTCGGAGCGGTACGTCGGCCCGTCAGCCGGACGTGAGCCCGTGAGACCCCGTCCAGGGCTTGTGCCTCTTCCTTGATGACGTTCTCCAGTGTGCGGCCGTTGAGTCGGGCTGCCGCGCCGTCTTCGCTGTCGACGAGGACCCGGTCCAAGCGGTGTCTGCGTTGCGCGAGGAGCCACCACAGCAGCAGGGCAAGCAGCACGGCGAGCACCGCGATCACGGTCGGCCACCACCAGTCCTCTTCCCGCCACCGGGTGCGTCCCTCGGTGCCCAGCACCACGTCGTCCGGCCCACGGAAGGGCCACCAGCCCGGCACGTCGAAGTCCCAGTGGCGCTGCAGGTCCAGTGCGCCCAGCAGCACGCCGCCGCCCAGGGCGAACAGTCCGAGGCCGAGAAGCCCGAGCAGCACCCGGTTCACCGTCTTGAGCATCAGGATCACCTCAGCCCTTCTTGGGGCGCCGGACGCGCACGGCCAGTGTGGGTTGCCGGGCCAGGCCCAGGGACGTCACGGCTTCGCCCAGCTCGGTGTCCAGGTCCGCGCGGACCTCCTCAAGATCGCGGAAATGTGCCCGTGCCCGGGCCTTTACCTTCCGGCGGCCGACATCGACCTGTACCGACTGGACACCGGGCACCCGCATGGCCCGGTCGCGCAGAACCAGGGCGGCCGCGCGGCGGTCAAGCCCGGCTCGGACGTCCTCTGTCCCAGGGATACCGGTGGGCCGCCGCCCCATGGGCAGCAGCCGGCGCAGTCCCGGCGTCACCGCCAGCAGGAAAAGCCACAGGCCGAGTGCCATCGCCACCGCGGCCCCGACGATCATCCAGACGTCGTCCAGGGGCCGTGTGGCCAGTTCCTCGGCGAGCCGCCACCGCCAACGCATCGCGTTCCGGCCTGCCCGCACCGCGACCACGTCGTACAGGAGAAATCCGACGACCGCGGCGCACAGCAGGGCTGCCAAGGCCGCGGGAATCCGCCGCGACGACCAGAAACGGTGCGCCGACCGGCCTGATCCGTCGATCACCTTCGTATTCGTAGCACCCTCGGCCGCCCCCGGGGTGCCGTCGGCGGACGGAGCCGCCTGTCCCGGACCGGAGGAGAGGTCGCTGTCACCGGTCGGCTGCCGCGAGGTGTTCGCGCTCATCGCACCCTCTCCCGGTCCGTGTGCCGCGTATGCGCCGAGTGCAGTTGCTCGACCGAGACCGCGAGGTCGGACACCTCCATGCCGGCCCATGCCCTGATCCGCTCGGTGACCTCCCGGCGCACCGCGGCGCACTGCGCCCCGATGTCGGACGGATAGCCGAGCTCGACGGTGATGTGCAGCCGTGCCTCGCCGAGCACCGCCTGCCGCCCGGCGGCGGCCTCGGAGTCCCGTCCTGCGCTGGTCCGTTCCGGCGCCCGACGTACGGATGTGCTCACGTGTGGCGTCCGGCGGCCGGGTGGTACGTGGCCGGCCGACTCGGCGAACCGGCTCAGCGCCTCGCGCGCCACCCGAGCCGCGATCTTCGCGACGACCCGGTCGGTGACGGCGGTCGCCCCGCGCTCCCCGCGGGGGACGCCCGGACGCTCATCGGCTTCCCCGCTCACCGCCGCCAGTCTCCCCGAGCCTGTCGCCTGTCGTCGCGGATCCGCTCCTGCCGGTCCCGGCGGCGGACGAAGTCGCCCGGTTCGAGATCACCCTCCGTGAACCGCCCGATGACGAGACCGACGAGGCCCAACCCCAGCACCAGCAGGAAAGCCCAGAAGTTGCCGAAATACGCGGCGAAACCCAGCGCCATTCCGGCCATCAAGCCCACCACGGCCCTGCTCATTTCGCGCTCCTTCACTCACGCGGGCTGCCGCCCCGGCTACTGGATCCGCTGCCGCTCCTCCCCTTCGTCCTCCTCGTCGGGCAGCTTCACGTCGCTGACCATGATGTTGACTTCCACGACTTCCCGACCCGCCATCCGCTCCACCGCGGAGATCACGTTCTCCCGCACCGCGGCGGCCACGTCCGTGATCGAGACGCCGTAGTCGACGACGAGCTCCAGATCGATGGCCGCCTGCAGCTCTCCGACCTCGACACTGACCCCGCGTGTGGCGGATTTGCCGCTGCCGGCGCCGGGCATCCGCTCCCGCACGGATCCCATCGAGCGTGCGAATCCGCTGCCCAGGGCATAGACGCCGCGTACGTCCCGTGCCGCCACTCCCGCGATCTTCTCCACCACCACATCGGCGATGGTCGTCCGGCCGCGAGAACCGGGCGCAGCGCCGAGCCTGACGCCGGTGTTCTCAGTCATCGGGATATTCCTCCCTCGCGAGGCCACAGAGCACCAATCACTCGGATTATAGTCTTTTTAGTACCTTTTGCCCGGCTATAGAGCGTGAGACGGGGTGGTCCGACGAGTGGCCTGAGGCCCCTGCCTCGAGCTCTCGCGGACACTCCGGGCAGAGCACCGCGGGAAGAGAACCGCGGCCGTGGAGAAGAAGGGTGAGAGGCCAGTGACCGAGGCGTGGACGCAGGCAGTACGAAGCCAGCTTGGCCTGGGCCGGCTGCTCCCGCTCGGCGGGCCCGACGACGGGACGTGGATCACCGAGCAAGCGGCCGTCCAGGCCCTCGGGCGCACTGCCGCCGAGGTCCCCGGTGTCCGACTGGAGTCCCTGCGCATCGGGTCGGCACCGCTCCAACCCGTGTCCGAACCGGCCGTCCGTCCGCCGGCCAGCGCGCTACCGCCTGGCCCGCTCACCATCGAGGCCGCCTTCACCGCATCCCTCGTGCGGCCGCTGCCGGAGACCGCCGACGATTTGAGGAGCACACTGCTGGGCGCGGCCACTGAACGGCTCGGGCTGGCCACGGTGACGGCTGACATGCGCGTAACGGATCTCCGTGAGGCCCCGGAGGCAGGCGTGACGTCTCGGACCGCGGCGACGGCCATGAGGCCCACGCCGGAAGCTGCGGCCGCGCGGAGCTCGCCCCCGGTGACCGGAACAGGGTCCATGCGGGGACTCGTCGGGGAGCTGGCGGACGTCGCAGCGGGTGTGCCGGGCGTCGCCCACCTCACCGCCGTGCTGGGCAGCCGCCCGGTCAGGGTGGAGGACCATGATGATCCACCCGGCCGACACATCGAGGTTCACCTCGCGGTCGGCCCCGGACACCATCCATTGCAAGTCGCCCGCGCCGTCCGGGAGGCGGTGGCCGAGGCAGCCACCACTGGCACCCCGGGCCCAGTCACCGTCGCCGTCCTCATCACGGAAACCGCGGCCTGGCGACGGACCTCGCCGGTCACCGTGATGAGTGCCCCTCAGTGATCAGCCAGCCCCCCTTCACCGGCCGATCCCCGGTTCTTCTCTGAAAGTGCGCGGACCGCTCCGCCAGCCCTGTCCTGCCACGGTGTGAGACCTGCCTGGCAGGGAACCCGCATGCAGACGAAGGGCCCGCGCTGCCGCCGACAGACGAAGCAGACGTCGTCCTTGCTCCGCGGTCGCGCGATGTGCATCCGCAACGGCGGAAGCGCATCCCTTGCCTGTGGGCCGGTCTCAGCAACTCCCGAGGCGGCGTCTGACCATCTGCCTCCTTCGGAGAGAGTTTCAGCAACATGACCACAAACACCACGGTCCGCCCCCCACCCTCGGAGACGTCCGGCAGTGACTTCGCCCGGCTGTCGAGGAAGATCGCTGATGCCGGCCTGCAGGGGCGCCGTCCCGGCTATTACGCACTGCGGATCACCGTGGTCGCCGGGCTCTACGTCGGTGGGTGGGCCGCCGTCGCGCTCATCGGTGACAGCCGGTGGACCCTGACCGTCGCCGCCTTCCTGGCCGTCGTCTTCGGCCAGGTCGCCCTGCTCGCCCATGACGCCGCCCACCGCCAGATCTTCCGCCGGCGCCGGGCCAGCGAGGTGTCCGGCCGGATCGCCGGTGCCGGTGTTGGGATGGGCTACGGGTGGTGGCAGGACAGGCACACCCGCCATCACGCCAACCCCAACCATGAGGAACTCGACCCCGACCTCGACCCCGACCTGCTGGTCTGGTCCCAGGATCAGGCCCGGGCCGCCAAGGGTCTCCCCCGCCTGATCGGCCGCTGGCAGGCGTTCCTGTTCTTTCCGCTCCTCACGCTGGAGGGCTTCAACCTGCACGTGTCGAGTGCGAAGGCGCTGGCCAATCGCTCGCTCAAGCACCGAGGGCTCGACGGGGCGCTGCTGTTCGGGCACTTCGTCGTCTATCTGAGCGTCCTGTTCTGGCTGCTGCCGCCCGGCATGGCGTTCGCCTTCCTCGCCGTCCACCAGGGCCTGTTCGGCGTCTATCTCGGCTCCCTCTTCGCGCCCAACCACAAGGGCATGCCGATCCTGACCGGCGAAGACCGCCCGGACTTCCTCCGCCGCCAAGTGCTCACCTCACGCAACGTGCGCGGTCGCTGGTTCACGGACATCGCACTGGGCGGGCTGAACCACCAGATCGAGCATCACCTGTTCCCCAGCATGCCCAGCCCCAACCTGCGCAAGGCCCGGACCATTGTCCGGCGCCACTGCGAGGACCTGGGTGTGGACTACGTGGAGACCGGGCTGATCGCCTCCTATCGGCAGGCCCTCACCAGCCTCCATCAGGCCGGAGCACCGCTCAGGCAGCCCCGCGTCCCGGCCTAGAGAGGCGCTGCCGCAGCCATCGGTGCCCGTGATGTGGTGTCGGACCACACACATCGGTCCAGAGCACGGCTGTTCGAGGTACGCCGACGACGGCGTCACCGTCGACGACGAGCTCTGGTCGGCGGTCGGGGACCGGACCCGGCGCTACAAGGTTGCCGTCGACTCGTCGTCGGACGAGGGCCTGGCAGAACGGATTCAGCACACATGAGGCCGGGAACCTCCGTGAACACGTGAGAACCACGGAGGGGCATTTCCCCAGGCCAGGCACCGTAATGTCGGCGTTTCCGCAGGTCACAGCCCCGCCCAAGGAAAACTCCTAAAGCGGGTTTCGCAGGTTCGAATCCTGCCGGGGGCACAACGCGTTACCGCTCTGACCTGGGGTTTCTTCCCCAGGGAGGGGTCCTCTTCGGCCTCGGACTCATCGTCCGGGGCCGTTTGCGTGAGCGGTGCGCACCAGCCGTACGCCTCCGGGGCCTCGGCGAGCACGGCCAGGCGCGAACGGTCGAGGTACCGGCGCAGGAGCGCACGGTGGCCGGCCTCGTCGAGGTCGAAGAAGAGGCGCCGGTCGTCCTCTACGAGGTAGACACGACGCGGCAGCCCCCGCTGGGCACGCCAGTCGCTGAGCGGGCGTCCCACTCGGCCGGAGGGCGGGCATGGCCGGGCAGTTCGAACGCTTCCAGCCGCCGGCGCGCCGGGGCCGGCACGGTCCGGCCGTACCGCACACCTGGAAGGAACGGCGTCGCCGCTGCGGCGCCCCGGTCGAAGACGGTGACTCCGCTGCCCGGCGATCTCCGTGGCCCGATCTCCGCTGAAGGATCCCGAGGACTTCCTCGTCGGCCGTTCCGTCGTCTTCTCCACCGAGGCCCTGCGCGGCCGGGGACGACAGCCTGCACGGCCGTCTCAGTCCCGTGCCGCCCCGGCCCGGGACAGGTCCCAGTACGCGGCGTACCGGCCGGCGCGTCGCAGCAACTCCTCGTGGCTGCCCTGTTCGACCACCCGCCCGGCGTCCAGGAAGGCGACGCGGTCGGCCCGGCGCACGGTCCCCATGCGGTGCGCCACCAGCACCACGGTCCGGCCCGCCATCAGCTCCTCGATGCCGGCGTGCACGGCCGCCTCGTTCACCGGGTCCAGGGCCGAAGTGACCTCGTCGAGCAGCACGATCGGCGCGTCCTTCAGCAGCGCGCGGGCGATGGATACACGCTGCCGCTCGCCGCCCGACAGCAGCGCCCCGCCCTCGCCCACGTCCGCAGACCAGCCGCCGGGCACCCGCTCGATCACCTCGTCGAGACGGGACGCGGCGGCCGCGGCCCGTACCTCGGCGTCCGTGGCGTCCGGGCGGCCGAGGCGCACGTTCTCCTCGATCGTGCCGTCGAAGAGGTAGACCTCCTGGAAGACGATGGCGATCCGTGCCATCAGCGCCGCGGTGTCCATCTCCCGTACGTCCACTCCGCCGATCCGCACCGCGCCCGCGTCGACGTCGTAGAAGCGGGCGATCAGCTGCAGCAGCGTCGTCTTGCCCGCGCCCGACGGCCCGACGACGGCGAGCCGCTGGCCCTCGGGTACGGACAGCGTCACCCCGTCGGCGACCGCGCGGTCGCCGTGCCGGAAGGTGACCGCGTCGAACACGACGTCGTGACCGGCCGGTTCGCGCGGCGCGCGAGGCTCCGGCAGCGGCTTGGTGTTGAGGACGTCGTCGAGGCGGGTGAGTTCGGCGCGGGCGGCGCGGATGCCACCACTCATCTCGGCGAGGGACAGCAACGGGTCGGCGCAGCGGGCGGCGAGCACCAGGACTGCAAGCACCTCGGCCGCGCCGATGTCCCCGCCGAGGGCGAGGTACGCACCGAGTGCGAGCAGCGCGGTGAACACCGCCTGCACGGTGACCGCAAGACCCAGCACACCTGGCAGCGCCGAAATGGTGGAGCGACGCGAGGCGCGGCTCAGTTCCTTCAGGGAGTCGTCCAGCAAACCGAATCGCTCACCGGTGCGGCCGCCGGCGCGCAGCACCGGCTGGGCCTGGAGGTACTCGATGACTCGGCCGGTGGCCGCGCGCTCGCGTTCCACGCGCTCCGTGTCGGTAGCCGTCGTCGCGCGGGCCGTGCGCTGCTGGACCGCGACTGCCAACGGCACAGCGGCCAGGCCGGCAAGCCCCAGCTGCCATTTGAAGGCGAGCATCACGGCGAGGATCGTCAGCGGCGTCACACAGGCGGAGATGAACGGCGCCAGCAGGTGCGCGATCACGCTCATCGCCTGCAACACGCCCTGGCCGGCGAGGACGGACACCTCGCCGGTGCGGCCGGGTTGATACCAGCCGATGGGCAACCGGGCGAGGTGTTCGCCGAGGCGCTCGTACATGCCGTGCAGCATCGTCGTGCCCACGCGGAAACCGGAGCGGTCGCTGACGTACCGCAGCACCGAATAGACCGCGACCGCCGCGCCGAAGGCGGCCAGCCAGGGCCGGGCGTCCTCGGGTGTGCTGCCGAAGAGCGCACGCAGCACGGGCACCAGCAGGGCGTACGACAGTCCCTCGGCGAGGGCGGTCACCGTCATCAGGGCGACGGTGCGGCGCACCGGCCCGGCGTACTCGTGGCCGAGCACACGCAGCAGTGTGCTGATCATCGGGCCTCTTCCCCTTCCATGGCACCGGCGTGGATCTTCCAGAATTCGGCGAATGCGCCGTTGCGCGCGAGGAGTTCCGCGACCGAGCCCCGCTCCACGATCTCGCCGTCGCGCAGCATCACGACGGTGTCGGCGTCGGCGATCGTCTCCAAGCGGTGGGCGATGACCAGCGTCGTCCGCTTCTCCCGGGTCTGCGCCAGCGCCTCGCGCACCGCCTGCTCGGTCTGCGGGTCGGCGAAGGCGGTGGCCTCGTCGAGGACCAGGACGGGGGCGTCTGCGAGCAGGGCGCGGGCGATCGAGACGCGCTGCGCCTCGCCGCCGGAGAGGCGGGCGTCCTCGCCGATCACCGAGTCGTAGCCGCGGGGCAGTTCGAGAACGCGGTCGTGGATGCTCGCCCGGCGGGCGGCGCGGACGACGGCGTCACGGTCGGCGTGCGGGACGGCGAGGGCGATGTTGTCCGCGACCGAGGCGCGCAGCAGCCGGACGTCCTGGAAGACGAAGGACACCCGCCGGTACAGCTCCTGGCTGCCCACCTCACGCAGGTCGACGCCGCCGAGGAGCACGGAGCCGTGCGTCGGGTCGTAGAACCGCGGCAGCAGCTGCACCAGCGTGGACTTGCCGCTGCCGGACGGCCCGACCACGGCCGTGATCGTCCCGGGCTCCAGCACCAGGTCGATACCGCGCAGCACCTCGCGCCCGGCCGCGGCACCCTCGTACCCGAAGCGGACGTCCCGCAGCTCCACCCGGTGTCCCTCGGGCGCCACCGGTCGTACTGGCTCGGGCAACGACGGCTCGGCGAGTACGTCCCGGATGCGGCCGACGGCGCGCCGCGCGGCCTGCAGGTCGTCGAAGCCGTGCCCGAGCGTGGCCACGGGCGCGGTCAGCCCGAGGCCGAGAAGCAGGAAAGGCAGCAGGTCCGCCGGGGCGAGCCCGCCCCCGGTGATCCGGTACGCGCCGCCGACCAGCACCGCCAGCAGCACGAACGGCGGCGACAGCGCCACCTGCATCCCGGCGGCGACCCCGGAAAGACCGCGCACCATCCGGTAGAAGCTCCGGGTGAAGTCGCCCACCGCGGTACGGAACTTGCCGTGCGCCCGCTCCGACCCGCCGAACGCCTTCACCACCGCGATGCCCTGCACGAACTCGACCACCGACGCCGAGATCCGCCCCATCGCGGCGTCGAACTCCTTCTGCTCGCGCAGCCGCGTAGGGGTCATCATCAGCGGCACCAGCGCGACCGCCAGCAGCACGGGGATCAGCGTGATCAGCGTCAGCCGCCAGTCCACGGTGAGGAGGTAGCCGAGCGAGACCAGCGGCACCACGAAGGCGGAGACCAGCTCACCCGGCGTGTGCGCGATGAGCGGGTGCACGGCGCTGACGTCCTCACCCACCAGCTTCGCCAGCTCCCCGTTGCGCCGCCGCGCCAGCCAGCCGATCGGCACCCGCCCGAGCCGCGCGGCGAGTTGCCGGCGCAGCGACAGTTGCACCCGGGTGTCGAGGAGGTGTCCGACGCCGGACGAGGCGGCCGTGAACAGCAGCCGTACGAGCAGCCCTGCCGCGCCCGCGAGCACGACGTTGCGCACGTGCCCGTCGTCGGCCGGCCCCGGCGCCAGCAGCGTACGGCCGAGCTCGACGACCGCGAGGAGCGGCGCCAGGCCGGCGACAGCGCCGATGACCTGCAGGACGACGACGACGGCGAAGCCGCCCGCGTACGGGCGCAACAGACGGGCCACGCCCGGTGGTGGCGAGGTGGTTCCGGTGGAAGTCATGCGCTCACCTTCGCCGCGTCTGCGGCCCGCTGGATTGAAGAAATGTTCCGTCCGGGCGGGCCCGTAGCATTGAGGCATGTCAACTGCCGTGCACCAGCGCGTCGCTGCCCCCGTGTGGCAGGTCACGCGCCCGGCCCGGCCCGGTCGCGTACCCGGCGTAGCCCTGGCGGGGCTGCGCGACCGCGGCCCGGCTCCGGTCGACCACCGGCTCGACCCGCACCCCGTGCTGACGCTGGCGCTGGCCTGCGGCGAGGGAGCGCTCGGCATCGACGAGTCGACGGGGCGGCAGCACCGCGGCAGCATTGTCACCGGGCTCGGTTTCGGCGTCGGCGGTGCGGCGCGTGTGCGGGCCGCGAACGTCGAGTGGATGCAGGTGCGCCTGTCCCCCGCCATCGCGCGCGCCGTGCTGAGCGTGGGCCCTGCTGAGCTGGAGAGCTCCGTGGTGGCCGTGGACGATCTGTGGGGAGAGCGGCGGGCAGCCCGGCTGCGCGAGCAGCTGGCCCAGGCCGCCTCGTGGGAGGAACGTTTCGCGCTCGTCGAAGCGTTCCTCGCCCGACTGACCGCCGCGGGGCCCGCCATCGAGCCGGAGCTGGCCTGGGCCTGGGACCGTATCGTCGCCGAGCACGGCCAGGTGCGGGTCGAGGAGCTGGCCGACGAGCTGGGCTGGAGCCGCAAGCGCCTGTGGTCCCGCTTCCACGCGCAGCTCGGCCTGCCACCCAAGCGCGCCGTGAAGCTCGTCCGCTTCGACTGGGCCGCCACCCGCCTGGCCGGGGGCCAGGAGGCGGCCGGGGTCGCGGCCGACTGCGGCTACGCCGACCAGTCGCATCTGCACCGGGACGTCGTGGCGTTCACCGGTGTGACCCCCGCAACCGTGGCCGGCCAGTCGCTCGTCACGACGGCCGACATGGCGTGGGTGGACCACGTGCCGCGCCTCTCGGCACGATGGGGCAATGCCCCAGCCTCCCGTTTCGACGGGCCGCACCGGCCACCGCCGCCAACCGGCGGAGATACCCGAGGCGAACGAGTTCCCGGGCGGAGTGCAGATGTACGGTCCCGTCACCGGCGCCGGCAGCCCGCTCGCGCCGCCGATGCGGGCGACTCCGGCTGACGGCGGCTTCGCGGGGCGGTGCGATCCGGGCATCGCGCACGAACGACCACCCGGCTACGGCCACAGCGGCGTCAGCGCCATGCTCCTCGACGAACTGATGGGGTAGGCATGCACCGCGGCCGGCAACCCGGGCATGACCATCTCACTCCGGATGCGCTACCACGGGCCGGTGCCCCTGGAGACCCCCTTGCGGGCGAGCGCTCGAGTCACGGAAACCGACGGCCGCAAGATCTTGGTGACGGGCACCATTGCCCAGAAGAGACCCCCTCCACCCTCCAGGTGGAAACGGACGGCATCTTCGTCGTACCGGATCCGGACCTTGCCCGCGCTCTTTTCCCGTCCCTCAATCACACAAGGTGAGACACCGCCCCTACGTCTGCACGCTCTTCTCTCCACGCGTGAGCGATGCATGAGCGGACGGTGGAGCGCGAGCCACCAGAAGCAGGACCAGCGATCACACCGGATGGCATCCGGCGTTCTGCTTCCGCTTGTTCGTCGAGGGGTGCGCGATGGCGTCGATGCTGGGGTTGCTGGAGGCGCGGGAAGCGTCTGCCCGTGAGCGGGTGGAGGTGCTGCGGGAGGAGGCGGCCCGTGCGGCTGCGGCCTTGGAGGCCGGTGAGATCGAGCTGGACCGGCGGGTGATCGCACGCGATGAGCTCGTCGACGCCCTGGCCGTATCCGCCGAAGCGACCACTGCCGCGGCGGAAGCCGAGGACGCGGGAGAAGCGGCGCCCACTCCCGTTCCCGGGCCTGGCTCCGAGTCGGTTCCGGGAGCGATCGTGCCGCCCTGGCGGGAGGGGCTGTCGATGTCGGTGCTCTCGCTGGACAACCAGCGGATCCTGAACGTGCTTCAGGACCGGCCGGGCCACGAGCCGGTGCGGGCCAAGGACATCGCGGCGGCCCTGGGGATCGAGGCGACGGTGGCGGCGAAGGTCGAGGGAGTGCGGTCGAAGGCGAAACGCCTGGCCGAGCGGGGGTAGTTGCTGCAGGAGGCGTCGGGCGCGTTCAGCCCAGTCGATGAGGGAGCCGGTGTAGCCGCCGTCGGCCCATACGAGGCAGATGTCCCGGTGCAGGGCCCGCAGCCGGGTTCAGCAGGCCGACGGCCGCCTCGCGGTCCCCGACGTTCGCGGCGGTCACGGCCACGACCAGCAGCAGGCCCAGGCAGTCAGTCAGTCAGTCAGTCACGATGTGCCGCTTCCGCCCGTTGACCAGCTTCCCGCCGTCGAAGCCGCGTGAGGCGGCGGGAACGTTCGCGGCGGCTTTCACCGACTGCCCGCCGTGCTCTCCCCGCCGTCGGCTCCGCCTCCCGCCCCTCGCGCTCCCGCACCCGGCCGCGCAGCCGGCCGCGCAGCCGGTCATGCAACTCCGCGACCAGCCCGTTCTCGCGGCAGCGACGGAAGAAGGCATAGACCCGGGCCCAGTCGGGGAAATCCGCGGGCATCGCCCGCCAGGAAATCCCGCCCGCGACCAGGTGACGGATCGCTTCCAGCATCTGACGGTGGCAGTAGCCCTCGGGCTGCCCGCCCCGGCCCTCCAGCCAGGACGGCGTGGGCAACAGCGGCCGCACCACCGCCCACTCCGCGTCCGTCAGGTCCGACGGATACCGCCGTACCCGGACCGGATGATCAGCCGCATTCCCGTACGCATGCACGAGACAATCGCACGACCGGGCGGACGAGTTGAAGTCGACAGGCGCAACCGCGTACACATGTGACAACAGGGCCTCCTGGAACTGCTCGGTCAGATTCGCATCCCCGAGCTACCAAGAGGCCCTGCCCTCATGCGCGTACAGCCGGAAGATCACCCCATCAGGAATCCTGTTCGACCCACACGTTCCATGATCGGTTGAGATACGGCTACCTATGGCGAGGAAAACCCTTCAAGACCCCCGCATGTTCGGCGCGCCGCCCAGTCAGGACGCGCCGGGGATGGTCATCCCGAAGCCGTGGGTCAGGCCAGCTTCTTGAGCATTTCGGCTGCGGCAGGTCCGGCGGAGGCGGGGTTCTGACCGGTGACCAGGTTGCGGTCGACGACCACGTTCGGGGCCCACGGCTCGCCCTCCTGGTAGTCCGCACCGATCTCGATCAAGCGGTCCTGGAGCAGCCACTTGGCGCCTTCCGCCAGACCGCTCTGGATCTCCTCGGCGTTGCTGAAGCCGGTGAGCCGGTAGCCGGCGAAGGCGTTGCCGCCGTCGGCCTCGGTGGCTGCCAGCAGGGCGGCCGGGGCGTGGCAGACCACGCCGAGCGGCTTGCCCGAGGCGAGGGTGTCGATGAGGAGCTTGCCGGAGGTGGCGTCGACGGCCAGGTCCTCCATCGGGCCGTGGCCACCGGGGTAGAAAACGGCGGCGTAGTCGTCGAGGTCGACGTCCTCCAGCTTGATGGGGCGCTGGATCTCGGTGATCGAGGCGAGGGCGTCCGCGATCTTCTTTGCACCCTCCTCGCCGCCGTTGAACTGCGGCGCCAGGCTGCCCTGGTCCAGGGGCGGCACGACGCCGCCGGGCGTGGCGACGACGATCTCGTGGCCGGCGGCGGTGAACGCCTCGTACGGGGCAACGAGCTCCTCGGCCCAGAAGCCGGTCGGGTGCTTGGTGCCGTCGGCGAGCGTCCAGTGGTCGGCGCCGGTCATCACGAACAGGATCTTCGACATGGTGCGGTCTCCTCGAGTCGGGTTTAGCTGGGTCGTCATTCGGTGCCGGCCAAGGCAGCGAGGATCAGGTCGCTGACGGCCTTGGTGGACACCGGGTTCTGTCCCGTGATCAGGCGGCCGTCGCGCACGGCGTGCGGCGTCATCGGGATGGTGGAGCGCACGTACTTGGCGCCCTTCGCGCGCAGTTCGTCCTCCAGGAGGAACGGCACCCTGCTCTTCACGCCGGCCAGCCGTTCCTCGACCGTCGCGAAGCCGGTGACGGTGCGGTTCCTTACCAGGGGGTTTCCGTCGGTGTCGCGGAGGTTGATGAGGGCGCAGGCGCCGTGGCATACCGAGGAGACGATGCCGCCGTCGGCATAGATGGCCTGGGCCGTTCGCTGCAGGTCGGCACTGTCGGGGAAGTCCCACATGGTGCCGTGACCACCCGTGAAGAAGATCGCGGAGTAATCGTCCGGATCTGTGCCGGCAACGGAAGGGGTGGCTTTCAGGGCGTCCATGAAGGCTTGGTCGTCGAGATACCCGCGAACCGTCCGGTCAACGAACAAGCGACCGAGGCTACGGGGGTCGAGCGGCACTACTCCGCCCGCCGGGCTCACCACGTCCACCGTGTGACCGGCCTTCACCGCCTTGTCGTAGAAATGGACGAGCTCACCCAGCCACAGTCCGGTCTGGTGCTTGCTCGCCCCATAGGTGGCCTGATTGGTCACGACCGCAAGAATCTTTTTCTGTCTCACTTTTCCCTCGTCTCCTGGGCGGCCCGTGGTTTCGAAGCTAAAGCTGTTGATGTATCGGCGCCAATGAAGAGCCCGATACCGGGTATCGAAGAACCGATGCCTGTTCCGGGGACGTACGGCACCTGGCCGGCATGCCTACCTCGTAGGCTCGAAGCCGTGAGCGATCACGACATTCATGGGTCCGGTCCGCTGGACCTGAATCTGCTGCGCACCTTCCTCGCGGTGCACCGCCTGGGCTCCTTCACCGCCGCAGCGCGTCAGCTGAGCCTGTCGCAGTCCACCGTCACCACACACATCCGGGCACTGGAGAGGCGCCTGGGCCGCGAGCTGTTCGAACGCCGGGCGCAAGGCGTCACTCCGCTGCCCCATGCCGACGAACTCGCCGCCCGGCTGTCGGCACCCCTCGACCAGTTGGCCGTCATCACCGGCGAGGAACCGAGCAGCACCGTGGGGCCGGTCCATTTGGCGGGACCCGCGGAGTTCCTGGGCACTCTCGGCCTCACGGTGCTGGCCCAGCTGGTCGGGCAGGGCGTCCGGCTGCGGGTGGCCACCGGGCTGACCGAATCACTTCTCGAAGAACTGCGGGCCGGGCGCCACGACCTCGTCGTCGCCACCCGCCGGCCCCGTGGCCGGATGCTGCACGCCGAACTCCTCGGCGACGAGGAGTTCGTCCTGGTTGCCGCACCGGTATGGGCAGACCGGCTCAAGGGGCAGGAGCTGCCCACTGCCCTGGAGAGCCTTCCGCTGATCGCCTACGCCGAGGATCTGCCCATCGCCCGCCGCTACTGGCGCCACGTCTTCGACCGCCGCCTGCATGCCCAGGCCGCCATCACAGTCCCCGACCTGCGCAGCGTCCTCACCGCCGTCACCGTCGGCGCCGGCTGGAGCGTCCTGCCCAGCTATCTGTGCCGCACCGAACTCGCCTCCGGCGTCCTCCGTCTGCTGCACCAGCCGGAGGACCCGCCGATCAACACCTCCTACCTCGTCCAGCGCCCGGGCAGCTCCACCAACCCACACGTGACACTCGTCCGCGAGCACCTGCTGGCCGCCGCGAGAACCTGGTGAGACCCAGCGGCGCCGGGGCCTGACTGTCCAAGCTCCCGTGGCACGGAGGAGGGCGCTGGCCTTCCCGCACGTCGCCGTGAATTCCGGGCGGATGACCGAACAGAGGCTCCGAGTTTGCATGTGTAAGGCTGCGCGTAGGCGACATACCCGCACCCGGTGAAGCAGCGCCGCAGCGGACGAGCCGAGCCCTGCACGGCATTCAGGCGTGGGCTCGTGCCCAGAGCGTGCCGACAAGACCGGACAATCACGGTAAACAGCCGTGTAAAACAGCCCTCGAAGCTGCACCGGAAGCAGCATATTCGCAGGTCAGCAACCCAGGTCGGCTTTCGCCGCCCACGGTGGGGCAGGTAAATGAGCACGCCGAACACCCCGTAGCCCTTGAGTGTGCTGGACCACGATGCCCGGCGTGAGGCGTCGACTTCACGTCACACTTCCGGGAGGACTTCTATGCCTGCCTGACCCGGCGCGGTGACACCCTGTTCGAGCTCACGGACGCGTTGCTCTGCGAGAACGGGCCGGTGACCTCGCCGGTGGACCTCACGCTGGTGGCCGAGCACCGGCGTGGGCACGGTGCGTCGTACGACGCGCTGAACTGCGGCCGCATCGATGTGACCGGCCTGCGCCACGCGCTGGCGATCCTGCCGCAGCCCAAGGCCGCCGACAACCGGCTCGTCCTGGCGGTCGACGTGACCCGCTGGCTGCGGCCGGACGCTCGTGCAGCCCGGAGCGGCTGTTCTGTCACGTACACGGACGATCGGGACGCTCCAGCGATCAGTTCGTTCCCGGCTGGCCGTACTCGTTCGTCGCTGCGCTGGAGACCGGCCGCACCTCGTGGTGCCAGCTGCTGGACGCTGTCCGGCTCGGCCCGGACGACGATGTCGCCGAGGTCACCGCCGCCCAGGTCCGCCGAGTCGTCGCCGACCTGATCGACGGCGGCCGGTGGGAGACGGGTGACCCGGACGTCCTGGTGGTCTTCGACGCCGGCTATGACGCCCCGCGCATGGCCTACCTCCTGCAGGGCCTCCCGGTCGAGGTGCTGGGGCGGATGCGCGCGGACTCCAGGCGACCCCGAGCCCTTCGGCGACACGAGCGATGGTGAGGTGCTGGCAGACGATGGCCTCAAGCGCCCACCGCAGCCCGCGGCGCGAGAGCTTCGCCCGCGGCTCAGCCGCCTTGGTGGTGTCTTGCCGCCACACGTGCCCACAGTCGATGCAGCGGTAGCGGCGGATCGTGACGTGAAGGATCGTGGGCCGCCAGCCGAGTGGCTCGTGCGCCGGCCGCCGGGTCACGGTGTCACGCGGTGTGTCTTCGCAACCCAGCGGCGGCACCACTGGTCGGACTCGACGACCCGGCACGCGAGAACCGCACGATCCGGGGCGAGTCGCTGACCGGTGACTTCGAGCCCGAGCCCGTCAAGGCGGCAGAACGTAGTCATGTCAGCGCGGGCGAAGCCCGCCTCAGGGGTAGCGTCGTGCAACGTCAAGGTCTTCCGGATGGGCTTGGTGTAGGAACCCCCTTCCTCGGAAGACCTCGACGCCTACCCGGCCACAGCCGCGGGGTGAGCTGCGCCGGTGGACACAGGTTCCTGACGGTTGATCTGAAGTCAACCAGGTGAGGGCGAATCGTCCTGCTTCGGCCCCGGTCGCGCGAAGGTGACCGGGGCCGAAACTTGAACGGTGACTTCGGTCGTGGCTTGTGAGCCGTTCAGCTACGGGGCATTCAGCGGCCGATGTCGTCCAGCTCGGTCAAGTCCTCATGGGAGAGGGAGAGTCCCGCGCCGGCGATGTTCTCGCGCAGGTGCGCTGTCGATGACGTGCCGGGGATGAGCAGGATGTTCGGTGATCGCTGCAGCAGCCAGGTCAGTGCGACGGACATCTGTGTTGCCTTCAATCGAGCGGCGACCGCCGAGAGCGCCGAGGACTGAAGCGGGGTAAAGCCCCCGAGGGGGAAGAAGGGCACGTACGCGACGCCGTCGGTGGCGAGCCGGTCGATGAGCTTGTCGTCGTGGCGGTGGGCGAGGTTGTACATGTTCTGCACGCACACGATCGGCGCGATGCTCTGTGCCTCGGTGACCTGCTCCTCGGTGGCGTTGCTGACTCCGACGTGGCGGATCAGGCCCTGCTGCTGGAGTTCCACGAGCGTCTCGAACGCCTCGGCGAGGGAGCCGGGCTGGGGACCTTCGGCGTTGCCGAGTCGGAGGTTGACCAGGTCGAGTACGTCGAGCCGGAGGGACTTGAGGTTGTCGTGGACCTGGCGGCGCAGATCTTCGGGTCGCCGGGCCGTGGGCCAGCCACCCTGCTCGTCGCGGGTCGCGCCCACCTTGGTCACGATGTGCAGCGACTCGGGATAGGGGTGCAGAGCCTCGCGGATCAACTCGTTGGTGACGCGCGGCCCGTAGGCGTCGCTGGTGTCGATGTGGGTGATACCGACGTCGACCGCTTCACGCAGAACGGCCAGGGCACCCTCGCGATCGGTGGGCGGCCCCATGACCCACGGGCCGGCCAGTTGCATGGCGCCGTAGCCGAACCGGGTGACGGTCAGGTCACCCAGAGTCCAGGTGCCGCCGGGAAGAGAGAGGGAGGGTGTGCTCATCCTGTTGCCTTTCGTCGTGCACTTGGGGGGTGGCGCCTGCTGCCTCCCTGCATCAGCATTGGAGAGAAACTTCCTGTCGGGAAGTAGGCACTTTGGAGTGCGTAACCCACCCATCGGTGAGAGGTGCGATCAGTGACGACGATGAAGGCGGCCCAGAAAAGGGCTCAGGCCAAGGTGGAGTACAACGCGTTCCTGGCAGGGTGCCCCAGCCGGCAGCTGCTCGACCGAATCTCGGACAAGTGGGTCGTCCTGATCCTGTGTGCGCTGGGCGGCGACAACAGCCCTGGCCAGCCCGGTGCAGCAGACGCAGACGCTCCGAAGGCGATGCGTTACTCCGAGCTCTCTCGGCTTCTGGCCGGGGTCAGCCAGAAGATGCTGACCCAGACGCTACGGGCGCTGGAGCACGATGGTCTGCTCACCCGTACCGTGACGCCAACCGTCCCTGTCACCGTCTCCTACGAGCTGACCGACCTCGGCCTCTCGCTCCACCACATGACGCGCGGGCTCAGAAACTGGGCGCAGACACACATGGCCGAGGTCCTTGCACACCGCGAGAACCACGACGCTCGCACCTCCTGAGGACTCACATCCAACCGTCCAACAGCTCTATGTTCTCGGCGCTACACCCTCAACTGCAAAGAGCCCACAAACCTCAATATTGGCGCTCGCTTGGCTCGGAATCGAACACCTAAAGCGGGTGTCGCAGGTTCGAATCCTGCCCGGGGGCACGAGAAGGTATCAGATACTAGGAAATATCGACCCTCCATGGACGCCACGGAGGGTCGTTTTTATCCCGGATGGGAACCCGATGGGAACGGCACGATGGGTTTGAATAAGTCCAGATATAATAAGCCCACCTATCCATACAGAGGTGTGCCGTGGACAAACCCGCCGAGATGTTCGACCGCGACTTCGAGTGGGCCGAGCTGACCCGCTTCGCCTCCCTACCCGGCCCGCGTGCCACCCTCGGCGTGGTCTCCGGCCGCCGCCGCCAGGGCAAGACCTTCCTCCTGGACGCCGTCACTCGGGCAAGCGGCGGCTTCATGTTCACCGCCACCGAGACCACCGAAACCGACGCCCTGCGCCAGTTCGGCGAAGCCCTCGCCCGCCACCGCGACCAACCCACCCCGTTCCGCTTCACTCATTGGGACGAGGCCGTCACGGAACTCATGCGCATCGCCGACGGGGGCGGCCCCACCGTCGCGGTCATCGACGAGTTCCCCTTCCTCGCCAAGGCCTCCCCCGCCCTCCCCTCGATCATCCAGCGCGCCCTCGACCCCGCCGCCCAGCACACCAACACCCCCGTACGGCTCCTGCTGTGCGGCTCCGCCCTGTCCTTCATGGGCGGACTCCTCGCCGGCAACGCCCCGCTGCGCGGCCGCGCCGGCCTGGAACTCGTCGTCCCCACCCTGGACTTCCGCCTCGCCGCCGAATTCTGGGAGATCACCGACCCGCGCACCGCACTGCTCACCCACGCCATCGTCGGCGGCACCCCCGCCTACCGCCGCGAGTTCACCCAGGGCGACGCTCCCGCCGGGCCCCACGACTTCGACGCCTGGGTGACCCGCGCCGTCCTCAATCCCGCCCGTCCGCTCTTCCGCGAGGCCCGCTACCTACTCGCAGAGGAACCCGAACTCCACGACACCGCGCTCTACCACTCCGTCCTGGCCGCCATCGCCGCCGGAAACGCCGCACGCGGCGGCATCGCCGACTACCTCGGCCGCAAGTCCACCGATCTCGCCCACCCGCTCAGCGTCCTCCAGGACGTCGGCATGATCACCCACGAGGCCGACGCCTTCCGCCGCAACCGCTCCGCCTACCGCATCGCCGAACCTCTCATCGCCTTCTACCACGCGGTCATGCGCCCCGCCTGGGGCGATCTGGAACGCCCCGGACGCGCCCCCGCCGTCTGGCGCCGCGCCCAGTCCACCTTCCGCAGCAAGGTCGTCGGCCCGCACTTCGAACAGGTCTGCCGCGAATGGGCCCGCTGGCACGCGTCCCCCGCAACCCACGGCGGGCAGGTCACACGGGTCGCCAGCGGGACCGTCAACGATCCTGCCGCGAAGACCAGCCACGAAGTCGACGTCGCGGTCCATGGCGAGACCGACAGCGGCCGCGAAACACTACTCGCCATCGGCGAAGCCAAATGGAACGACGTCATGGGAAAGGGCCATCTCGAACGTCTCCAGCACATCCGTGCTCTCCTCACCGCGCGCGGCACCGCCACCGACGTCACCCGGCTGCAGTGCTACAGCGGCACCGGCTTCACCGACGAACTGCGCCACCTCGCCGAGAACGACCCCGCCATCCAGCTGATCGATCCGGTTCGCCTCTACCACGGCGACTGACCCGGTCACAGCCACCGCGCCTGTACGGGGAACATCGCCTCCACCGTTACCTGCGTCCCGGGGAGCCGCAGCGCACGCCCATTCTCAGTCTGCCGCCCTGCCGGGGCACAGAGAAACACCAGGTCAGATGCTGTGCTGGCGTAAAAAGGGCCCTCCGTGAAGATCACGGAGGGCGGCTGGGCGACGAACCTGCGTAGATACCTCCGCCGACTCTCGAAGACCGTCCCCGCGCCCTCGGCTGGGAACCTGATGGGAACAGCAAGACAAAGAAGGCCCGCGAAGGATCGTGAAAGATCGCTCCCCCGCCTTCCCCCATCAGTCCACTGGCCTGCGAAAATGGCGAAGTATCAAGCCAGATCAGGCAAGACGAATGAGCTAATGATCATGCCCCTAAAGCGGGTGTCGCAGGTTCGAATCCTGCCGGGGGCGCAGAGAAGCAGCAGGTCAGGGGGCTGCGAAGGCCCTCCGTGGAGATCGCGGAGGGCCTTTATGTGTCCGGATGGGAGCATCCTGGGAACGAATCGCATCCCCTATCTACTCCTTTGTCATCGCAATGTGGAGTTGTCCAGTTGCTCCAGTCCGCAGGCGATGTCACGGCCACGGATGTGGCGTACGGCTGAGGATGTGTGGGTCGTCTGAGGTGATCCCTCTACATGGCTCAATGGCTGAGGGTGGGTGGCTGGCCCCTGGCTCGGGCGGTGCCGGGCTCGGCTGACCTGCCGGAGACGCAGTCGACGAGGATGTCGGGGCCGATGTAGCGGCGCTGTTCGGTCCATTCGTGGCTCTGCCCGCGAGGACGGCGGTGACCAGACGGAGGGCTGCGCCGCAGTCGGGGAAGATGCCCGACTGCGTCGGTGCGTCGGTGCGTCGGCGGATCTCCTGGGCGCGTGCCGGGCGGCGGATGCGGTCGGTTCAGGTCCGTGGGGTGCCATCGCCCGCCTGGGGCGTGGGGCGGCTGACGTCGTCGGGGGCGGCCTGGACGACGCGCGAGATGGCGGGCCCGGTGGAGGGCGTGTCGGTCGTGGCCGGCGGTGCCGGGTCGGACTTCATCGCCTTGGCCTCGCTCTTGAGGATGCGGGCCGACTTGCCCATGGAGCGGGCGAGTTCGGGGAGCTTCTTGGCGCCGAAGATCAATATGACGACGATGAGCAGAATCGCGAGTTC
The DNA here is from genome assembly GCF_055566095.1 of Streptomyces sp. NPDC027962. Classification (NCBI taxonomy): domain Bacteria; kingdom Bacillati; phylum Actinomycetota; class Actinomycetes; order Kitasatosporales; family Streptomycetaceae; genus Streptomyces; species Streptomyces sp. NPDC027962. The sequence continues at coordinate 35,830 of NZ_JBVHTA010000003.1, forward strand.
GCTGATACCGAACATGGGTGTCCGTCTTCTCCCCGGTAGCGGGCGGCAGGATGGCTAGAGATGAGTGGCGATGGCCGGCATCAGGTCCTGGAAGGTACGGCCGTTGGCCGGTTCCCCGATGGCGGACATGCCCCATCCGCCGCCCACACGGTGGACCTTGACCATGATCTGAGCGGTGTACGACCCGCCACCGGAGAGGGTGTAGCGGGCCAGCTCCTGCCCGGTGTTCTCGTCGATGAGGCGGCAGAAGGCGTTCTCCACCTCGGTGAAGCTCTGCCCGGTGAAGGAGTTGACCGTGAAGACGATCTGGTCGACGTGGGCGGGCAGGCGCAGCAGGTCCACGAGAATCGACTCGTCGTCACCGCCCTGTCCTGCGCCGCCGACGAGGTTGTCGCCGGTGTGGCGGACCGAACCGTCGTCGCTGACCAAGTGCTGAAAGAAGACGACGTCGACCGGCTCGCGGCCGGCGAAGAGCACCGCGGAGGCGTCGAGGTCGATCTCCTTGGCGGTGAACCTGGCAAGGATGCCCTTGCGGGGTGTGGCCTGCCAGCCCAGCCCCATGCGTACGACGCTCAGCTTCCCGCCGTCGCTCTTGTCCAGGCCGATCTGCTGGCCCTTGGTCAGCGTGACTCCCACTGTGCTCCCTCCTCAGAGCCGAGGCGTGTCGACTCAGTGACGCGTCGACATTTCCCGCAGGAATCTACAGCACTGTAGAAGTGCTGGGCAGGGTGCACCCGGGACCTGGACGACGGGCGGTGATGCCGGTCCGGGGTGTCCTGGGGGATGCGGTTCAAGGGCGGTCCTTCCCGTTGGCGTGACGGGCAAGGTGGAGCAGTGTGGTGGTGAGGACGGTGAGCCCATGACGACTCTGGACCCGTGCAGTTCCCCGGTTCGGCCTGTGACAGGCTCCGACTGGTGCGGCGTGATGCCGTGGGGGACGGGAGGCCGGTGGTGAGCACGCCGGTCGTAGTCGGTGTCGACGGCTCGCCGTCGAGCCTGGAGGCGGTCGAGGCCGCAGCCCGCGAGGCGCGGCTTCGCAGGTGCGGCCTGAAGGTCGTGCACGCGTTTCTGTGGCCTGGCATGCATCCGCCGGGGCCGTCGCCAATGGGGCCGGTAGGCGGCGGCCTGCACAGCATGGTCAAGCAGCTCCTGGCCGAGGCCGTCGAGCGTGCGCACGCCACGGCTCCCGAGGTCGAGGTGACCAATACCGTCGTCTCCGGTGAGCCGCTGAGCGCACTGGAGGTCCAGTCCCGCATGGCGGCCCTGATCGTGATCGGCAGCCGTGGCCTGGGCGGCTTCACCGGACTGCTGCTCGGGTCGACGGCCGTACACCTCGCCGCGCATGCCCGCTGCCCGGTCATGGTGGTACGAGAGCGGCCCCATCCTGCCGAGCGGATCGTTCTGGGAGTGGACGGCTCGCCTGCGGGTGAGGCGGCCGTCGAGTTCGCCTTCGCGGAAGCCGCTCTCCGCAGCACTGAACTCACCGCCCTGCACGCAGGGACGCCCGGGACCGCACAGGCCCCTCCGCCTCAAGACCCGGGGATGCCCTACGCGTACGAAGCGGGGATGCTCGCGGACTTGGAGGAGCGTGTGGTCGCCGGGGCGACTGCGGGACACCGGGAGAAGTACCCAGGCGTGTCGGTCGAGTACGTGGTGGTCCGGGGCGGCGCCCGTGAGTGCCTCATCGAAGCCAGCAGGCGCGCCGAGCTCCTGGTTGTCGGCGCGCGGGGACGCGGAGGGTTCACTGGCCTGATGCTGGGCTCGACCAGCCAGGCTCTCCTGCATCACGCGCACTGCCCGGTGACGGTCGTCCGGGGCGCGGACGGGCACTGATGCAACCGCTCAGCCGGGTGGCGGCCCAAGCCCCGCACAGCGCCGGTCGCCCTGCGGGAATCCCGTGAAGGCCGTTCCGCCCGCTCGTCGTCGAGTTGGCCGCGTCGCCCGTTTCGCCGCCGACGACACCTGAGCGCGCGCGCATCCGGCTGACGCGCCCGGCAGGCTGATCGCGAACACCACCAGGCAGGCTGGCGCGGTGATCGCCCCGCGTTCAGTCCTGGGAGGGCGAGGTCGGGCCGATGAAGTCCGGGCTGCTGTATCCCAGACGGGGTCTCCGTTGCGCCGGAGGCGGAGTGCGGAGGGGCGTGTGCGTGGGCGGGGGTGGCAGCTTCAGCTGGCGGCGCAGAAACGGAAGCAGGCCCCGCTTCAGCAAGGCCTTACGCCATGCCGTGTGAGCCTGGGTGAGGGTGACGGAATCCGGCCCGCTGGAGGGGGTGCGATGCCGGGAGGCGGTGATGAACAGTCCGGCGACGGCGGCCACCCCCGCGATCGCTGCCACGGCGAGGGCCGCCCAGCCGGTCTCGATGAGCGATTCGGCGGGGGACTGCTGGGTGTCGGTCAGATGGAGGACGTAACCGATGAGAAGGAAGATGACCGCAGCTGCGGCGGACAGTACTGGTGTGAGGACCGCCAGTGCCGTCAGCAGCCCGTACCCGACGGTGGTGGGGCGGGCCCGTCTGGGCATGGCGCGGGACGCCTGCGCACCTGCGAACCGGAGTTGGCACAGGGTGGTGTACTCGGCCGCGGCTTCGGCGGCGATGGTGTCGGCCGCGGCCAGCGCCCGGGCGCGCAGATGGTCGGCGGTGACGGGTGTGGACGGCTGCGCAAGCGCCTGGCGGATGTCGGGGGCAGTGAGCGCCTCGCGCAGGGCGTGCTCGAATTCGGCTCTGTCGGCGGCCTCAAGGCGGGCCGGCTCGTAGTCCATGAAGATCTCCCGGTCACATGGCGCGCTCGACACCGCCGTTGCGGCGGAGCGGCATGAAGCAGGCAGGTGCAGCGGGTACGCCCGCTGTGGGCGGGCCGGAAGAGCAGTCCCGCCCGCCCCGAAGCGTTGCGGTCGGTCAGACCCGTACGCCGAAGTCGGCGGCGATGCCCGCCAGGCCGCTCGCGTAGCCCTGGCCGACGGCGCGGAACTTCCACTCGGCGCCGTGCCGGTAGAGCTCGCCGAAGACCATCGCGGTTTCGGTCGCTGCGTCTTCGGACAGGTCGTAGCGGGCCAGTTCGGCGCCGCCTGCCTGGTTGACGACGCGGATGAAGGCGTTGCGGACCTGGCCGAAGCTGTGGCCGCGGTTCTCGGCGTCGTGAATGGAGACGGGGAAGACGATCCGGGCGACGTCGGCGGGGACGGTGGTCAGGTTGACCTTGATGACCTCGTCGTCGCCCTCGCCTTCGCCGGTGAGGTTGTCGCCGGTGTGCTCGACCGAGCCGTCGGGGCTCTTCAGGTTGTTGAAGAAGACGAAGTGCTGGTCGGAGGGCACCTTGCCGGACTCGTTGACCAGCAGGGCGCTGGCGTCGAGGTCGTAGTCGGTGCCCGTGGTCGTGCGGACGTCCCACCCGAGGCCGACCAGGACGGCGGTCAGGCCCGGCGCCTCCTTGCTCAGCGAGACATTGCCGCCCTTGGCGAGGCTCACACCCATGTCGCATCCCTTCCCGTGTCCGAGGGCCGGGCGTAGGAGCCCGGCCCACCGAGACCTGAAATCTACAGCAGTGTAGAAGCTGATGGGGATTGCCGGTCCGCAGCACACCTGATCGGGAGTGTGGTGATCCCGGCCGGTCAGCCGCGCAGTCCGGGGTAGTCGGTCCCGACGGTGAGGGCCACCGCGCCGGGCGTGGCAGCCGGGTCCGGACGTCGCCTTGCCCGGGGCGGCGGGACCAAGGACTGGGTCGCAGACGCTAGGAGAAACGGAAGGGGGCGGGTGAGTGACAACTCAGTACGATGAACCCCGCCCGCAGCGGCAGGCGGGGCAAGGAGACGGGAGGTCGACGGCATGACGGACCGGAACAGGGGCGGTATCGAGCACACGCCGCGACGGCGCGGCCACCGCGAGCTGGAGGGCCAGGTGCTCGCCGCGCTGCGCCAGGCCCCCGGAGCGGTCACCGCAGCCTGGGTCCAGGAACAGCTCGGCGGCGATCTCGCCTACACCACGGTGATGACCATCCTGACCCGGCTGCACACCAAGGGCGCGGTGGTCCGCGAGCGGGTGGGCCGCTCGTTCGAGTGGACGGCGGTCGCCGACGAGGCCGGGCTCGCGGCGCTGCGGATGCGGAAGATGCTGGACTCCGAGACCGATCGGGAGGCGGTCCTGGCGAGCTTCGTGACCGCGCTGTCACCGAGGGACGAGCAGCTGCTGCGCGACCTGCTGGCCCATGCGCCCGCGGAGGGGGAAGACTAGCCGCTATGGGGGTTTTCGTCTTCCTGCCTCTGGTGCTGCCCTTAACGGCATTGCCGATCGCCCGCCTCGCCGAGCAGCATCTGCACCCGCGGGCGGTGACCTGGCTGCTGTCGGCGGTCGCCGCCGTGCTCGCGGTGTGCAGCACCCTGTGCTTGGCATTGCTGATGGTGGTCGGCACCGCACAGTTGCCCGGCAACCCGCTGCCCGATGGCTGGTCCGATCCCGAGGTCCGCCAGGCCGTCCCTTACGACGAGGTCGCCGGCAAGGCCGCCATCCCCGCCCTGATCGCCGTCCTTGCCGCGTGCACGCGCACGGCCTGGCGCCACCACCGGGTACGGCGCCGCGCCGAACGGGCCCTCGGCGGCCTGCCCGCAACGCCCGTGGCAGTGCTGCCTGATGAGGCACCGTACGCGTACGCGCTGCCTGGCAGGCGGGACCGGATCGTTGTCACCACGGGGATGCTGGCCGGGCTGACCGGACCTGAACGGCGGGCCCTGTTCGCCCATGAGCGCGTCCATCTGACTCGCCGTCACCACCGGTTCCTGCTCACCGTGCAGCTCGCGGCGCGGGCCAACCCGTTCCTTCGGCCGCTGCGTACCGCCGTCACCTACACCGCCGAACGGTGGGCGGACGAGGAGGCGGCTGCCGCTGTCGGCAGCCGGCGCACCGTGGCACGGGCGATCGGCAAGTCCGCGCTGATCTCCCGGGGCGCGCCGATCGCGACGCTCGCGCACTTCGCGGAGGCAGGCCCGGTGCCGCGCCGGGTCGCTGCCCTGCTCGGGCCGGCTCCTGCCGGGCGGATCTGGCCGCCGGTCTTCACCACGGTGGGCCTGGCCGCGTGGGGAGCCGCGGCGGGCACCACCGTCTCGGCGCTGTCCTCGGCGAACTCGGCCGTCACGCTGTTCCTCATCCTGCATGCAGCCACCCCGATGTAGCCGGGCCGCCGCACGCCAGAGGGGACGGCGTCGCCCTCTGTTCCCTCGAACCAGCGGCCGGCCTGCTCGGACGGGCCCGCATCGCCTTCGAGCGATTCGTGATCATCCTGGTCTGTGTCCAGCGCGCCGGCGCCTGCCTGAGACGACACCGGGAGCTTATGAGGCCGCGGGCGTCGGCAACGGTGGGCGCGCTTCCTGGCCACTCCGGGATCTGCACGAGCTGACTGCCCGACGCGCCGACCATCCTCTTCTGCGCCGGATTCCGGCACTTCTACGCTTATGTAGATATAAGGTCCCGTTCAGTCGGCGGGCCGGGCCGTCATGCCCAGCCCTCGACCGCGATAGGAGAGAAACGCATATGGGTGTGAGCCTCGCCAAAGGCGGCAATGTCTCGCTGACCAAGGAAGCACCGGGTCTGACCGCCGTATTGGTCGGCCTGGGCTGGGACGTCCGTACGACCACCGGCACCGATTACGACCTGGACGCCAGCGCCCTGCTGGTCAACGAGTCCGGCAAGGTGCCCTCGGACAAGCATTTCGTCTACTACAGCAACCTCATCAGCCCGGACGGCTCGGTCGAGCACACCGGCGACAACCTCACCGGCGAGGGTGCAGGCGACGACGAGGTCATCAAGGTGAACCTCGGCGCCGTACCCGAGGACATCACGAGGATCATCTTCCCGGTCTCCATTCACGACGCTGACAGCCGCGGTCACGGCTTCGGGCAAGTCCGCAACGCCTTCATCCGCGTCGTCAACCAGGCAGGCGGCGCCGAACTGGCCCGCTACGACCTGTCCGAAGACGCAGCGACCGAAACCGCGATGGTCTTCGGCGAGCTCTACCGGCACGGCGCCGAGTGGAAGTTCCGCGCCGTCGGCCAGGGCTATGCCTCCGGCCTCGCAGGTATCGCACTGGACTTCGGCGTGCAGCTCTGACATGCCCCGGCGGGCGGGAATGGAGCACTGCCTCCCGCCCCTGGGCGCCGATCCCGCCGCCAGACCGCTTCACACCGTAAAAAGCACAAGGAGAAGCCTCATGGGCGTCATGCTGACCAAAGGACAGCAGATCAGCCTGGAGAAGACCGGCAACGGCACCCTCAACGTCGTACGCATGGGACTGGGCTGGCAGGCCGCGCAGCGCAAGGGATTCCTGGCCAGGCTCACCACCCGCAAGATCGACCTCGATGCCTCCGCGGTACTCTTCGCCGGCAACCAACCCGTGGACGTCGTCTACTTCCAGCATCTGGTCAGCGAGGACGGCGCCGTGCGCCACACGGGCGACAACCTCTCGGGCGGTACCGGCCAGGGCGCCGACGACGAAGCGATCATCGTGGACCTCGCCCGGCTGGCCGCACACGTCGACCAGATCGTCTTCACCGTCAACTCCTTTGCCGGCCACACCTTTGCCGAAATCCAGGACGCGTTCTGCCGCCTCGTCGACGAACGCACCGGCCAGGAACTGGCCCGCTACACCCTCTCCGGCGGCGGCCCCCACACCGCCCAAATCATGACCAAGGTCCAACGCACAGGCAGCACCTGGCACATGTCCGCCATCGGAGAACCCGCCAACGGCCGCACCTTCCAGGACCTCATCCCCGCCCTCGCCACCCACCTGTAACGACGCCGGCCCACAGCACACCCGAAGCTGCGCGCTCACCCATGCCCTGAACCGATCAAGGAGGCACCCCATGTCCGTGAATCTGTCCAAAGGAAGCAACTTCTCCCTCACACGCTCCGAGCCCGGCATCGCCAGCGTGGTCGTCGGCCTGGGCTGGACAGTGCACAGCGGTCCCGGCGACATCGACCTCGACGCAAGCGCACTCGTACTGGGAGTCGACGGCCGTGTGCTGTCGGAACAGCACTTCGTCTTCTTCAACAACCGAACGACGCCGGAAAAATCCGTCCGGCACACCGGCGACAACAAGACCGGCCAGGGGGACGGCGACGACGAGCAGATCGCCGTCGACTTCAACCTGCTGCCCGCCCAAGCGGAGTCAGTCGTCTTCGTCGTGTCGATCCACGCCGAAGGCCACGCCGCAACCAGCACCTTCGGCAGGGTGCGCGACGCGTACATCCGGGTGGTCCACCAGGCAACAGGACTGGAAATGTGCCGATTCGAACTGACCGAAGACGCGCATGACCAGTCCGCCATGCTCTTCGGACAGCTGTACCGGCGTGAAGGGGAATGGCAGTTCCGCGCCATCGGCCAGGGCTACGCCACGGGTCTCGCCGGGATCGCGAAGGAGTACGGCGTCAACGTGTAGACGCGGCCTCGAGCCTCGACACCATCCGGAGAAACCGACGACGCGGGTCCCCACCAGTGACGAAAGTCCTGGTGGGGACCCGTTTCGCGTTGTCCAGACGGCTGGCCCGCTCGGGGCTTGGCCCGCACCCTCGCTGTCATTGGCCGTGAGCCGGTGGACTTGCCGCAATCGTCGCTGGTGCGGCAAGCGCGAAAACGGCATGGCAGATCCTGGCGAGTGGCTACGTGGCCGGGCCGTGCGACGGGTTCAAGCAGGCAGCAAAGGGCGGGCGCGCGGAGCGGAGCGTGCCGTGGCAGGACCGAACCCGGTGTGCGGCTGTGCCCATTATGAAGGCCGGCGTCTACGACACCGATGCACGATCACCATGCAGTCCACGCCATGGGCTGTGCTATCCCGCTGGGCGTGCCCGGGCGCCCTGCGGCCAAGGAGTTGGCCTACCGGCCGCTCTTGTCCGGCTGGCTGCCGGCCAGCTGTGAAGTCGAGGGGATCTTCTCCGTGACTTCGGCTCCTGCGCTCTTGCCTGCGCTCTTGAAACCCGTCACGGCCTTCTCGAACGAGCCGATGTCTGCTTCCCGTACCTGACCTGTGCGGAGCTTGGAACCGAGCTTCTTCAGCTCGTCGACGCGCACGGCCAGCGGGGCCACAGCCTTCGAAAGCAGCGGATCCCCCTTGGCGTTCACCGTGGCAGCCTTCAGCCGGTTGTAAGTAAACGCTCCAGCCAGCCCTGCCTTGACGAGGGCTGTAGTGCGGCCTTTCGCACCGTCCTTGAGCTTGCCCTCTCGATAGGGCTTCACGATCCACTGGTACGTGGCTCCCGCGGCCAGGCCCGCGTTCGCCACGAACTGCGTCTTGGCATGCATGTGCTGCCCTGCAGAAGTGGTGCTGGCCGACGGGGCCGCTGACCGGCTTCCGTGGTTGCTTCCGCATCCCGCTACGGTGACCAACAGGGCGCTGCACAGCGGCAATACCAGCACACCTCGGCGCACTGAAAGGGGAACATGCACGGCTTACCTCCTCATTTGTACCCAGATGCACTTTGGGTCATGAATACCCGTCCCTCGCCTCGCCGCACGCTGTCCGCCCTGTCCGCCACCCGCACGGCTGCCAGCCACAGGCGGTCCTGATGAGCACCTCTCCGACAGGCCATGTCGCACCTTCGGTGCAGCCCCATTCGCACGGTCACGCTCATGCGGTGCGCGCGGACGACACTGCAGCGCACCACGAAGCTGCCCCGAGCAACCCGTCGGCTCGTGGAGGGCACGGCGGTGCTCGGCCAGGTCACGGAGGCCGAATACGGCGGTGCACGGCGCGCGGAGCGAACCGCCGTTGCATCTCTGCGGGTTGCGGGAGCTTATGGCTGCCTGTCACAGGGCGCACCGCCACGGTGCTGCTGTTGACGGCCCCGGCCTGTGTGCAGCACGGTGTGCCTGGGGCTGTTGATGCTGGCAGGCGCCGCGCAACTGCCGGGTAATCCGCCTGACGACTGGTCGGATAGGGAGGCGGCCTGGGCGGCGGTCGGTCGGCGGGTGGCGGTGCTGTTGATCCCTGCTTCGCCGGTGCGCACATGACCGTCGGTGTTCCCCGCGGCGGGCTGGCAGCACAGATGGCCACGGCGGTGCTGTGGTCGGCGAACTCGGCCGTCTTCGTGCTGAACGCGGCGACGTCTGCGGGTGTCGGTCAAATGCAGTCCCGCCATTGAGGGCCGGCCGGGGAGCGGCAGCCGCCGCGGCACTCTCTTTTGCCGACGGAGAGTGAGGGATGTGCGGCGTCGGCCCGTGGGAGGCACGCATGGGCCGTCCGGCGGGATGCCGGACGGCCGTGGGAAACACAGGGGTGTCTTCAGCGGGCCTTGAGGCGCTCGACGGCGGCGACGCCTGCGGCGGCCAGCGCGATTTGGACGGCCAGTTCTATCCAGTCGATGCCCTTGGTGTCGGCGACGCCCAGGCCCGCGGCGATGGCAGTTCCGACGAGGGCGGCGAGGATGCCGGCCCCGATGGTCAGCAGCACTCCGGTGTGCTGGCGTCCCGGCAGAACGAGCCGGCCCAGCACGCCGATGATGGCGCCGATGACGATCGCGGTGATGATCCCGGAGATCTGCATGCCGTTCCTTCCTCGAGGTCGTTCGCTGCTCTGGCGCCCGGCGAAATCCGGTCCACTCCATGCAGCCTCTTGTCGCCGGGCGTGCCGGCTAGAGGTCGAACTCGTGCGGGGGCAGGTCAAGCGCGTAGCAGGCCTCGCGGACCACGCCCTGCTCGTCCTTGTCGAAGTCGCCGTCCGCGCCACCGATCACGATGCCGATCTGGATCACGGCACGGGCCTCGGCAGGCTTCTTCTTCGCCTTGGCGACTTCCTGCAGAACGCTGACCTTGCCGAAGTCGAAGTCCGCGGTCAGCTTGTCGCAGTTGCCGTCGAACCGGCGCTGCAGGTCCTCTGCGGGGAAGTTCTGCAGCACCTCATTGGTGGCGATGAGCTGGGCGACCTTCCGCCGCTCGGACGGGTCGATGGTGCCGTCCGCGGCGGCGACCAGCGCGCACATCGCCATGCTGGCGTCACGGAAGGCACCGCTCTTAAGATCGTTCTTCTTGGCGTTGAGCTGGGTCTGCATCGTCGATGCGGACTCCTTGATGCGGTCCCACAGGGCCATGAAAACTCCGTACGTGTCAGGGGCAGTCCGGGCCGGCTGAGAGGAGGCCCGGACAACCACTCCCTCTACATTGACGTAGAAGCTAGCAGGGGAGGCAAGAGCGCACAGGCTCCTCAGCCCTCGTCACCCTCTTCGTCGTCACCTTCGAAGAAGTCACCGACCTCGTCGATGACTTCGGCCGCCACCATGCCGCCGACCACGCCGACGGCGAGGCCCGCGGCACCTGCCGCGATCGCGGTGCCCATGCCCGGCCCGGAACGGTGCCCGTGACTGTCGCCGTGATGGCCACCGCCGTGGCCGTGCTCGTCCTTGTATGCGTGACTGCTGTGGGCGGCGTAGGGATCACCGTGTCCGTGGTGGCCGCCGTGCCCGTACGAGCCGTGGGCGCCGTAAGAAGCGCGGTGCTCGACCAGCTTGCGGATCCAGCCATCGACTTCCGCGTTCCAGTTGATCTGCTCGATGCCGTGGTGGCTGACGGTGAACCGGGTCACCGCGTCGTGGCCCTCGGAGAAGGAGCCGCCGCGCTTGTCGGCCTCCAGGACCACCTCCGTCCCAGCCGGGTCCGCGAGGAACGTCACCTCGATCTCGTTCATCTGGTGCGCGTACTGCGGAGCCGGGGCGAGCTCGATCTCCTGGTAGAAGGGCAGCTGCTGGCCGCTGCCGCCGATGCGCCCATATTCCAGGTCCGCGGACTTGAAGCCGAAGCCGAGCTGTCCGAGCGCCTCCAGGATCGCTTCCTGGGCGGGCAGCGAGCGCACGGCCAGCGGGTCGAGGTCGCCCTTGTCCTTCGCGCCTGCCACCGCCAGCTCGGTGCGCACCCCGAGTACGACCCCGAGTCTCTGGCCGTGCAGTTCGGTGACCGGGGTCTCCCACGGCAGCATCACGCTGAAGGGCACGCTGTGCAGCGCGCCGGCAACGAGGCGGAAGTTGCCGCCGACGGTGAACCGGTCGAAGACGACCGCGCCTTCGGACTCCCCGCCGTCATGCTCCGCTTCGACGCGGGCCACCAGCTCCAGGGTGATGTGCTCGATCGTGAAGTCGGTGTCGCCGCCCTTCAGACGGACCTGACCGCTCAAGGTTCCGCCGGGCAGCACCGCACCCGGGTCAAGGACCGTGTCCACCGTGGGCCCGCCCACGCCGAGCGAGCCGAGCAGCCGCTTGAACACCATCGTGGCGTTCACTCCTTCATGTGTACGTGTGGTCTTCTCACCGCCGGCCGGCGGACTCCGAAGGGGGCGGAGCCCACCAGCCGACGGGGCATTACTTGACGGAGGTGTCGAGTGCGGCCAGGGCCTGCGCCCAGCGCGCGTACTTCAGCTCGGCCAGATCGGCCACCGTCTTGACGCCGAACGCCTCCTGGAGGAGTTCGCCGTCCCGGTCCGAGACCCCCTTCAGCGCGGAGACCGGCGCAGCGAGGACCTCCGGCAGGCTCTTGTCCGACCATGCCTTGTCGAGCACCTTGTCCAGGTCGATCGAAGCCACGACAGCCCTCCCAGGGGAAATTGAGAATCGTGATCCGGGCGACGCGCTGCTGCGGTGGCCGCGCCGGCCGATAATGCCCTGCTCAAACTGGTGCGTCCTCCCAGCCCTGCTCGCCGCCCGCAGGGCAGCCGGGAACGTCCGGCCCGCCCCTCGCGTTTTCTACACGCATGTAGAAGCATAGATGCGAGGCGCTCCGCAGGGACGCCATCGCGACGGCTTGCCGGGGAACGTCCGAAAAGCACCCGGACAGCCGACGGAAATCTCCCCACAAAGGGACTTCGCTGATCCTTTGCCATGAGTCGGGGCGCTGTCGCCTCACCGAACTGTCCCGGATCCGCCCGATCCGATGAGCCAAGAAGGAGCAGCAGACCCGCGATGGGTGAACCTTCCAGTCCCAGCCGTGTCATACCCAGCCCGCAGAGCAGTGGCGTGGAGGTGGCACGGTGACCGAAGTCCTGCTGCTCCTTCTCGCACTGGCGTTGACGCTCGCGTGTGCGGTGTTCGTCGCGGGCGAGTTCTCCCTGACCACGATCGAGCGGGGTGAGCTGGAGCGCGCTGTCCGGTCCGGTGAGCGCGGAGCCGGGCTGCTGGACCCCGCTGATGTCGAACGCCTCCAGGAGGACGCCCTGGAACTGGGCACCCGCCCGGTCGGCGAGGTGATGGTGCCGCTGAACAAGACGGTCACCGTGGGCCACGAGACCACCCCGCAGCAACTGGAACGCGCCGCCGCGGCCTCAGGGTTCTCCCGCCTGCCGGTCACCGGCCCCGCCGACGATGTGCTGGGCTATCTCCAGATCAAGGACGCCCTGGGTGCCGCCGAGCGCACCCGGCCCTTCCCACTCAGCGCGCTGCACCCGGTCATCCAGGTCGAGATCGACACCTCGCTGGACGACACCATGACCGCCATGCGCGCCGCCGGCACCCACCTGGCCCGCCGTCACCGGAAAGAAGGGCACCGTCATCGCGTGGGCTCGCTGGTCGGATGCCGGCCGTCGGGGAGGGGCGTGAGCGGGAGCAGCGTGCTGGACGGATGCCAGACAGTACGCTGAATCCAGCGGGATCGGGCCCGCAGCACAGTGTCCGGGAGGTGCTTCATGACGGCCGAGATGGTGGCCCCGGCGTGGATGCATGAGCAGATCACGGCGGAGGAGTACGAGTCCTGGTCCGAGGAGCAGTGCGCCGGCATCGAGATCGTGGACGGGATGGTCGTCGTGAGTCCGAGCGCGTCCAAGCGGCACAACCGGCTGGCCCGGATTCTGGCGGCGAACGCCCTGGATGCCGCCGCGGGCCCGGAGTGGAACGCCGACACGGATTTCGACGTCCGGCTTCAGGACGTCCCGCTCACCAATCGCCGCCCGGACGTCGTCGTGTACCGCGCAGACACGATCGACATCACCCCCACCCGCCCTGAGCACGTGCTGCTGGTCGCGGAGGTGGTGTCGCCGGGCTCGGAGACCACCGACCGGATCGTGAAGGTCGACCAGTACGCCAAGGCAGGCATCGGCTTCTACTGGCGGATCGAGCAGGCCGCGACAGGCGTTCCTCTCGTGTACACCTACGTTCTCGACCCCGCGACGAAGACCTACCGGGACGGAGACGTGTTCACCGGCGTCCTCAAGGTGGCGGCCCCCTTCCCGGTGGAGATCGACCTCGGCCAGATCTGACCCCCACACCGCTCAGCGGCCGACGGCGCGCGAGCGATGCGTGAGCGGACAACCCGACACAAGGCGGCATGAGCCGGATCAAGCGGCTCACCATGCGGCCCTGACCAGGGAAAACAGCACCGGGCGGCAACGCCGGGCACCCCCCGGCAAGGATACGATCCCACTCCTGAAGCGGGTGTCGCAGGTTCGAATCCTGCCGGGGCACAGAGGGAAGGGTCGGCTCAGGAGGGGATTTCTCCCAGGCTGGCCCTTTCCTGGCCGTATTCGCCGGCGTAGTCGTCGAGGAGTCCACGCAGTTTCCGGGCCTCCGCCGGGAGCGCCGCCGAGAAGGCGGCCCATCCCGTGAAGGTCAACTCGTGCGGCAGGTCGACGAGGCCGGTGATCGCATCCCAGAAGGCGCTCCAGTTCCGGCCGTAGAAGTCAGGGAACACCAGCTCCCACTGAAGGAGCCGTTGGAGTTCCTCGGCGTCCCGTACCTCGGTCAGGTCGATGACCATCGAGTCGGGGACCGCGGGCTCCGCTTCGTTTGTTTCGTCCGTCATCACGGCCGGGGGTCTTTCAGTAGGTGCCGACGAAAGGTCGACGGTCTTGCGGAGAGCCGTAGCGGGCCTCGACGCCCAGGGCTGGATGTTGGGTCCCTTTCCCGGTCAGGCCAGGCCGAACCTCTCGGCGTGCACCTGTCGCGCGGGGACGCGCAGGTCTCGCAGGCCAAAGAGCACGGCCGTGGTCATGGCGGGCGGGCCGCAGACGTACACGTCGCGTTCGGTGATGTCGGGGACGAGTCGGTACAGGCTGTCCGGGCCGAACGGCGGGGCGCCGTCCTCGGCGGTCCTGCCGGTGAGCAGGTGCAGCCGTCCGCCCCGGAGCGCGACCAAGTGGCGCACCTCGTTCAGGAGCACGGCGTCGGCCTCGCTGCGAACCCGGTACAGCACGACGACGTCACCGGTCGTCTGCTCCTCCAGCATCGCCCGCACGGGCGTTATGCCCACCCCGCCGGCGATCAGCAGGACACCTGTCCGGGTCCGGTGCAGCGAGGTGAACGCCCCGTACGGCCCCTCGACGAAGGCGCGGCTGCCGACCGGGACGTTACGCAGGCCGGCGCTGGTGCTGCCGGCTGCCTTCGCCGTGAGCCGCAGCCCCCGTCCGTCGGGCGCCGCCGACAGGGAGAAGGGGTTGGCCAGCCACCAGTGGTTGTGGCCGGGGAACCGCCAGATGCAGAACTGGCCCGCGCGGGCGGGGAGTTTGTCGAGGTGTCGGCCGGTGACGTACACGGAGACCACGTTGTCCGACTCCGGCACCACGGCCGCCACGCGGAATTGGTGGTGGGCGTTGCGCCACAGCGGCGCTGCGACACGCCCGGCCAGCAGGGCGCCGAAGGCGAACAGCCACAGGATCCACCAGTAGGCCGTGGCGAACGCGGAGGACGTGAAGGTCGTGGTCTCCTGCAACTGGTGGATGAACGCCAGGCCCAGGGCCACGTAGAGCAGCAAATGCAGGCCGTGCCAGACCTCGTACCGCAGCCGCCGCCGAAGGGATCGGGTGGAGATCGCGGCGATCACGAGGATGAGGGCCGCGGCAAGCATCCCCAGCAGGGAGGCCGGCACCCCGCTCAGGGCTACGAACGTCTTCCCCATGGACGTGTCGTCGAGTGTCGCGTAGCCGAGCACCACCAGCGTGGCGTGGGTGAGGACGGTCCACAGCAGGGAGAAGCCGACCCAGCGGTGCCACACCGTGAGCCGGTCCATCCCGATGCGGCGGTCCAGCCACGGCAGCCGGGCTACCAGCAGCAGTTGGAACAGCATCAGCAGGGCCGCGTGCAGTCCGAAGAACCTCGCGACCGTGAGCACCCCGTTCTTGCCCGAGCCGGCGCTGAGGAACAGCACTTCGACGATCACCACGTTGACGATGACGAACGTCCCCATCGCCCAGCGCGCCGCATCCACCGGAAGCACGGTGACGCTGCGCATCGTGTTGCTCGTAGCCGCCATTGGTTGCCTCTCATCCCCCGTGGCCGCGGTACTCGCGGCCGTATGCACAAACCCCATGAAGACCGAGGGAATCGGCCGAATGCGCTCCTCGATCGGGTAAGAATACGGCGTGCTGGCCCGATCCGTTCATGCCGGAACCATCGAATCTGACCACGATTGGTGCGTTCGGCGGCCTGGCGCTCAGCAGTGGTTTGTGGGGTTCGGGAACAGTACGTGCGATCAAGCGACGGATGTGTGAGCGCCGCGTGAGCGGACGGACGAACACCAGCCGTCACGCGCCGAATCATGGGTGGCAGCTGCCGCAGGCGGCCGGGTGCCTCGGACCGCCGGGTGCCTCATGAGCGCTCGTCCTGGAGGCCGATCTCCGCCCAGATCGACTTCCCTCCAGCGCGGTGGCGCGTGCCCCAACGCTCGGCGAACTGAGCGACGAGCAGCAGGCCGCGCCCGCCCTCGTCGAACATGCGCGCCCGCCGCATGTGCGGGGCGGTGCTGCTGCCGTCCGAGACCTCGCAGATGAGCACGGTGTCGCGGATCAGGCGTAGCTGAACGGGAGGGGTGCCGTACCGGATCGCGTTGGTGACCAGTTCGCTCACCACAAGCTCGGTGGTGAAGACCACCTCGTTCAGTCCCCAGTCCGCGAGGCGACGGGAGATCTTGTCACGGGCGTCGGCCACGGCTGCCGGGTCGGACGGCAGATCCCAGGTGGCCACCTGGCCCGCGTCGAGGGCCCGGGTGCGCGCGATGAGCAGTGCGACATCGTCCGACGGCTGTGCGGGGAGCAGACTCCGGACCAGGTCGTCGCAGGTGGCCTCCAGCGAGCTGGCCGACGGATTGTCGGCTATCCGGTGAGTGCCTGGGTCCCTATGACGGCGAGGAGTGCGAGGCGTTCGGCGTCCTGGCTGCCGGGTTCGGCTGTGTAGATCATGATGCGCAGGTCGTTGCCGGCGACGACGAGTACGTCGCAGTCCAGCGTGAGAGCGCCGACGTGGGGGTGGTCGATGGTCTTGCGGGCGGACTGGTGCTGGCCGACGGCACCGGATTCCCAGAGGTCGTCGAACTCGGCGTTTTTGAGGCGCAGTTGGGAGATGAGGTGTTGCAGTCGCTGATCGGCCGGGTAGCGGCCTGTTGTTCGGCGCAGGTCGGCGACCTGCGCGGCACGTAGTGCGCCCCGGGATTCGGGGGTGTGACGTACGCGGGTGCCGGTGCCGAGGAAGTTGCGCCACACGGCGTTGAGGTCGTTGCCGTGCCATTCCCCCATCAGCGCCGTGTACAGGGGGTTGGCGAGCAGCTGGGTCCATGCGGCGTCGAAGACCACGACGGGTGTGCCGATGAGCCGGTCCAGCATCCGCTGGACGTTGGGCGTGATGTACGCCGGGACCGTTTCCGGGCCCGGGGGAACGAGACCGGCGAGTTGGAAGAGATGGGCGCGCCGGCCGCTGGTGAGCCGCAGGGCACGGGCGAGGGCTTCGACGACCTGCGCGGAGGGGCTGGTGGCCCGGCCCTGTTCGAGGCGGGTGACGTAGTCGACGGAGATACCGGCCAGCTGGGCGAGCTCCTCGCGCCGCAGCCCCGCGGCGCGCCGGCGGCCGCCTGCGGGAAGGCCCGCCGTCTCGGGTGAGACCTGGTCACGCCAGCGCCGCAGGGCTGCGCCGAGTTCTGTCGTTGCCATACCGGACAGTCTGGCTTACGTGCCACAAAGCGCGCCTGGTACTGGCAGTCCTATGAAGGCGGGTCTACTGCCTGTTCCTGTGTTCTGTGCCCATCGTGGAGGCATGACAGCGACAGGAACATCCGCCGCCCCCGCAGTGGGCTGGTTCGGACCGGGCGACCAGGGCTCCAGGCCCAGTACCGGGACGAAATGACCTGGCTCCGCGAGAGCCGCACCAGGGCCACCACGACCGGCGGCCGAAAGGGCCGATCCGCATGAGCAGGGAACAGCGCGTCCGGGTCGACGCGCTGCTGAGGCAGCCCCGACCCGGGGGCCCGCAGTCGGTCGAGGCGTTTAGAGACCGATTCAAGTCGACGATGGCCCAGATAATCGTGCCGGGCGGCATCCGCACCACGCGGACGACGCTCGGCGACCGACCCGCACTGCACGTCGCGCCGGACAACAACCCGTGCCGCGGGACGATCCTGTACTTCCACGGCGGCGGCTGGGTGGCCGGCTCCCCGGATACCGCGCTGTCGATGACGGGACACCTCGTGGCCAAAACCGGGTTCACGTCGTACTCGCTGGACTATCGGCTTGCCCCCGAGCACCCGTTCCCGGCCGCGATCGACGACGCGCTGCGCGCCTACCGCGCCCTCCTCGACAGCGGGCAGGATCCTTCGGCCATCGCGTTCGCCGGGGACTCCGCCGGCGGCGCCCTCACCGTCACCACCTGTCTCGCCGCCCGCGACGCAGGGCTCCCGCTGCCCGGCGCGATCGTGGCCTTCTCGCCCTCCCTGGACGCCACCGGGTCGGGCGAGAGCATGGACACCAAGGCGGGTATCGACCCGATCTTCACCCGCGAGTACCTCAAGGAAACCATCGCGCCCCTGTACCTCGCGGGTCAGGACCCACGCCAGCCGATGGTGAGCCCGGCCCTGTCCGCCGACCCGACCGGCCTGCCTCCGATGCTCCTCCAAGCGGGCACGAACGAGGTCCTCCTGGACGACTCGACCCGCATGGCCGCCCGCGCCCGCACCGCCGGCGTGAGTGTGGTCCTCGACATCACCGCCGGCGTGCCCCACGTGTTCCAGTCCTTCGCCGGCGTTCTCGACGAGGCCGACGAGGCACTGGAGCGCGCAGCCCTCTTCCTCACCCAGCACGTCCGCAGCACCGAACCGGAGGGCGTGTCAGCGCGGTAAGGCCCGGAGCCGCCCGGCCCTCCAACGGGGGGCCGCTTGATGGCCCGAACAGTTGTCAATGGCCCAGCGAGCTGGGTGAGCAAGGAAGGAAGACAGATGATCACCAACCCGCCCCCAGGGGGTGCAGTCATGAGCGCGCTGCAGCCTCGCGTCCTCGTCACCGGCGGGTCCGGCTTCATCGCCGGACACTGCATTCTCCAACTGCTGGAGCAGGGATACCGGGTGCGCACGACCGTGCGCACCCTCGGACGCGAGTGCGAGGTCCGGACGCAGCTCAGCGACGCCGGGATGGTGAACGGCGGCGCGTTGAGCTTCGTGGCAGCGGACCTCACGAGTGACGCAGGGTGGGCTGATGCCGTCGCCGGGTGCGACTTTGTCCTGCATGTGGCCTCTCCCGTGCACGTGGAGCATGTCGAGGATGAGGACGATGTCATCGTTGCGGCGCGTGAAGGCACTCTGCGCGTGCTGCGTGCGGCACGCGATGCCGGTGTCAAACGGGTTGTCCTCACCTCTGCGTTCCATGCGGTCGCCTACGGGTACCCGCGCACCGACGATCGGTTCACCGAGGAGGACTGGAGCGTCCTCGATGGGCCGGGTGCCACCGCGTACACCAAGAGCAAGACGCTCTCCGAGCGTGCCGCGTGGGATTTCATCGACACCGAGGACGGTTCGACGGAGCTCGCCACGATCCTTCCCGTCGCAGTCATGGGACCCGTGATGGGCAAGGCAATCTCCGGATCGAACCACCTCATCCAGCGAATCCTCGACGGGGCGATACCTGGCTATCCCGATCTGTGGATCCCGATCGTCGACGTACGCGATGTGGCAAGCGCGCACCTGCTGGCCATGACCACCCCTGAAGCTGCTGGTCAGCGCTTCCTCACCGCCGGCGGACCAGCGATCTCGATGAAACAGATCGGCGCCATCCTCAGAACCAACCTCGGAGACGCAGCCAAGCACGTGCCGGCCCGGTCCATCCCCAATGCCGTGGTACGCATTGTTTCCCTCTTCAACAAGAAGCTCCGTACGGTCGTGCCCGACCTCGGCTTCGCCAGGAAGATGACCAGCGCAAAAGCCCACCGCGTACTGGGATGGCAGCCCCGCATTAGTCCCGAGGCCGCCATCCTCGCAACCGCTGAGAGCCTGATCAGGAAAGAACTCGTGAAAGCGTGACCTGGCGGCACTTCGCCAGGAGACCGCCGGCCCCGTGGGAAAACAGCACCTGGCGGCAACGCCGGGCATCACCCGGCAAGGATCCGATCCCCCTCCTGAAGCGGGTGTCGCAGGTTCGAATCCTGCCGAGGGCACAGAGGAACACCTGGTCAAAGGCTCTTCCGTTCGGCGGACGGGAGGGCTTTTGCGCTCGTGGCACACATCGGTGCGCGCGGACGTTGGAGATCTGTCGCGGATGCGCGGTCCTGAGACGCAGGTCGCCGAAGCGCGGCGCAACTATCCCGCGGCCAGGGGCGCAGAATTGAGTTCGCGTATCAACTGCGGGGTGAGCAGTTCGCCGGCGCGGTCGGCGAGGACGGCCATTTCGTAGCCGACCAGGCCGACGTCGCATCCCTCGGCGGCGAGAACGCCGAGACAGCTGCCGTCGCGGATGCGACCGACCAGGAGGAAGCCTCCGAGCATTTCGATCATGACGAGCTTCATGCCGTGGAAGCCGTATGTCGTCGCCGCGTTCTGGGCGAGGCTGGTGATGCCGGAGACGACGGCGGCCAGGTGGTCGGCCCGATCTCGGCCGAGGCTGTCCGAGGCGGCCATGAGCAGGCCGTCGGAGGAGACGGCGACAGCGTCGGTGACGCCGTCGGTGGTACGTGCGAACTCCGAGATGAGCCAGCCGAAACTCTGGACGGCGGTGGTCACGATGACACTCCTTGTGTGCTTCGAGCCTCGGCACGGGCGACACCTGCTCGGAAGCCGTTGAGGAGGGTGGAGACAGCGGGCTTGGCGGGCGGGGGTGTGGTGGAGAGGTCCTGTGCGGGGGCGAGCAGCCGGCCGGGAAGGACAAGGAGTGCGGACAGGCCGCCGCCGGTGGTGTCGAAGAGGTGGACTTGCGCTCCTTCACCGAGGCGGTGGGCGAGTCGGCCGACGACGAGGTGACCGAGGAACCGGGTGGGTGCGGCGAGGAAAGCCTCCTCACCGGAGTCGGAGAGGCGGGTGTTGGCGCGTTCCTTGTCGGCTTCGGACATGCCGACGCCGTGGTCGACGACGGCGAAGCTGTACGTGTCGTCCTCAGCGTCGTACCAGCCGTGCACCTCGACCGGTTCGGTCGGTGGCGAGAAGATCAACCCGTTCTCGATGAGTTCGGCGAGGAGGTGGGCGACATCGGCGACGGCGTGCCCGCGCACCCGCACCGGCTCCACGGTCGCGATCAGGACCCGACGGTACTGCTCCACCTCGGCGACGGCGGCCTGGACGACCTCCAGGCTGTCGGAAGGTGCTGCCGTGGGCCGCGGCGGGTTCTGCCCGGCAAGGACCAGCAGGCTTTCGGCATTGCGCCGCATACGGGTGGCGAGGTGGTCGAGCTCGAAGAGCTCGGCGAGGGCGTCCGGGTCGAGTTCCTGCCGTTCCAGGCGGGTGATGAGGCTGAGCTGACGACGCACGAGGTTCTGGTTGCGGCGGCCGAGATTGGCGAGCGATTCGGTGGTGTTGCGGCGCAGGCCGGCCTGCTGGGCGGCCAGATGGAGGGCGGTGTGTTCCACCTGCTGCAGGGACGCGGCGACCTCCGCGATCTCCGCCGCACCGCCCAGCAGCCGTGAACCTGGGTTCTCCCGCGCGTCCGCCGACGGGAGAAGCTCGACGTGGTCCTGCGGGGACTGCTGGATACGGGCGACGGTTGCGGGCAGCCGGTGCCGCGCCACGTCGTGGGCGGCCTCGGCGAGTGCGCCGAGCGGGCGCGTGAGGGAACGTGAGGCGAAGGCGGCGAGGCCGGCGACGAGGGCGGCCATGAGCGTTCCCGCGACGAGATAGGCGGCGAGGCCCAGCTCGGCGTCGCGGCTGAGCCGGTCGGCCCGGTCCCGTACGTCGTCGCCGACCGACCGCTGGACGGCGTACAGATCGTCGACGAGTACGGTCATCGCCTCCCACCAGGTGCCGGCGTCGGCGCGCAGGGCGGAGCCGTCGGCGGCGCCTTCCGCTTGATTCTCGTAGGCGGTGGCGCGTTCGGCGTCCTCGGTGCCGAAGGCGTTCTCCAGGGCAGCGCGCTGGGGTGCGGTGGCGACCTGCCGGAAGCGGGCGAGGGCGGCGACGCGCGTGGCGCGCACCTCGGTGAAGGCGAGGTACTCGCGGCCGTGGAAGGCACCCTCGGCGAACACGCCGTTGAGGAGACCGCGTTCGAGAGCTACAGACTCCTTGGCCGCAGCCAGTTCCCGCAACGCCGCCAGGCTGTCGCTCAGTTGACGATCGGCGCGCGTCGCGGTCTCCGCCACCGGGTCGACGGCGTTGAGAGCGTTGACGGCGGTGGTGTAGAAGGCGAGGGTGGCGGTCCGGTCGGCGGTGTCCTTGTCGGCAGCGGTGTCCTTGTCAGCGGCGGCGCGGATGGCGGCGAGGCGCCGCAAGTGCCGCTGGATGACATCCTCTACGGCGCTTTCGGGGCGCATTGCGCGCAGCGCCGTGTCAACGCGCTTGCGAGTAGCTGCGAGCGGTGTGCGGAACCCCTCCTCGCCGCCCAACAGGCCGTTTGTCAGGCCGCGTTCGCGTTGCAGCTGGTGTACCAGCGCCTGGACCCGCAGGCTGAGGCCGACCTCGGCACGGGTCGTCCGGGCGTCGCCGAGGGCCTCGGCGCGGCCGTACACGGCCAGACCGGCCACCACCAGCAGCAAGCAGATCGGAACCGTGATGACCACCGCCACACGACCTCTGATGCTGCGCCAGCCAGGCATCGGCCGGCGGCCGGGAGCCGTTTGGCCACCGTGGCTGCGCCCTGCACCGCCCCTGCCGAGAATGCCCTTGCCGATTGCGCCGAGCCTGCCGAGCGACGGCCGAGATGGCGTCCACACCCTCATGGTCACGAAGCTAGCGCGACCGCCTTGGCGGCCGGTTTCCGACCTGTTAGACCCCGTGGGAACTTCAGTTGCGCCGCCCTCACACCGCAGGCCGGGCGAGTGTGACCGCGCAGGACAGGACAGGACAGGTGCTCGGCGTCAGAGGCAAGGCGTGTCGGCACCGCCCTCTGCCCAGCGCATCAGGGCCGTTGGTCGGCCTACCGCATGGCCCGGCGCGATCAGCGGGAGTGTTCGCCGGCCCGTTGTGCATCCACGGCCCAGGGGAGCCGGTGGCCGGCCTGATCAGGCCGGGCAACGCAGGCAGCAGCACCGCCGCCGACCACATCACGACGGTCCAACTCTCCCTGGCCCAGCTGCCGAAGAAGTACCGGCGTGGACGCCAGACGCTGATTCGTGCCGACTCCGGAGGCGGAACACATGAGTTCACAGCCTGGCTCGCCCAGCCGGGGGCGGTGGCTCACCTACAACTCGCGGATCGTCCGCAACGGCACAGCCACTTACCCCGTTTACCCCGTTTACCCCGTCGAAGTCTTCAGTCCCTGACTCGGCGTCAGCGGAACATATCAGAGCCCGCCCGTACATCTTTCCGTAGTGCCGACGGGGCGGTCCCCGAAGCAGCAACGGCCTTCGGCGCCGCCTGCGGTGGGCGCCTTCACCTGCGGTGGCGGTGGCGGTGGCGGTGGCGAGCAGGATGGCTGCGCGAGTGATGACGGGCACGATCTGGCCCTATTCAGGCAAGGAGACGTCACAAACAGGCGCTTGGTGACAAGCCGCCCACGCCGGACCCGGTTGATGCTGACATATGCCATGGCACAGGACGAGCACAGGATGGGTCCGCGTATGTTCCCAGTAACTGAGGAACCCTTTCGCGCGCTGCTGGAGGCGGCTCCCGACGCGATGATCATCGTGGACGACGGCGGGATGATCCGTCTGGTCAACGCCCAGACCGAGGCGTTGTTCGGGTACCCACGACACGAACTGCTCGGCCGTCCCGTCGAGATTCTGGTGCCGCAGCGCTTTCAGGACCAGCACCCGGGTCACCGCCTGGGCTACTCCGGCAACCAGCAGGTCCGGCCGATGGGCGCCAATCTCGAACTGTACGGACTGCGCCGGGACGGGGCCGAGTTCCCAGTCGAGATCAGCCTCAGCCCCCTGGAGACTCCCGACGGTCTCCTGATCTCTGCCGCGGTGCGCGACGTCAGCGAGCGAAAGGCCGCCGATGCACGCTTCCGAGCCCTGCTGGAAGCCGCTCCGGACGCCATCGTCATCGTGGACGACGCGGGCATCATCCAGCTGGTCAACGCGCAGACCGAAGTCCTGTTCGGGTATCGGCGCGAAGAGCTCCTGGAACGCCGGGTGGAAGTCCTGGTCCCACAGAGGTTCCATCACCATCACCCCTCACATCGCCACGGCTACGTCAGCAACCGCCGCGTGCGCCCCATGGGCGCCGGCCTGGACCTGTACGGGCTGCGCAAAGACGGAGCCGAGTTCCCGGTCGAGATCAGCCTCAGCCCCCTGGAGACCCCGGAAGGCACCCTGGTCTCCGCGGCCATCCGGGACGTGAGCGAGCGGAAGGCGGCCGAGGCCCAGCTCGCCGAACTCTACGAACAGCAACGCCACGTCGCCCTGACCCTGCAGCGCAGTCTGATGGGCTCACCCGCCCCTCTCCCCGGCATGGACACCTCCAGCCGCTACTTTCCCGCCCGGCAGGGCCCAGGTGTGGGCGGGGACTGGTTCGACCTGATCGCACTGGGCAGTGGCCGTGTGGGCGTACTGATCGGTGACGTCATGGGCCGAGGTCTGGAAGCCGCTGCCGTCATGGGTCAACTGCGCTCGGCTTCCCACGCCCTGGCCAAGACCGGCATGCCGCCCTGGCAGCTGATGCACGCCCTGGACGCGGTCGTCAGCGAACTGCCTGACCAGCTCGTCACCTGCTGCTACCTGATCCTGGACCCCGACGACAGCACACTGACGGTGTGCTCCGCCGGGCACCTGCCGGTGCTGATGGTGGATCCCACCGGGCAGGTCCGAAGACTCCCGGTCCCAGTCAGCGTGCCCCTGGGCGTCGGCGAGGTGCCTCACCAGGAAACCCGCCTGACCGTGCCACCGGCCTCGGTACTGGCCCTGTACACCGACGGCCTGGTGGAGACCCCGACCAGCGACATCGAAGAGCAGATAGACGCCCTCACCATCGCCCTGGAAAAGGCCACCGCCGACCTCCCTTGCCTGGATCGGGCCGCAGACTCCGTACTCACCAATCTGCTGCCCGGCCTCCAGGACTACGCCGACGATGTGACACTGCTGCTCGCCCGCGTCCCTCCCGCTCCGGTGACCGCCGCCACCGCGCGCCTGCCGGCTCAACCCAAGAGCGTGGGCGACGGGCGCCGCTTTCTACGCCGCACCCTGCAGGACTGGGACTGCGAAAACGTCACCGACACCGCGTGTCTACTGGCCTCCGAGCTCCTGTCCAACTCGGTACGCCACGCCTGCGACCCACTGCGGCTACGGCTACGCCGAACCAGAGACGAACTCCACATAGAAGTCAGCGACGGCAGCCCCCTTCTGCCGCACGCCCGGACCGCGCGCCCCGATGAGGAGTCGGGCCGCGGCCTGAACCTCCTCGACCAACTGGCCTCCTCCTGGGGTGCTCTGCTCACCCAGGGGGGCAAAGCCGTGTGGTTCTCACTCCCCCTGCCCAGCCCCACCCAGCGCCAGGAAGAGCGCGAATCGGGGGATACAGACGCCGACGCCTGACTTTCGGGGTGCCCCTATCTTTTTGCCCAAGCAAGGGATGGTGCGCGGCCAGCGCTGGCAGGTCATCTCCTGGCCATCGACGAAGCCCGACCGTCGGTTGGGTCCCGGGACGACTCTCTGGGCCGCCCCAGACAGGCCGGGGATGCAACCATTCTCTTCAGAGCTGGAACCCCCGGAAGCCGACCGCGCGCTTGAGACCATAGAGGCCGGCACTGACAACAAGCCTGTGCATGGCCGGCCGTTGAACGGTGAGTGTCTAACTGCGTGACAGCGCCGACGAACAGCGGCGGACAAGCGCGAACGTCTGCGGACCATCAGCGCAGGTGAGAGACCCACCGACCCAAGGCAGAGCTCCCACCCGAGTTGCTTCGGGACGAAGAGGTCGTGGGTGCGAACCCGTCACCCCGACACGGTCTCAGCTGGAAGAGGTGGCGACCTGCCCGATGACGGAGAAGCGCTGCTGACACTCCGGGCAGGTCGCCTCACCGAACGCATAAGTCAGGGCGCGCGCGACTTCCTCATGGCCGTCGGCCAGGGCAAGGCCGTGGAGGCGTCGGCCGAGACCTTCCAGGGCGCGAGGATCGGCCGGATGGAGAGGAAAGGTCTCGACATCGTCGGAGAGGGCGTAGTCCTCCGCGACGCTGAAGAAGCCTCGCTCTCCGAGAATCACCCACAGCGACGCACACCCGCCGGCATCGGGGCACTCGAGTTCGTACTCCTCGCTGACGACGCCCCAGACCAAACCTTCTGCCCAGTGGATCTCGCCCTCCAGGTTCAGGACCGCCTCAACCAGACAGCAGTAGTCGTTCCGGTCGGCGGTGACCTGCCGCCACCGGTTTGCGGCACCCAGTAGGCGTGCGACTTCCGGCGCGTACTGGTGCCGCAGGTTTCGGGTCTCGTACCGCTGGTCGGACTGGACGAGAAGGGCACCAGCCAGGTGGAGGGCCGAAACTGCCACGCCCGCTTTGTCGGCATCCGCCATGTCGGCCAGTGTGTGCAGCACGAGCGGCTGGGCGACATCCAGAGAGCCGTTGTGGTAGAGCTCCGTCCAGAGGGCGCTCCAGGCCTGACTGTCCCGGCCCGTGGCGGCGCGTTCCAGCAGGGCCTTCAGGCGGTCGGAATCGGCGTCGTCTGCGCGGGGAACAGGAGAACTCGTTGTCATCTCCGGCATCCAAGCAGACTGTCGCCGGCGCACCTTCGCCGACCTGTCGCTCGCTGTGGATGTGTGCCGGTCGGCATGTCCGGTGACGCTGGGCCGACCGACCGGGAGAGCCACAGCAAGTCTGCCCGGTGCCGGAACTGCTCCGCTGACATCCAACGTTGACATCAACGACCACGGACCGCGGTGGCTGCCGACAACCACATGCGGCGCCCGTGCGCATAGGGGGCCGCAAGCACTTCGGGCCGGGATCGAACTCCTGAAGCAGCGCTCACGCTCTACACCGCACAGGACAAGGACGTGAAGCCAGTGGACTGGTCGAGGTGGAACGAGGAGCCCGGAGCCGTCGGAGTCCAACCCTCACGCAAGGCAAGCCGAACAGCCGCGGCGACACCGGACGGCAGTACAGGCTCAGCCTCACGGCCGACCCAGTTGCTCGGATGCGGCTGATCGGTGATGACCACGAGCGTCGTCCCCGGAGTGTTCGTATGCTCCACCGCGAACGTACCCATTACCCCACCAACACAGTTGGAAATCGTGTTGGCCTCAGAGCAGGGCGTCTACTGCGCCCGGTCAGCGATACGTGATCAGCTTGGGGCGTGGAGACCATCATCGCCAGTGCCATAGCCGTTCTGGGAACCCTGCTCGGCTCGGGGCTCACCCTGGCGTTTCAGCAGCGCACCACCGACAAGGGGCATCAGTTCACCCGCCATGAGAGGCTCCGGCAGGAGCGGCTCGATGCTTACTCCGCCTACGCCGGCGCACTCATCAACTACCGCCGCTGCCTGGTACATCTCTGGTTCTGCGAACACGAACAGCCACCACACGAGGACCCCGGCGTGGTGCGAGTCCGCGCATACGACCTGCGTTCCAACGCCCAAGAAGCCCTCTTCCGGGTGCAGATGCTCACCGATGACGACGCCTTGAGCGAGGCGGCAGAAGCTGCACTTGCGGACGTCACAGCCCTGCCCAAAACGGACAGCAGGACCGAACTGGACCAGCGCAGGGTGAAGAACCGCGACGACATCAGTCGACTGGTCAGAGCGTCCAAGCTGCATCTCTGATGCGCCTGCCAACGCGTTTGCACGTACGGTCAGTCCGTCAGAGCCGTGTGCCGGGCGGGCCGCACCACAAGCGCACCAGACAAGGCGGGGAGCAGCGGGGAATCATGGTGAAGCGGCCAGGCCGGAGGAGGCGAGGGATCCGTAGGCTGCCATTCGACGGCGGGTCCGGGCAGAACTGTGCCCACACGCATCACGGGTGGTACCGAAACGGGGATGGAGGTTCAGGGTGCGCGGAGCGGTACTGGAAGGCCGCTATCGGCTGGTGCAGCGTCTCGGGGCGGGCGGGATGGGGGAGGTCTGGAGGGGAGTCGATACGCGGCTCGACCGAGAGGTGGCTGTCAAGGTCATCGCCCAAGGTCCTCACGAGGATGGACAGTTAGCCGCGCGCTTCCGCAAG
Source organism: Streptomyces sp. NPDC027962 (assembly GCF_055566095.1). Classification (NCBI taxonomy): domain Bacteria; kingdom Bacillati; phylum Actinomycetota; class Actinomycetes; order Kitasatosporales; family Streptomycetaceae; genus Streptomyces; species Streptomyces sp. NPDC027962. The sequence continues at coordinate 63,268 of NZ_JBVHTA010000003.1, forward strand.
GAGGCCCGTAGTGCGGCTCGCCTGGCCCACTCACGCATCGTGACAGTCCACGACCACGGCGAGGCCGAGGCCGATGGTCATCCACTCCTGTTCCTGGTAATGGAGCTCGTGCAAGGCCGTCCTATGTCCGCGTTCTCAACCACGGGAGAGCCTGCTGTCGATGCGGTGGTTGAGTGGGGCATCCAGATCTGCGAAGGTCTCGCGGCGGCCCATCGTGCTGGTGTCGTTCATCGTGACATCAAACCAGCCAACATCATGGTATGCGGCGAAGGGGAACTCGATGTCAAAATCTGTGACTTCGGTATCGCCCGGCTGGTAGAGGAGTCCGGGCCCGGACTGACAGGGACCGGCGCAACGATCGGCACCCCGGCGTATATGTCCCCTGAGCAGGCCCGTGGCGACCGCAGCATCGACGGGCGCAGTGACTTGTACTCGCTGGGTTGCCTTCTCTATGAGCTCCTGTCCGGAGCCCCTCCATTCGAGGGGGCTGGGTGGTCGGTGCTGGCCCAACACATCAACCGCCAACCGGATCCAGTCCGCGCCTTGCGCCCTGATGTACCGGATGACCTCGACCGACTCATCCTGCACCTTTTGGAAAAGGATCCGCACCAGCGCCCGGCCGATGCCCAAGAGGTAATCGATCGACTGATCGGTGTGCGGTACGAACTTGGCCGCCCTCTCCTCGACGCATGGGAATTATCCCAGGCGCCTACGGCCGATGCCACTCGTGCACCGGAGTCGGCACCCTTGCGAAGAACGGCTCCAGTAACCGAGCAGGATTCCTCCAGAGCTGCGGCCGTACGAACGGCTCCGATGACTGGTCGGACAAGTGCCTGGAGCGGCCTACTCGCTGCTGGCTGCGTCTACGCCCAGTTCAGCGTTCTGACCAGTTGGTCTCCTTTCTGGATATCCGCAGTGTGCGCACTGGCTTTCATAGCAGTAGGACTGGATGCGTATATATGGGCTCCTCCCGACAGTGGTGCGGGCGAGGGCAACGCCGATGAACTCCCCATCGGTATGGCAATGCTGTGTGCGGTGCTCACGGCAGGATTTCTGCTCTTCTGGCCCCCATCGCCGTGGTGGACGGCACTATTGGCCGTCGTGCTCGTTTGCCCACTGCTGTCCCTCATTGCCGCAGCACTGCGGCGTGTCGTCGAGTCTGTGGTCCGCCGGGCGCCGTGGCAGAGCGCGGTCGGTACAGCAGCCGGTCTGCTCAACGGAGTCACACTCGCCGGATTGCTGGCCGCAGGGCGCGGTGCGACCGTCTTCGTGGCACTTCTGGCGGGCATGGTGACGTGGCTTGCCGTCGCGGTTGTGGTCACCTTCTTTCTGCCCTCAATTGAGGGACCTGAGAGCTGACGTTGCGGAGGCAACTCGAAGACGACCCAGGCGAGAGCTCCCCGACCCATAGGACACGGCCAAGAGGTCGCGTGCCACAGCCGTGCCAGATGCAGGGGTCAGCTGCGGTCAACCAGGGTAGCCAGCGGGCGCATCCCCACCTGTTGGCTCGGCCAGTGAATCTGCAGGTCACCGGCAGATTGCCCCGCCTTCCTTTTAGAGCGGGTGTCGCAGGTTCGAATCCTGCCAGGCACAGCGAAACCCACAGGTGAGAGCCGTAGCGAGGGCCCTCGGTCGGCACCGGCCGAGGGGCCTCGTCCGCGACGCCGCATCGCGCCACGTCCCCGCCGGAACCGGCGGTGCGGCAGTCAGTGGCAGTACCCGGCCAGCAAGGCGTCGGACCCGGCTCCAGCCGGGCGGTGCGGGCCGCCGGGGCCTCCTCGGTGCCTGGAGCGAAGTCCCGGAGAAACAGTTGCGGCACCTCCAGCCGGGCCATGACGTGCTCCACGGCTTCCGGCGACCTCCGCGGCGCGGCCCGAGCTGAGCAGCACGTACAGAGGCTGGTGAACGGCCCGATGGCTCGGTGCGTCGCGCGCCTGAGCAGGAAGACTGGGATGGTGGGAGGGAGTGCTTATGACGTGACCCTGACGGACTGGGATGGTGAGCGCCGTGCCGGAGACCCACGAAAGCGCTCCAGGAGCGACCGTTCCCGTCGCTCCGGACGTTCCGTGCGCCGATCCGCTGGGAGACCCGTTTCTGCGCTCCCGGTTCGCCGTCCCCGCGAGGCCCGTCACGTTCCTGCGGCGGCAGCGGCTCGTCGACCACCTCGACCAGGCTCTCGGGACGCCGTTGACGCTGATCAACGGTGCGGCCGGAGCCGGCAAGACCCTGCTGGCCGCCGACTGGGCCGCCGGACTGCGGACGCCGGTCGCCTGGCTCACCGTCGAAGTGGGGGACCGGCGTCCCGGGGTGTTCTGGGCGTACGTCCTTCAGACCCTGCGCGGCTGCGGTGCACCGGTACCCGACGCGGTCGGGGCCCCGGCGGATGCTTCCAGAGTGGACCGGAGGCTGCTGGCAGCGCTCGCCGCCGAGCTGAACGACCGCGACAGGCCCGTGGTCCTCGTGCTCGACGAGTACGATCGCGTGCCCGCGCCGGAGATCGCGGAGCAACTGGCGTTCGTCCTGCACCACGCCGGGCGGGGCCTGCACCTCGTCCTCGTCACCCGCACCGAACCACTGCTTCCGTTGCATCGTTACCGGGCGGCCGACGAACTGACGGAGATCCGCGCCGCCGAACTGGCCTTCACCGCCGAGGAGGCCGTCGTACTGCTGGAACTGCACGGTCTGAGCCTTCCGGTCCACGCCGCGCGGGCCCTGGTGGACCGCACCCGGGGCTGGGCCGCCGGCCTGGGCCTGTCCGCGCTGGCCGCTCGGGGAAGCGCCGACCCCGAGCTCTACCTGAAGGAGTTCGAGGCGGACCGCAGTACGGTCGCGGACTTCCTGCTGGCCGAGGTTCTCAAGAGGCAGACGCAGGAGGCACAGGACCTCCTGCTGCACGTCAGCGTCCTGGAGCGTTTCTGTCCCGATCTGGCCGACGCACTGACCCTCCGGACCGGTGCCGAGCCCGTTCTCGCCGCGCTGCACCGCGAGAACGCGTTCGTCGAGAGTCTCGGGCACTCGTGGTACGAGCTCCACCCGCTGTTCGGGGAGATACTCCGGGCCCATCTGCGCGTGCGCCTGCCCGGGCTGGAGCCGGAACTCCACCAACGGGCCGCGCGGTGGCTGCGTCGTTCCGGATTCCTGTCGGAGACGCTCACCCACAGCGCCGTCGCGGGCGACTGGGATCTCGCCGCCGGTGCCCTCGTGGACGACTTGGCGATCGGCCAGCTCTTCACCGGCCTGCGCTCGGACGACCTGGCCCAGTTGTTCTCCCGCATGGGGCCCGACGCCAGGAGTCCCGCAACGGATCTCGTGCGCGCGGCACACGACCTGTCCCGGTACGACCTCGATCGTGGTCTGGCACACCTGCGCCACGCCGAGGAGCGGCTGGCCGGCGATGCCCCCGGCCTGGCGGCCGCCCAGCTGAGCTGTGCACTGCTCGAGGCACTGGCGGCTCGGCTGAGCGGGTGTCCCGTACGGGCCGAAAGGGCCGCAGAAGCAGCCGATGAACTGCGGCAGGAAGTCCCGGCGCACCTGCTGGCCAAACATCCCGAACTCACCGCTCTCCTGCTGACCCACCTGGGCTCGGCACGCCTGTGGGCCGGGCGTTTCGAGGACGCACGCACTGTCCTGACCACCGTGGCCGGTGCTCCCGGCGGAGCTCCCACCGCGCTGCCCCGGGAGGAGTCGATGGGGCACCTGGCCCTGCTCGACCATCTGAACGGCTGGCTCGGCCGGGCGGAGCGCAAGGCACTGGCAGCGGTGTCCGAGGCGGAGCGGGCCGGCCTGCCCCAGCCGTCCGGCTCCGGCATCGGATGGCTGGTCCTGGCCGCCGTTGCTGTCGACCGCGATGAACTGGGCCGGGCCCAAGCCCTCCTCGACGAGACGGCCCAGCTGCCCTCGGCAACGCGTGATCCGGTGATGGCGGCGGGGCGCGCCCTCGCCACAGCTCGCCTCCTGCTGGCCAAAGGCAGGGCACGAGCCGCCGTCGAGGCGGCGGGCCCGGCCGTCTCCGCGGCCGTGGCCTCACCCTGGGCGGCGAGCCATGAAGTGCTCGTCACCTCCGCCGCCCACCTGGCCGAAGGACAGCCGGACAGAGCCGCCGAGGTGCTCCGGGCGGTGTCCGGCGACCAGCCGGTGTGTGCCGTGGAGGCCGCCGCGATCCAGCTCGCCGCAGGGCGTCCCGGGGCGGCCGTCGACCTGCTCGACAACATCCGCGCCGAGGGCCGTAACGGTCCGGGGGTGACCGTGAGGGCAGCGCTGGTGAGGGCTCAGGTCGCTGCGGGGACGGGAGACACCGCCACCGCCCGCAAGCTCGTGGCGCAGGCGCTCCTCGACGCCCGGCGGGAGCGGCTGCGGCGACCGTTCCTTGATGCCGGAGCCTGGATCCGGCCTTTCCTTGCCGCGGCGCCTCTCCAGGAGCTGGCAGCGGGCTGGCTGACCCCCGATCCGTCCCGACGCGGCGAGCTGCTCCGGCGGGAGTCGCTGCCCGCACCGCTCGTCGCGGCGGAGCTGACCGGGCGCGAGCACGACGTCCTGGAGCGGCTGGCCCGGATGATGTCGACCGAGGAGATCGCCGCCGACCTCTACGTGTCGGTGAACACGGTGAAGACCCACCTCAAGAGCGTCTACCGGAAGCTGGCGGTGAGCCGGCGCAACGAGGCGGTGCGCCGCGCGCGCGAACTTCGGCTGCTGTGAACGCGTGTGAACGCGCGCCGGTGAAAAGGGGCGGCGCCCGCCCTCCCCGCCCGCCGGACATCACAGGGCGCAGCCTTTCCCTCATGGCAGGGCGAGACACGGGCTTCCCCCGTGGCGGGTGAGGCACGGGACGCGTTCCTCGGATGCGATGGGAGGTGCGGCGAGGCGTGCTCGGACCCACTGCCCGGCCCGGCTGACTCCGCCGCCGCATCGGGTCGACTCGGCGAGGTGGACAGCTTGAAGCACTGGCGGGCTCTGATCGTCCTCGGTACGGCCCAGTTCCTGATGGTTCTGGACACCTCCGTCATGAACGTGTCCATCAGCCGGCTGGTCGAGGACTTCGACACAGAGGTCACCGCCATTCAGGCCGTCATCACTCTGTATGCGCTGGTCATGGCCGCTTTCATGATCATCGGCGGCAGGTTCGGGGACATTCTGGGGCGTCGCCGCATGTTCCTTCTGGGGCTGGTCGTCTATGGCGTGGGGTCGGCCCTGACCGCCGCGGCCCCCACGCTGTGGGTCCTCACACTGGGCTGGTCCGTCATCGAGGGGCTCGGAGCCGCCATGGTGCTGCCGGCCATGGCGGCACTCGTCGCGGAGTCGTACCGCGGGCCGGACCGGGCCATCGCCTACGCGGTCATCGGCGGGCTCGCCGGCGCCGGGATCGCGGTCGGCCCGCTGCTGGGCGGCTGGGTGACGACGTACCTGAGCTGGCGGCTCGTCTTCGCCGGCGAGGTCGTGATCGTCGTGGCGATGCTGCTTTGCCACCGGGTGATCGCAACGCCCGCCCCGGCCGGCCGGCGCCCCCGACTGGACGGGGTCGGTGCGGTGCTCTCGGCGGCCGGACTGGGGCTGGGCGTGCTCGGGGTGCTGCAGAGCAGCACCTGGGGATGGGTACAGCCCCGCAATCCGCCCTTCACGGTCCTTGGCTTCGCGCCGACGCTGTTCGTCGTCGGCGCCGGGGTGGCCCTCCTGGCCGTCTTCCGGTACTGGGAGCGGCGGCGGGACGACGCGGGCGCCGACCCCCTCGTCCACTTGTCCCTGCTGGGCAGGCCCGTGCTGCGGTCCGGCCTGATGACGCTGCTGAGCCAGAACCTGATCCTGCTGGGGCTGTTCTTCACCATCCCGCTGTACTTGCAGGTGGTTCAGGGCTTCGACGCCTTCCAGACGGGGCTGCGTCTGCTCCCGGTGTCCGTCACCATGCTGGTGACCTCCCTGTGCGGGTCCTCGCTGGGGCGGATGATGGGGCCGCGCCGGGTGGTCCGGCTGGCCCTGACAATCCTGGCGGCGGCCATTGTGTGGCTACTGGCCACCATCGACCCCGTCATCGACGACGCGCAGTTCGCCGGAGCCATGGCCCTGCTGGGCGTGGGCGTCGGCCTGCTCGCCTCGCAACTGGGCAACGTCGTCCAGTCCGGCGTCGGCGAGGAGGAACGCAGTGAGGCCGGAGGGCTCCAGTTCACGGCACAGAATCTGGGCTCGGCGCTGGGCACCGCTCTCATCGGGTCGATCCTCATCGGTGCGCTGGCCCACGCCTTCACCACACAGGTGGCGGACAACCCTCGGCTGTCCGAAGAGACCCGCGAGCAGGTCGGTGTGGCACTCCAGGCCGGGGTCACCTTCGTCTCCACCGATCAGGTGCGCTCGGCGGCCGAGCGTGCCGGGTTGCCGCCGTCCGAGGTCGGCGCCGTCGCGGACTCCTACGCCTCCGCGCAGCTGGACGGCCTGAAGGCGGCGATCCTGGCCACCGGCGGCATCGCTCTGGCCAGTTTCCTCGTCACACCACACCTGCCAACCGCCCGGGAGAGCCGTCCGCGGCGGCCGGACCCCGACACTCCGGCCGGAGGAACCGAATCGACGTGCTGAGTCCGGAGGGAGCCACCGGTGACCAGGACCAGAAACGACCCGGCCACGGCGCGCCGGATGCGCCGTGCCGAGCGCCGGGCACAGGCGGACTACACCGGCGGCGTCTACGGATCCATGCTCGCGGCCTCCGTGGTGATCGGCGCCGGCGCGCTGGGCTCCTTCCCGCACCTCGAGATGGTGCTGCTCCTGTTGCTCACCGGCATGGTGTTCTGGATCGCCCATGTACATGCCCAGCTGTTCGGGGCACGCCTGGCTCAACAGGCTCTCGACCGCCGGGTCGTGCTGCACGTGTGCCGTGCCGAATGGCCGATCGTCAAGGCCGCCGTCCCGCCGGCCGCCGCCGTGGCCGTCAGCCCGCTCCTGGGCCTGGAGATGAACGGTGCCTTCTGGCTGGCTCTCGCCGTCGCCGTGGCCGGCCAGGTGGGCTGGTCCGTGGCCGCGGCACGCCGCGCCGGAGCTTCGTGGCGGCTTGTGGTCACCACCGCAACGGTCAACCTGTTGCTCGGCCTGTTGATCATCTCCTTCAAATTCGTTCTGACGCATTGATCCATGGCGTGCGTCGCCGTCGGCCGGTCACCTGTTCCGAGTGAGGCCCGAAGGAGCACGGAGGCGGAGGATGGCAGGGAACGGCGCGTCCACCTGTCCCAGGCAGTCCGTGGGAGGACAAGCTCGTGCACTACGAGATCCGAATCGAGGGACACCTGTCGGAAACGCTGGCCAAAGCCTTCCCGGAGCTGGGCCATGTGGTGATCTCCGGCCAGACCGTCCTGTTCGGTCCCGTCGTGGACGAGGCGCACCTGTACGGGCTGCTGGCGCGCTGCCAGTCACTGGGGCTGCGTGTCGTGGAGATGCGGCAGCTGCCGGAGTGACGGGACCGGGCGGTGTCCGACACCGGATCGGCCTCTGAAGAGCCGCACAGCAGATCGCCCTCCGGAGGCCGTACCTCTGCTCAGAGCCGCTCCGCCCCGCTCCGGCCGGAGCGGCGGGCGGCTTCCAGCGCCTCGGCGCGATGCGGCGGCCCTCGGCCGTGACGCGGGTGAGCTTCGCGAAGGCCCGGAGCTGAGTACGCGTGCGGGCCCGCGCCCTCGCCTCGGCGGTACGGCGCACGGCTTCCCCGTCCGCCGACGAGGCCGGCTGCGCACGTCCGGCCCGGACCCGGTGCGGTCGGTCCGGGCCGCGCTCGGTCGCTCATCTCGTGTCTCTTCGTTCCATCCGGCTGGAAGACCGATGGGACGGGCGGCTGGAGACCCCACCTCACCGCCTTGGCGGCATCGACGGATCACCCGTGGTGGGTGACCTCGGGACGGGGTGACAGGCGTGACCCTGGAGTGGTCGAGGTGCATCGCACGTCCCCTCACACACCGCCCCGCCGGCGGTCCCGAAGCGGGACTCGATCATGCGAGGAGGAGTCATGGCCATGTCGCCTGATCCGGCATCGCGCGCCGGGCAGGAACCTGATGAGGCGGCCCCCGTTCCGACGGGTGACACCGCCTACGTGCTCGCGCGGCTCGGCCGTTCATGGACCTGGCTCCTGGGCTCGGCGGTCACCACGCTGGTGCCCGGCGTCCTGGTACTCGTGTGGCCAGAGGGAACCCTGCACGTCCTGGCAGTCCTCATCGGCCTGTACCTGCTGGTGACCGGCGCGTTCCGGTTCGTGGCCGTCTTCGGCCGGAAGGAGCACGGTGAACGGCTCCCAGAACTGCTCCTGGCCGTGCTGTACGTCCTGGCCGGGGTGCTGTGCCTGCGGAACCCGTTGCAGACCATCGCCGCACTCTCGCTGATCGTCGGCGTCGTCTGGCTCGTGTCCGGCATCCTCACCCTCTACACGGCCCTCGCCGCCAAGGACCTGCCGCACCGCGGTGTCGTCCTGGGCGCCGCGGTGCTCGGCATCGTCGCGGGCATCGTGGTGCTCGCCCTGCCGGCGGAGTCGGCCCGCGCCCTGACCCGGCTGCTCGGCCTGTGGCTCGTCCTGCTCGGCCTGGCCGAGGCGGTGGTCGCCCTCGCGTGGCGGAGCGCGCTCCGAAAGACGCACACCACGGGGCCGCACGCCCCCGCCAAACCCGCCTGACACCGCACCCGCCCCGCCGCTCCGGCGGGGCGGGTGCGGACACACCGGGCCGGTGCTGTCGCCCTTCCCTCCGTCATTCCGAGCGGCAACCGTCGCGACCGGGGCGGCGCACCCACGGAAAGGAGCAGCCATGGCCGTGGCCGTCCTGATCGTCCTGGCGGTCCCAGAGGCCGCCGGACCTGGCGACCGGGGGCCCCGTGAGTCACAGCCGGAAACCCGGCCTCGGGCGCGCGTCCCACTGGCACAGGCCCGCGCGCGTCGCGGCGGGCCCGTGGTCGGGGACCACGGCCCGGCTGCTGTCCCGCCTGTCGTCGGCCGCCCGCAAGCTCACCCGCGCCGGGTGAGGTCACCCGGTCCTGGTCGTGCCCACGCTGAAGACAGCACGCAACGACGGCCGGACGAGAGCCCGTGGACGGAGAAGAGATATGAGCGCGCAGACATACCTGGCGTACGACTATCCCCTGCTGAGCGTCTTCTGGAGCATGCTCCTGTTCTTCTTGTGGATCATGTGGTTCATCCTGCTCTTCCGCATCATCACCGACATCTTCCGTGACGATGCGCTGAGCGGGTGGGCGAAGGCCGGCTGGCTGGTGTTCACCATCCTGCTGCCCTTCCTCGGGGTCTTCGTCTACGTGATCGCCCGCGGCAAGAACATGGGCCGCCGGGAGATGGCGCAGGCTCGAGCACAGCAAGAAGCCTTCGACGCCCACATCAGGGAGGCGGCAGGCGCGAAGGGCCGGCCCAGCAGCGCCGACGAACTCGCCAAGCTGTCCGAGATCCGCGCCCGCGGCGACATCACGGACGAGGAGTTCCGCAGGGCCAAGGAACTGGTCCTGACCGGCCACGGCCCGGCGGAGCAGACCGACACGACCCCCGGCACCACCGGTCGCTGAGCATCCGGACAACACGAATCGAGGCGCAGGATGACCGCGAACCGCACCCCCCCGGCACAAACGACGAGGCAGGAATGGGCAAACGGCCTGACCGCCTTCGCGGCCGTGATGCTCTTCCTCGTCGGCCTGCTCGACATCTTCCGGGGCATCATGGCCATCGCCGAGGACGACATCTTCGTCACGACGCCCAACTACGTGTTCGAGCTCAACCTGACCGGCTGGGGCTGGATCCACCTCGTGCTGGGCGCGATCGCCGTGACCGTCAGCATCGGGCTGCTCCGGACTGCGGTATGGGCGCGCATCACCGGCGTGGCCATCGCCGGACTCGTCATCATCGCCAACTTCCTCTCCATGCCGTACTACCCGGTGTGGTCGATCGTGATGATCACGATTTCGGGCTTCATCATCTGGGCCCTGTGCGTGCTCCAGAGCGACGGCGACCTCTTCGATCTGTCCGGGGAGCGCTCACCACGCAGCATGTGAGCCTGCACCGGCACCGAGCGGACGGCCCGGAGGGCAAGGCGGGGGCGGACGAGGGATCGCGAGGAGAAGGACCTGACAGGTGCCACGACACGGCGGGCATACGAGGACTTCGGGTGAGGCAGGGGCCGCACCGATACGCGAGGGCAGTCCCGGACGGGCTCGCCTCGCCGTGCTCGCCCTGCTGGGGAGCGTCCTGGTGCCGCTCGTCGCCGCCGGTCTGCGGAGCGTGTTGTGGGCGCTGATCGGCGTCGCCGGACTGGCGCTCGCCGCCGTCGGGCTGTGGTGGGCCCTGGCGCACACCGGCGCGCTGCGTGTCCTTGGGACGGCCTTGTCGGTGACCGCGCCGGTCGCGGTCCTCGCCGTGTACGCCACGTTCGGCATGCTGGGGCCGGCCTTGCTGTCCCTGGCCCTGTGGCTCCTGGCCGTAACGGCGGCGCGTACGGCCCTGACGGCTGGTCACCCCGCACCCGAGCAGGCTCTCGCCCAAGCGCCCCACGCCCCGTGGGTGCTCATGAATCCGCGCTCCGGCGGCGGCAAGGTGGGCCGTTTCCATCTCGTGGAGAAGGCCCGGGCCGCGGGCTGCCGGGTGCAGCTGCTCGACGCGGGCCAGGACATCGCAGAGCTGGCCCGGCAGGCCGTCACCGAGGGGGCCGATCTGCTGGCGGTGGCGGGCGGCGACGGCACCCAGGCGCTGGTGGCCGACATCGCGGCGCGCCACGACCTGCCGTTCGTGGTGATTCCCGCCGGTACCCGCAATCACTTCGCCCTCGATCTCGGCCTGGACCGCGACGACCCGGTGGCGGCCCTGGCAGCCCTGACACACGGCGTCGAACTCCGCATCGACCTCGGGTACGCCGCGGACCGGGTCTTCGTCAACAACGCCTCATTCGGAACGTACGCGTCCGTCGTCGTCGACCCCTCGTACCGGGATGCCAAAGCCCGCACGACCCTGCGAACCCTCCCCGGCCTCCTCACCGGCGAGGACGCACCCAGGCTGAGGGCGCGGACCGACCGGACGCACATCGACGGCCTTCAGGCGCTGCTCGTCAGCAACAACCCCTACGGACGTGCCGTCGACGCCGCCCGTCCGGGGCGCAGGGAGCGGCTGGACTCGGGACTCCTCGGCGTGGTGTGCGTGCGGGTCGGCAACACCGCGCAGGCGGCACGCATGGTGCGCGGTCCGCGCTCCGGGGGACTCATCCGGCTGAGCGCCGAGGAAGTCGTCGTCGAAGCCGACACGGACACGCTTCCGGTCGGCATCGACGGAGAACACGTCGTTCTGCCCTCTCCCGTGGTGTGCCGCAGCACGCCCGGGGCACTCCGGGTCCGCGTGCCACGCCGTCGTCCCCACGCACCGCGTGTCAGCGGCGGGGCGGCAAACTGGCCGCGCGTGGCACGGTTGGCGCTGGGCCGGCCGTCCCCGGGCCGGTGACGACACGAGATCTCCGGCCCAGCCGGACACGACGGGGTCACCAGCAGCCGTCGTGGCCCCGGCGGCCGTTGCCGCCCCGGTGGTCGTGGTCCCAGTCGTCGTCCCAGTCCTCGCGGCAGTTGTCTCGGTCCGACCAGTCCTCGGACGGAGTCGTGATGGGACTGGGGGCCGTAGGACTCTGGGATGCGGGCGGTGGGGGTGAGGGGCGGGGGCCCGGAGTCGAAGGAGACGCGGTCGGTGCCGTTCGGGTGGTGGTGGCGACGGGGGCTGCGGGCTCAGAGGTCGAGGGCGTGGCACTCGGCGCGGGGAGGGCGTCCGTCGGCGTGATCAGGTTGGGCCGGCCGCCGACCTCGATGTCGGCCACTGGGGCGACCGGATCGCTCACGGCTTCGCCGTTGCCGCCGCCGATCAGCAGCACGGCACCCGTGAGCAGTGCGCCCGCCGCGAGGGCTGCACAAATGCCGAGCAGCGCTTTGGGGCGTGCCGGGGCACGGTGACGGCCCGGTATGTGGGTGGTGGGCACCGTGCACTCCTCGCACGTGCGTCCCGTGCGTCTGCATCCCTCGCAAACCATGTCGGACACTATGCAGCACCGCCATACGCCCTGGGAGGCGCGGGGTGGCAACGTTGCGGAATCGGGTTCAAGCGCGGCATTCCGCCCGCATTTGCGCCGCTCCGTGGTGGGCCCCGTCAAGGCCGTCGTCGCCCCGGTCCTGGCCGCGGTCGACCAGTTGGACCGTCAGCTGCTGGTCGTGGACCGGGACCTTCTCGATCACCAGTCCTCGGCCGCGCAGCTTCGTCTGGTCGATCTCGAACGTCTTCACGGTGCTGCCCGAGTCCTCGGGGTCCTTCAGCACGTTGTACGTGGTCGGCTCCCCCGCGGCGTCGCGGTCGCGGCCGCTGTCCGGTACGACGACGGCGATCGAGCAGGTGGGGTAGCCGCTGCCGACGTACCAGGACCACGTCGCGGAACCTCCGCCGTCCTGGGTGCGGCTGCCGGACATCGGGAGCGCCGTGAAGCTGCCGTCGCAGCCGTCACCGCGGTGACCGCCGGAGCTGACGGTGTACCAACCGTCGTCGCCGTCGCTGAAGCGGCCCTCCTCACGGTAGCGGCCGCCTCCGGTGCAACCGGGCCCTGCCCAGGCCGAGTACGAAGGGCCGGACCGCTCGTTCGGCTCCTTTGGCGTCGACGGGGGCTTGGGCCTGGCGCGGGCAGGCGGTGGCGTGGTTTCCGGCGCCTCCGTGGGGGCGATCCGCTCAGGTGCACCCCCGAGGTCGCCCGGGTCGCCCGCGGCTCCGGGCGCCGGCCCGCCGGCCCGTTGCGAGCCGCTTCCCGACGGGTCGCAGGCGACGAGCGCGGGCAGGAGCACCGTCAGCGCAAGCGCCGCTGTCAGCAGAGCCCTTACGGATCCGAGAAGCGGGCGGGCGCACCCGCAGAATCCTTCGGATCTGCCGCATTCACCCGGCAGCATCCCCGTGCCGCGGACGTCGTCGTCGCCGCCGCATCGCTCACACGCCATGTCGCACCCGAACCCGTAGACCGACTGATGGGTATGTCAATGCGCGACCACTATGCATCAGCGGCAGCAGGCGCATAAGTGTTAACGCGGGTAAGAATGAAGCGAATTGGCGCGTCGGCGACGTCAGGTGGGACGCCCACCGGCGGACAGCGGCGTCAGCGCGTGGCACAGTGCCCCGGGCGCGCGTAGACCATGATCCGCGCGCCGGTGACTTCCTTGCTGCTGCACTGCTCGAAGTGGTCACGGAGCGTCGTCCGCTTGGCGATCTCCTGCTCGTCCACATCGAGGGGGCTCCCCTCGGGGTCGCCCAACACGACGATGCGGTCCATGGCGAGCATGCCCGCGCGCGTCCGCTCGGGCGATATCTCCTCGCCGTACAGGGAGTCGGACGAGGTCACCTTCTGCGCCAGGGCAACGTCGCGAAGCCCCCGGAACTCCTCCGGACGGGCCAGGGTCCAGACCCGCCGCCTGGCCGGGGAGAACACGACGCCGTCGCCGGGCTCCGCGGCCTCCGCCACCGCCGAGGCCACGGCCGTCGCGTCGTCCACCCGGCTCTCCGGGCTGCGTAGATGCACGGCCACGGGCACCAAGGCCGCGAGCACCGCCGCCACCGCGAGGGACACGATCCACTTCCGCCGCGGCATCCGGCCCGGCCCGTCGTGCGGCACGAACGCCCGGTCGAGCGCGGCCCCCAGCAGCAGCGCGAACCCTATGACGTAATAGAGGACATAGCGGTCGACGTACATTGGCTTCAACTGGGAGACCAGCAACAGGGCGATGGTGGGCAGCGTCAGCAGCGGGACCGCGAGCGTGCGCAGCCGGACCGGTCCTCGCGCCCGCACGGGCGTACGGGCACACCGCAGGCCCACAACCGCCATGGCCGCGAAGGTCAGCAGTTGCACGGGGTCGGGCCAGAGGATCCAGCCGACCTGCTCCGACTGGCTCATGCTGAACACCGCGAGCGGGGCGAGACCCACGACGACGCCGGCGGCCGCCCGGCTCCAGGCCCGCTTGACCGGACGCGGCACACCCGAGAGCAGGACCGTCGCGCCGTGCGCCGTCAGCATCAGCACGGCGAACTCGTGCAGCAGACAGGCGACCAGAGCCACGACCGCGTAGGCGGCCCACCGGCCTTTCGTGGGCCGGGACATGGCGCTCACCAGGAGGTAGGTGGCCCAGGCGACCAGCGCGCACACGACCGCGTAGGAACGGCCCTCCTGCGCGTACTCCTGCACAGCGGGGATCACCGGAAAGACCAGCCCGGCGAAGAGGCCCGCCCTCGGTCCGGCGAGGCGACGGCCGAGCAGCCCGATTCCCGCGGCGGCCGCGGCCGTCGCCAGCACGGACGGCAGCCGGAGAGTGACGAGGTCCCCTCCGAACACGGCGAACAGCCCGTGCATCAGGACGTAGTACAGCCCATGGACGGCGTCGGCGTTCTGCAGCGTCTGGAACAACTCGGGCAGGGTCCGGTGCGCCATGTCGTACGTGACGACCTCGTCCCGCCAGACGCCACCGTCGCGACGGATGCCCCACAGCCCGAGGACGAGCGCCACCGTCAGGGGAATCAGGGCGGTGGCGGTCCGGCTCGTCCACCCAGCACGTTCCGCGGCAACGGCCGGAGAGGCGTTCAGCGTGGTGGTGATGACGGACTCCTGTGAAGGGGCGTGTCTGCGGGCGGATCGGGGGCGTGCTCGCCGAGTGGAGCGGCGTTTCTGCGGGTGCGATGGAGGCCAACCACATTACTGGGCGACGCACAAGGGCCTCCGGCGCGGGCCGAGATGAGCACCGGCGGCGGTCGGACGGGCCCGGCCTGCACCAGCACTGGCGGAGGGGGAGCCCTGATCGGGCTCCCCCTCCTCTACGTGGCGCTACGCGTTCTCGTTCGCCGACCCGACCCGGTCAGCCGAGACGGGTCAGCTTGGCGCCGAAGCCGGGCTCCTCGAGGTCCTCCTGGAGGGCAACCGGGGCGCTGACCTTGCCGGCGCCCTCGCCGACGGAGACCTGGCCGATGGTCGTCCCCGCCTTCGCCGCGTGCGGGATCGAGCTGCCCCTGTCGGCGATCTCGATCTTCACGTCCAGACCTGCCCAACCGACGGCCTTGAGGTCCTTGGTGGCGACGACCGGCGTACGGCCGCCGAGACCGTCGTCGACGTGGCCGACGACATCGCCCTTCTTGACGACCGTGGCGGAGGTGACGGCCTCCTGGGCCGGCGGGATCAGCGCGACGCTGTAGTCGATCGCCTTCTCCAGCTTCTGCCACAGCAGAGGAGCGTCCTGCGCACCCATCACTATCCCGATGATGAGGCGGACCTCGCCGTCGACGACGGCGTTGGCGGACCAGAGCAGATTGCCGCCGGCCGGAGTGGAGGATCCGGTCTTGATGCCGCCGACGCCGTCCATGAGGAGGGCGCGGTCGTTGTTGTTGCGGATCTTTCCGTCGATGCCCGGGATCTCGGCCTGCGTCATGTTGACGATCTTGCGGAACACGTCGTTCTCCATGACCGCCGCGCCCAGTTTGAGCTGGTCCAGCGGGGTGGAGACGGTGCTGGACTTGAGACCGCTCGGGTCGGTGTAGGTGCTGTTCGTCATCCCGAGGTCCTTGGCGGCGTCGTTCATCTTCTTGACGAACGCCTCCTCGGAACCGGCGTCCCAGCGGGCGAGCAGACGGGCCGCGTTGTTCCCCGACGGGATCATCAGCAGCTGGAGCATCTGCTTCTCCGTGAACTGCTGACCCTCCTTGATCGGAGCCGTCGACTCGCTCTTCGCCTTCGACTCCTCCTCGGCCTTCTTGTCGACGGTGATCTTCGGGCCGACCTCCTCGCCCTTGATCGGGTGGTCCCTGAGGATCACGTACGCCGTCATGGTCTTCGCGACGCTCGCGATGGGGGCGGGCTTCTGGGCGCCGTACTGACCGAGGCTGCCGACGCCGACGACCTCTGCGGCCCCCTGGCCCTCGGCGGGCCACGGCAGCTCGAGCGGGCCGCCCTCGAAGGTGTACGTCTCCTTCGCCGAAAGGGTCAACGACGGCTCCGGAAGCGGGCGCACCAGCTGCACGACTGCAAAGACGATCAGGAGCAGCAGGACCAGTGGCGTCCAGATCTTGACGCGCCGCACGACCGTGCGGACCGGGGTCTCCGGCGGCGGCGGGGTGTTCGTCAGCTCCGCCAGCAGATCGAGCGGCGGCAGCGGAGGCATGGGCTGCTGCCTGGTCCGCTCGGTCTCGCCGAGAGAGGCGGGGGGCTGCGCGGAGGGAAGCGCCTGGGCGGCGGCCGCGGCCGGCGCCTTGGGCTTGCGGCTCGTGGAGGCCGCGGGGGGCGTGGGCAGTGCGGGCCGGGCGGGCGCCGCCGGCCGCACGTCGTCGCGGCGCAGCGGCACGAAGGTGCTGGTGCGCTCGGCGTCGGTCTCCGGCTCGGGGTCCGCTGCGGGCGCGGGCTCGGGCTGCGCCTTGGGCTCGGCCGCCGGCTCGGGCTTGGGCTCGGGCTCGGGCTCGGGCTCGGGAAGCGGGGGCACCTTCAGCGCGGTGGTGGGCTGGTCGACGGGAGGACGACGCAGCGCCTTGAACACCGTGGTCGGCTGATCGACGGCGCCGTCCGCAGACTCGGCCGGAGCACTGCCTTCACTCTTTGCTTCCGCACTGCCCGAGGAGGTGGAGGCGGGGACCGGGGAGGCTTTCTGCACGCTCGCGTCCTCGCCGCCGGACACGTCACCGGCGGCATCTCCGGACGGGGCATCGTCGGACGGGGCATCGTCAGACGGGGCATCGTCGGACGGGGCGTCGCCGGAGGCGTCACTGGGGGCGTCACTGGAGGAGGAGGCGACCTCGGCTTCGCGAGCCGCCTCGGCGGGCACCGTGCCGCCCGGCACCCCGGGCGCGCGCTCGTCGGACTCGGCCGCCTCAGCCGACGCCGGCGACTCGTCAAATTCGTCAGATTCATCCGCAATAGGGGCATTTGACGCCGCCTCGGCATCCGCAGCCTCGGGCGCGCGGTCGGCGGGCGTCTCCGCCTCGGTCGAAGCCGCGCCCTCCGGCGCGGTCCCCCCGTCCGCGCCGTCGGTCGGCTCGCCGGTCGGGGCGTCGGTCACGCCGTCGGCCTCGGGAGCGGCGCCCGATGCCGTGGGAGCCTCCTCACCGGCCTCCCTGGCCGTCCCGACCGGTGCCCGGCCCGCCTCCGGCCCCTCGGCCTCTGCCGGGGCCTGTGGAGCCTCCTCCGCCGCCTCTCCGGCCGCGTCCCGCGTCTTGTGTGCGGCGTCCGGCTCATCGGCCGTCGCCACCCACGCCGCAACCGCCGCCCGCAGGCGTGCGTCATTGCCCTCGGGGGCGGCGTCCCGCTCACCCGCGTCATCCACCGCCGGGGACCTGAAGACCGCCGTCGGCTGGTCCACGGGCGCCGGGCGCTCCGCGGAATCTTCCGTCAGGGAGGCGTCATGGCCGGAGCCACTCTCCTGCATGGCGCCACTCCCCTGCGCGGCTGCGTCTCCTTGCGGCGCACTTCCCTGCGCGGACGCGGCGCCGCGCTCCGGGGAGGCCTGACGGAACACGGCGATGCGCGGGTCGCACTCCTCCTGAGTCGTCTCCCCCGACGACTTCCGCTGCTCCGACTTGTCGGGGGACTCGCCCGCCACCGTGCCTCCTCCATGAGTCATGTGCCATGCGCCATGCGTATGTCTTCACAGGCACCCGGAGCCGGCGGTCCGCCGCCGGCTCGAGGTGTCCGAACCATCTACCAGTGTCCTGTGTGAGCGCTTGGCTCCCGTGCTAGACGAGAACGACATACCTATCGGTTCCCTAACAAAGCACCCCGGCGCTCTCGACAGACCAATGTGAGAGGGGTCACCCTGTCATTCATCCACGCGGGGAGGCATGGATGGGCAGGAGCCGCAGAACACTTCCGGAGGAGCTTCTGCTGCTCGCTCTGGACCCGGCAACGGGTACCACAGCGCAGCCGCAGTCGCTCGACCTCGGCCTGGCCGGGGCACAGCTAGTAGAGCTGGCTCTGGCAGGACGGATAGCCCCAGACGGGGATCGTATCGCCGTGGTGATGCCACGGCCGACAGGAGATCCGACTCTGGACTCCGCACTGGAACTGCTGCGCAGACGCGGCAGCCCGGTGCGCGCGGTCCACTGGATCGGCGGGCCCCGGCTGGGGCTGCGCCAGATTTACCTCTCGCATCTGGAGCGGTGCGGCATGGTGCATGCCGTGGCGGGCCAGATGTGCGGAGTGCTGCCGACGACTCGCTACCAGGCGACGGACACGGCCATCAGCCGGGACATCAGGGCCCGGCTGGACAATGCGATCCGCACCGGCGTACCGCCGGACCCGCGGACCGCGGCGCTCGCCGCCCTGGCCCACGCGGTCGGTCTCGGCAAGCACCTGTACCCGGGTAACGAAGGGCGTTCCTCGCGGTCCCGTCTGCGGGACCTCATCAGGCACGACCCCATGGGCGGCCTCGTCGCGCACGCGGTGATGGACGTTCAGAACGGTGTGGCCGCACAACCTCGCCGCAACCAGGCGGCGGCCCCCGGGGGCCGCCAGCCAGGGCCCGTACCCATGCAACCACGCCGCGGCAGCATGGCCGCGCGCGTCGTCGCGCACTGAGCGCGTCACCGCACCACAGCAGCACCGCACGACAGAACACCCCATCGCACGACCACCGCACCGTCGTCCCCAAGGCCGGTTCGGGAGCCGCAGGTCGAACGCGCGGGGCAGCCACGCCGCTGCCCCGCGCGTTCGCATGTGCAGCGGCAGCGTTCACGTGTGTAGCCATTTGGCAGCGCAGCGACCACCATTGGTGGCAATCTGCTCAGCAGTAGATACGCACAGCTACGCAAGCCGGAGGTGCAGTTTCCGTGGCGTCCAACGTCAATCCCACCGTCAGGAGACGCCGATTGGGGCAGGAGCTGCGCCGGCTCCGCGAGTTGAAGGGTATGACGGCCGAGGAGGTGGCGGAGCGTCTGCTGGTCTCCCAGTCGAAGATCAGCCGTCTCGAGAACGGCCGCCGCTCGATCAGCCAGCGCGACGTCCGCGACCTGTGCGGGGTGTACGAGGTCGAGGACCACCGGATCGTCGACTCGTTGATGCAGATGGCCAAGGACTCCCGCCAGCAGGGCTGGTGGCACGCCTTCGGCGACATCCCGTACAGCGTGTACATCGGTCTGGAGACCGACGCGGCCAGTCTGCGCGTGTACGAGCCGCAGGTCGTCCCCGGCCTGCTGCAGACGCGGCAGTACGCGGAGGCGCTCATCGCCGGAGCGCTGCCCGAGAGCGGAACGACCGATGTCGAGAAGCGCGTCAGCGTCCGTCTGCGCCGACAGGAGCGCATCAGGGACACCGAGCACCCCCTGCGTCTGTGGGTGGTGATCGACGAGGCGGCGCTGCGCCGGCAGGTCGGTGGCAAGCAGCTGATGCGTGAGCAGCTCGAGCATCTGGTGGAGCTGTCACAGGAGCCGCACGTCACGGTGCAGGTGTTGCCGTTCGAGATGGGCGCGCATCCGGGCATCAACGGTCAGTACGCGATCCTCGAGTTCCCGGACGCCTCGGACTCGAGCGTGGTCTACATCGAGGGTGTGACCAGCGACCTGTATCTGGAGAAGGCCAACGACGTGCAGAAGTACAGCGTCATGTACGAGCATCTGCGTGCGCAGGCCCTCAACGTGGAACAGACGCGGCAGTTCATCGCCGACATCGCCAAGATGTACGCCCAGGGTGACCCTGCCTGAGCGAGGGGCGGCACGGTACACCAGAGCTCCCGTGCGACGGAAGAGCCGCATGGAATATGCCATCCGGTCGAGTGAACGCCCGTCTCACGCACCCGGCTCGGCGAGTAGCGTCGATCACGCCAGCAAGAACGTTGGCTCAGATCACCCCACTTGCCGGAAGCGGAGCGAACATGGCAATCCTTCAGGGCGCCACGGAGACCTGGACGAAGTCCTCGTACTCCACCGGAAACGGCGCATGCGTAGAGGTCAAATCCCCTGTCGTGCAGGAGATTTCCGTGCGGGACTCGAAAGTCACCGCAGGCCCGACGATCACCTTCGTGCCCGAGTCGTGGAATGCGTTCGTGAACGAAGTGGGCGAGGGCGCGTTCGGGCTCGGCTGAGCGCGTCGGGACCCGCTGCACACGAACGACACGCAGCAACGACACGCAGCAACCAGCAACCAGCCGGCAACAACCGACGAGCACAACGAGCAACAGTCAGCACCGAGGGCCCTCTCGACTGGTTCGCCGTCCCGGCCGAGGGGGCTCGGCCATGCCGGGACGTTTCCCCACCGCGGGGCTTGGCGCCGGCCCGGTTCAGCGCAGCCGGTCGACGTAGCGGTCGGTCCCGGGAACGGTCGGTACGAACGGCGCCACCAGCTCGACCCTCCCCAGCCCCGACTCGGCGACCGCCACGTCGAGCCCGGTGAACTCCGCGTCCCATCGCTCGCGAGGGTCCGCCTCGAGGAACCAGAGCAGCGTCAGCCGACAGTCCACGCCCTCCACCTGCTTCACGTATGTCATCCGGTCACCCGGCAGCGGGGTCGGCCTGAAGACGGTCACCATCGCGGCGCACGAGCCCGCGAGCCTCCTCGGCAGGTGCTTCGCGCGGAGCCACTCCAGCAGCTCCGCCCGTTGCCCGGGCCCCTCCGCGTCGACGACCTGCACCACAAGACCGGCGTAAGGGTGGTCCAGGGCGTGCCGGTCGCGCGGGCCGGCGGCTCCGTCGCGGTAGACCGTGGCCTCGTGGTCCTGGAAGGCCGTGAAGACGTGCGTACGCTGCTGATGCACGCGCCCGTCGCGGTTGAGGCGCTTGTTGATGGCGACGGTCCACTTCATGTGGTCGGCGTAGCGGCCGTCGGTGATCCAGTACGTCGAGACGTAGCACCCGGCGGTCACGGGCTGCGCCACGGCTGACTTCTCGGGGTAGCGCAGCAGTTGGAGATCCCTGGTCGCCACCCAGCGGCGGCCGGCGAAGATCCAGGGCATCGCCGTCGCGCCCGCGTAGTAGTGGTCGTCCTCGTACCAGCGGTTGTACGCGTACTCGTGGCCGGGATGCGGTTCGACCATGGTGATCAGCGCGTGGCCAGGGCGGACCCCGTACGGGCCGACGGCGGCCAGCTCGGCGTACACCTCGCTGCGCGTGTCCTCGCCGCGTGTGTCCTCGCTCATGGCGTTCCCCTTCCCTCCTCCGGCGGACGGACCTACTCTGACGCCCCGTCAGATAATCCGCCAGCCTCGGGAGGCGCCGGGATGCTGCTTCGGGACAAGACCGTCATCGTGTCCGGCGTCGGCGCCGGACTGGGGCACCAGGTCGCGGCGGCCGTCGTCGAGGACGGGGGCAACGCAGTCCTGGGCGCGCGCACGGAGGCGAACCTCGCCAAGACCGCCGGCGAGATCGACCCCTTTGGCACACGGACCGCGCACCAGGTCACCGACATCACCGACGAGGCGCAGTGCGAGGCGCTGGCGGCCCTCGCAGTGAAGCGCTTCGGGCGGATCGACGCGGTCGTGCACGTCGCCGCGTGGGACAGCTGTTTCGGCGGCCTCGAGGACGCGGACTTCACGACCTGGCAGGGCGTTCTGGATGTGAATCTGCTCGGCACGCTCCGGATGACCCGGGCGTGCCTGCCGGGGCTCAAGGAGCGGGGCGGCTCAGTCGTGATCATCGGCACGCAGTCGGCGGTGGCCGCGCCGTCACAGGTGCGGCAGGCGGCGTACGCGGCGTCCAAGGGGGCGCTCACGTCCGCGATGTACTCGCTGGCACGGGAGTTGGGCCCGCACCGGATCCGGGTGAACACGGTCCTGCCCGGCTGGATGTGGGGCCCGCCGGTGCAGGCGTACGTCCAGTTCACGGCACACGCCGAAGGGGCGCCGGAGAGCGAGGTGCTCGAGCGGCTCACCGAGCGGATGGCGCTGCCCGAGCTGGCGACGGATCAGGACGTCGCGCTGGCGGCCGCCTTCCTCGCCTCCGACCGGGCCAGGTCGATCACGGGTCAGTCGCTGCTCGTCAATGCGGGCGAGTTGATGCGCTAGCGGTCGCCGCTTCCCGCGAGTCGGCCGCCGCGAGTCGACTGCCACACGCCGGCTTCCGCGATCCGGCCGCTGTGGCGGGTCCGGCCGGCGGTGCTGTTTCTTCCCCATGTGGGCGCGCCGCTGCTCATCGAGACCGACAAGCCCTGCGGCAGCTGTGCGCTGATGGCGGAGCAGCTGCTGCCGCACGGCCTGCTCGGCCCGGTCGTCGTCGGCTTCTTCTCGCACACGATGACCATGGGATGCGCCCGACCGTCCCGCAGCGCGGGCCCGCCGGGCGCGTCGGCGTGGCGGGCGAGCTCACCGGCCGGGCCGGTCGGGCGCACCCGCCGAGCGCTCCGGCCGCGCGCGCGGCCGTCAGGTCAGTTCGGCCGCCGCCCGCGGGTAGCGCTGCACCCAGCCCGGCGCGGTCGCCGTCGGGCTGTGCAACGCCGGGCCCTGGGTCATCTCCATGGCGAAGTCGTCCGCGATCTCCAGCAGCGTCGGGCGTCCCTCCAGCTCGCACAGCCAGGCCGGCGGCAGCGCCGTCTCCCCGTGGAGCGCACCCAGCAGCGCGCCGCAGACGGCGCCGGTCACCTCGGAGGGGCCGTCGTGGTTGACGGCGAGACGCAGCCCGTGCCGGATGTCCTCACCGACGAGCGCGCAGTAGACGGCGATCGCGAGAGCGTCCTCCGCGAGGTGGGCCTCTCCGATGGCGGCGACCCGCGCGGCGCTCGGGATCCCCTGGCGAACGGTCCCCAGCGCCTGCTTGAGCGCGTCGGTGACGGGCTGGTGGCCGGGCCGGGACGCCAGTTGCGCGAGGGCGCGCTGCACCGAGCCGTCCAGCGTCTCGCCGCGGGCCAGGCCGTGCACGATGACCGCGAACGCGCCCGCCGAGAGATAGGCGGTCGGGTGCCCGTGGGTCAGCGCCGCGCACTCGACGGCGAGCTGGCACACCAGCTGCGGCTCCCAGCCGACGAGCAGCCCGAACGGTGCCGACCGGACGAGCGCACCCGCGTCGCGGGCCGTGGGGTTCTTAGGAGCCTGAACGGTGCCCATGCTCTCGTCACCGAGACCGGTGACAGTGTCGCGGGGCGGGTTGCGGCGGCTGTAGAGCCACTCCTCGCGGGCGAGCCAGCCGTTGTCCTTGCGGCGCTCGTCGGGGCCCCAGTCGCGCTGGGTGGCCGCCCACCTCAGATAGGCGCGGTGCACGTCGGTCGGCGGATGCCAGGCGCCGGTGTCGCGGCGCACCTGGGCCCGTATCAGTCCGTCGACGGTGAAGAGCGTCAGCTGGGTGGCGGCCGTGACGGCTCCGCGGCGACCGTTGACGGGCGTGAGGTCCATCAGCCCGTCGGGACCGTGGACGGTACGGATCTCCTCGAGGGTGAGCCCTCCGACACCGGCGCCGAGCGCGTCACCGATGGCGCCGCCGAGCAGGGCACCGCGCACCCTGGCACGGAAGTCCTGCTGCTCGGCACGGCCCCACACGGCCGTGGCTGCTGCGCTCACCGCGCTCCTCCCCCGACGTCGTCGAACGAACCCTGCCCGGCGCAGCACTGTAATCGAACGGGAGCGGCCGGTTCAGGGGGCACGTAGGGTTCGCGCGGTATGTGGCCAAAGCCGCCGGACGCCGCTTTTGGCCGCACGACCGACCCCACGGGGCCGCCCGTACCCGGTGTGAGTGGTTGCGGTACAGAAAGTGCCGCCGAGATTGATCATGGTCGGCCGGCACACCGACCCGGGGTGCCGCTGAGGTTCGCGGAAAGGCCGCTGGACACCTCGACGCCTCCGACGAGACCAACGAACAGGACCGGATCCGCCGGTTCGCCGACGTCGGGCCGCGCCCCGAGGCCGGACACTGGGGGATGTCCGGTCGATCACGGCCTTCGAATCCGGGAACCGCCAGGACGAGCCGTAGGGGAGCGGCGCAGGGCATGATCCCCTATGCCCGTCAGGCCGTCTGGCGGTCGGGCCGTCATGATCGGCCGGACAGTACCTGGCCGCGTGAGGCGGGGATGTCTCGGCGGAGGTCGCGGAGCTGTCCGAGGCCATGGCGAGTTCGTTGCGAGCCGTTCGTTGTCCTCGTTCAGTTTCCGGTTGGCGTTCCGCAGTGCTCGCCGGAGGTCGGCGAGCCCCGACGGCCTGCTGTGGCGGTTGCCGCGGTGCGCGGCCTCGAGGTCAGCGCCGCGCGCAGCGCCGGGGTGAGGATGTGGCGGGTCTCGGACGGGGTGAGGGCGGCGGGGGTGGGGAGGGGGTTGAGGTAGCGGGTGTAGATGAGGCCGCCGAGGATCGTCACCACGGCCGTGGCGCGGGCGGTCGCGTCCCGGCCGCCGAGAAATTCAGCAAGCCGGGCCAGCAGCTCATGTTCCAGGTATTCGCGGATCACCTTGGCGGCCTGTTCGCCCTGGGTGGTGAGCTGGAGGAAGTCGGCGTCCTCCCACAGGTCCGTCACCGCGTCGATCAGGCGGTCGGGGAGGGTGGCCGGGTCGCCGCCGAGGACGTCGTCCACCGCCAGTGCATTGGCGCACTGGAACTGCATCACGTCTGCGAACAGGCCCTTCTTCGAGCCGAAGTGGTACGCGATCAGCGCCGGGTCGACCCCGGCGGCCCCGGCCACCGCGCGCAGGGTGGTGCGCCGGTAGCCGCGCTCCAGGAACAGCGCACGGGCCGCCGAGACAATCGACTCGCGGGTCGGCGGGTTGCCGCGGGGGCGGCCTCGGGTGCGCACAGGGGCAGGGACGGCGTTATTCATCAGCGTTGAGCCTGCGTTTCGTGATCGGCACAGTCAAGGGCGTTCCCGGAACCACACGAAGGGATGCCCCGACACCATGCGTATCGCAGTCTTCGGCGCCAATGGACCGACCGGCCGCCACCTCACCGGACAAGCCCTCGCAACCGGCCACGAGGTCGTCGCCGTGACCCGCCGCCCCGGCTCCCTCCTCGCACGGCCCGGCCTCACCGTGGCCGTCGCCGACGCCACCGACCCGGCGGCCGTCGACGCGGCGATCGGCGGGAGTGACGCCGTCCTGTCCGCGCTGGGCGCGCGTTTCAGCAACGAGACCATCACCACGTACTCGGCGAGCGCCACCGTCATCACCGGAGCCATGGCCCGCCACGGCATCACGCGGCTGCTCGCCGTCAGCTCCAGCATCGCCGACCCCAACTGGCGCCCCACCGGCGCGCACTTCTTCAACCATGTGCTCGACCCGCTGGTGAACCGGCGCCTCGGCCGCACCCTCCACGAGGACATGCGCCGCATGGAGGCCGTGATCCGTCAGACGGGCCTTGACTGGACCCTCGTCCGGCCCTCGGGCCTCTTCGACCACCCCGTCGTCACGGATTACCACACCGCCGAGACCAGCGCCGACGGCGTCTTCACCGCCCGCGTGGACCTCGCCGCGAGCATGTTGCGCGAATTGGAGGAGCGGCGGTACGTCCGTACGGCCATGGGCGTCATCACCACGGCCGTGAAACCGAACATCGCCAAGCTGATCTGGAACGAGGGCGTGAAGAAGAAGTGAGCCGGGCGACCGCCGGACTCCCGGCTACCACCCAGGCGTTCTTCACTCGCCCCCACACGGCTGCCTTCACCACCCTTCGCCCCGACGGCACCCCGCACGTCACCCCCGTCCGCTTCACCTTCGACGCGACCACCGGCCTGGCCCGTGTGACTACCCGGGCGGGAGCCCGCAAGGCCCGGAACGTGGCGGCGGGCGGCCCGGCGGCCCGCGTCGCGCTCTGCCAGGCGGACGGCTTCCGCTGGGTCACCCTCGAAGGCAGGGCCGCCGTCACCGACGACCCATCGCGCCTGGCCGAGGCGGTCCGCCGCTACACCGTCCGCTACCGCGCGGCCCCGCCCGCCCTGCCGGACCTGGTCGTCGTCGAGATCGCCGTCGACCGCGTCCTGAACCTCAACCTCTGAATCCCCCCGTACTGAAAGCGAAGTGACACCGCGATGCCCACCCTCCCCGTCCTGAAGTCCACCCTTCACTACCGCGAGTCCGGCGACCCCGACGGGCTGCCGTTCGTCTTCCTCCACGGCAACCCCACCTCCTCCCACCTGTGGCGGAACGTCCTCCCTGGCATCGCCGCGCCCGGCCGCCGCCTGCTGGCCCCCGACCTCATCGGCATGGGCGACTCCGGCAAGCCCGACCTCGTCTACTCCTTCGACGACCACGCCCGCTACCTCGATGCCTGGTTCGACGCCCTCGGCCTCGACGAGGCCGTCCTCATCGGCCACGACTGGGGCGGCGCGCTCGCCTTCGACCGTGCCGCCCGCCTCCCGGGCCGCGTCCTCGGGCTGGCCTTCACGGAGACGATCGTCAAGCCGCTCGTCGGGGACGAGTTCCCGGCGGCGGGGCGGGAGCTGTTCACCCAGCTGAAGACGCCTGGGCTGGGAGAGGAGCTGATCCTTGAGAAGTCGTTCTTCATCGAGGGGTTCCCGGCCACCGTCGCCACTGCGATCGACCCCGCCGACCTCGACACCTACCGCCACCCCTACCCGACCCCCGAGAGCCGCCGCCCGATCCTGGCATGGGCGCGCATGATGCCCCTGGACGGCGAGCCCGCCGACGTCGTCGCCCGCGTCGAGCGCTACGACGCCTGGCTGGACGCCAGCCCCGAAGTCCCCAAGCTGCTCGTTGCGTTCGAGCCGGGCCCGGGCGCGATGACCGACCGAAGGGCCGTGGCCTGGTGCGAGGAGAACATCACGGGCCTGGAGGTCTCCCGCCACGGCCTGGCCGGCCACCACTCCCCGGAGGACCGCCCCGAGGAGCTGGCCGCGGCGATCAACGCCTGGGCCGACCGCCACGGACTGGCGCGCCAGTAGGTGTCCTCGATCACGACGGTGTCGCTCATCCCGGGCCGACTGAGCTGCCGCCGACGGGTGCACGCGTCGCGATCGCCGTCACCATCGAACGCCTCAGCGAGCAGGAACCCTCGGATGCCGCCTCCCGGCCGGCTCCTGGAAGCCCTGCGCCCAGGACGGCAAGGACGCCATGCCGAAATGACTGCTCAATCAACTCATGATCGTGAGCAGGCGACTTCGGACATCAGCGCAGCCGACTCCGAAAGCTGACACCTACCGACCGGCCCCTCCCACCGCTCAGTCCGGCAGCAGCGGGAGCAACTCCGGCAGATGTCCGTCGGAAGCGCTCGCCGTCTGTTGCCGTTCCGCCGGGACCTCCCCGTACAGGGTCGTGCGCGGCCTGGACGGACGGCCGGCGGCCTCCGCGATGGCGGTCAGATCGCGCACGGAGCGGTACGAGCCGTAACTCGAGCCCGCCATACGTGAAATGGTCTCCTCCATCAGCGTGCCGCCGAGGTCGTTGGCCCCGGAGCGGAGCATCTCCGCCGCACCCTCCGCGCCCAGCTTGACCCAGCTTGTCTGGATATTGGCGATGTGCGGATGGAGCAGGACGCGGGCCATCGCCGTGACGGCCCTGTTGTCGCGGGTCGTCGGCCCGGGCCGGGCGATCCCCGCCAGATACACCGGTGCGTTGGTGTGGATGAACGGCAGTGTCACGAACTCGGTGAAACCACCGGTCTCCTGCTGGATCCGGGCGAGCGTGCGGAAGTGGCCGAGCCAGTGCCGGGGCTGGTCCACATGCCCGTACATCATCGTGGACGACGAGCGGATGCCGAGCTCGTGCGCCGTCTTCACGACCTCGATCCACGTCGCCGTGGGCAGCTTGCCCTTGGTGAGGACCCAGCGGACCTCGTCGTCGAGGATCTCGGCGGCGGTGCCGGGGATCGAGTCGAGTCCCGCCTCCTTCGCCGCCGTCAGCCACTCCCGGATCGACATGCCGGTGCGGCTGGCCCCGTTGACGACCTCCATCGGCGAGAAGGCGTGCACGTGCATGCCGGGGACGCGTTCCTTGACGGCCCGGGCGATGTCGAAGTACGCGGTGCCGGGCAGGTCGGGGTGGATGCCGCCCTGCATGCACACCTCGACGGCACCGACGTCCCACGCCTGCTCGGCACGGTCCGCGACCTGGCTCAGCGACAGCGTGTACGCGTCGGCGTCCGTGCGCCGCTGGGCGAAGGCGCAGAACCGGCAGCCGGTATAGCAGACGTTGGTGAAGTTGATGTTCCGCGTGACGATGTACGTGACATCGTCACCGACGACCGACCGGCGGAGCTCGTCGGCGATGCGGGTGAGGGCGTCGAGGGCGGGACCGTCGGCGTGCAGGAGGGCGAGGGCCTCGTCGTCGGTGAGCTTCGTCGGGTCGTCGGCGGCCTGCCCGAGCGCCTGCCGCACGTCCGTGTCGATGCGCTGCGGCACCATGCCGGGCGCTGCGGCCTCGCGCAGCGCGTCCCAGTCGCCGTAGACGGCGTCGAAGTCGTCACGGCGGTCGTGCGTGCGGCCCTCGGTGTCGATGGTCCGGTGCAGGTCGGTCCGCCCGGTGGCGGTAAACCCCTCGTCGGGCTCCTGCCACGGCAACCCCGCGGGGAGCGCGTCCGTGTCGGCGAGGCCGGTCTCCGGGTCGGCCAGCGCCCGTACGTGCGGCAGCAGCCGCGGGTCGAGCCACGGCTCACCGCGCTGCACGAACTCCGGGTACACGCAGAGCCGTTCACGCAGCTCGAAGCCCTCCGCCGCCGACTTCTCCGCAAGCTCGTCGATCTGCGGCCAGGGCCGCTCGGGGTTGACGTGGTCGGGCGTCAGGGGGGACACCCCGCCCCAGTCGTCGATACCGGCGCGGATGAGCCGCGCGTACTCGGCGTCCACCAGGTTCGGCGGGGCCTGGAGACAGGCGGCGGGCCCCATGATGTGCCGGGCGACGGCAACGGTCGCGACGAGCTCGTCCAGCTCGGCGTCCGGCATTCCGCGCATGGCCGTGTCCGGCTTGGCGCGGAAGTTCTGCAGGATCAGCTCCTGGATGCCGTGGTACGCACGGGAGATGCGGCGCAGCGCGAACAGCGACTCGGCCCGCTCCTCGTACGTCTCCCCGATCCCGATCAGCAGCCCGCTGGTGAACGGCACGTTCGTCCGCCCGGCGTCCTCCAGCACCCGCAGCCGGACGGCCGGCTCCTTGTCGGGCGAACCGTGGTGCGGCCCGCCCGGCTCGCTCCACAGCCGGGTCGCCGTCGTCTCCAGCATCATGCCCATGGACGGCGCGACGGGCTTGAGCCGCTGGAAGTCGGTCCACGACATGACCCCGGGATTGAGGTGGGGCAGCAGCCCGGTCTCCTCCAGGATCCGGATCGCCATGGCCCGCACGTACGCGATCGTGTCGTCGTACCCGTGGGCGTCGAGCCACTCCCGGGCCTCCGGCCAGCGGTCCTCCGGCTTGTCCCCGAGCGTGATCAGCGCTTCCTTGCAGCCCCTTTCCGCGCCGCGCCGCGCGATCTCCAGGACCTCGTCCGGCGACATGAACGCCCCCGCACTCTTCGAGGCGGGAGGTGCCCCCTCCGTAGCCCGCGCACGGCGCAGCTTGCCGGGCACGGTGGCGAAGGTGCAGTAGTGGCACTTGTCGCGGCACAGGCGGGTGAGCGGAATGAAGACGCTCTTCGAGTACGTGATGATCCCGGCCCGCCCGGCGGCCTCGAGCCCCGCGTCCCGCACGCGGCCGGCGGACGCGGCCAGGTCCTCCAGGTCGCCGCCCCTGGCCTGCAACAACACGGCGGCTTCGGCCACGTCGAGGGCGACCCCGTCCCTCGCCCGCTTGAGCGCGCGCCGCATGGCGTTCTCGGTGGGCCGTGCTGCGTGCTGTCCGCCCTGGTGATCGGTCATGCGTCGAGCATACGAGCGCCCGCGGACAACCGGGCCGGGGCGGTGGCCGGGACCGGCTCACCCGCGGACGGGCTTCGGCCGGCCCGCGGCTGAGTACGTGCGCCTACCGTCCCTGAGCCCGGCACCCGATGTGGCGGACCTGCCGCCCTCGTAACGTCACCTCCGTGACCGACGATCTCAAGCAGTCCCCGACCCTGACCCCGCCCGGCGGCGGCACCGGTGCCTCCGTGGCCAAAGCCCTCGGCCTGACCGTTGCCGCGCTGATCGGGATCCCTGTGCTGTTCGTGCTCGGCCTGATGGTGACGTACGGCGTCCAGCGAGCGACGCCGGAGGACTACCCGCACGTCTCCCCGGAAGAGATGGCGGCCCGCACCACCGCCCACTCCCAGGACGCCTACGACGCCCTAGGCTTCGACGCAACTGTGGAACCGGGCGAGTTCAACTCGATCTCGGCGTCGGCCTGCTACCCGGACGGCCTGGAAAGCGTGGCCGACACCGCGGTGGAGGGCGCGTACAGCCTGAACCACGAGTGGCAACTCGTCGACGTCCCGAAGGCGGACGCCCTCCCGGCGCTGCGCGGCCTGCGCGACCACCTGAAGTCCAAGGGCTGGGAGATCGTGTCCTTCGACCCCTCCCCTTCCGGCGACAGCTGGACGCTGCGCACGCAGCGCGAAGGCGAAGGCCGCATGGTCTTCGACTGGTACGAGGACGGCGGCCGCTTCTATGGCGGCGCGCACGCCGAGTGCACCTACGACCCGTCGCGGGAGACGACGGACTCGACGCTGACGAGCGACGTCACGGCGGGCATCGACGCGCCGACGCTGGGGCCGAGGTCGGGGCGGTGACGGGGCGGCAAAGCCCGCACCGGTGGCGACAGATGCGCCAACTTGCCCAGATTTGATCGTTGCTGGCGAGAAAGTGATCGTGAAAGCATCTCCGGGTGAGTGACAACGGGGACGACATATCGAGGCCTGAACGCCTCACGAGGCTTGCGGAGTTGGCCGATTGGCCCGCGACGGAGCAGCCTCCGGCAGAGCCGGCTGCGTCTGCGCCTGCTGCTTCCAGTGCTGGGCCGGTGGATGAGGTTGCTGTTGCGCGGCGTCGGTTTGCGGTGTTGCTGGGGGAATTCCGGCGTGCGGCGGTGCTGGTGCCGTTCGATGCGCTGGGGAGTCTGTGGACGGCGGATTTCAACGGGGTGCGGTGGATCTGTGCGTTCTCTGACGAGGAGGCGTTGGCCCGGTTCGCGCGGGCGCAGGGGGATGCGGGGCGGGAGTGGGAGTACCGCACTGTTTTGGGTGCGCGGTTGTTGGACGTGATGGTGCCGATGCTGCCTTCTCCGGCGGGTGTGGCGCTGGATGCGGGCAGTGACGAGGGCATGGTGTTTCCGCCGGTTGTGGGTGTGGTGCCGGATGCGGTGGCGGTTGATCTCGGGGGGATGCAGTGAGCGGGGAGGATGCTGATCTGGCGGCGCCGCCGGTGGCGTTGGCGGCGATCGCGGCGGGGATCAACCTTGCGCATGCGGAGCTGAAGGAGCTCGGCATGATCGGTGAGGCGTCCGTAGGGCGGGGGTTTTCGGATCTCGCCTTGTCGGGGCTGGAGTTGGGGCATGGCGGTTTGACGGCGGAGTTCGAGACGTTCTGCAACCGCTGGGAGTGGGGGGTGCGGGCGCTGACGCTGCGCGGGAACGCTTTCGCGCAGGGGGTGGGCCTGTCGGCGGGGTCGTTCGCGGAGCAGGAGCAGTACATCAAGGACACGATCAAGATCGGCGTGAACTCGGTGAACGGGAATCCGCATCTGTCGGAGGACGAGGTCAAGCAGATGCGGTGGGACACGATCCGTGACCAGCATGCGTGGGACAACGCGGACTGGAGCAAGGAGTCGTTTTCCCAGGCGCATGCCGAGGTCAAGCAGACGTGGAAGGACACCGGTTATGACGTGATGGACGCGCAGATGGATTCGATGGAGCGCTCGGGTCTGCTGGACCCTGCGATGCGGGAGCGGATGGACGAGCAGTACCGGGACTTGTTCGATCCGTCCGAGGAGATCGTCGCGCAGGCTGAAGAGCCGCGGTGGGGGGAGAGTCGCTGATGGTGGACTGGGGAGGGTTGGCCGACAAGGCAGTCGACAAGTTCAGCGACGGCGTCGACAAGGGCAAGGAGCTTGTCGGTGAGGGTGTCGACTATGTGACCGACAAGGCCGGGGAAGGCTTGCGGCACTACGGTCATGACGGACTGGCTGAGGTGGTCGAGGACTGGGGGGACGAGACCGCGTCCTCGCTCGGGGCCGAGGTCGGTGAGCAGCAGCTCGGGCAGAGTGAGGAGGCCAACGAGCTGATCCACGGCCGCCCGGCGGAAATCGCCGCGACGGTGAAGAACCTGCGCGATTTCCAGAAGGCGTTCGGCCTTGTCGGTGCCGGGATGAAGCGGCTGGACTCCGGTGACTGGAAGGGCGAGGCCGCCGAGGCGTTTAGGGAGAAGTTCGAGACCCTGCCCACGGACTGGCTGCGGGCGGCGGACGCGTTCGAGGACGCAGCGAAGGCGCTGGAGACCTTTTCCAAGGCGGTGGTGAGCGCGCAGGGCAAAGCCGAAGAGGCGATCGCCCTGTACAAGGAGGGCAACAAGGACTCGAAGACGGCCGTTGACGCGTTCAACAAGAAGGTCGACGCCTACAACGCCGCGCGCACCGGCGACAATCCGCTACCGCATCCCGGTGAGTTCTCCGACCCGGGCACGGCCAAGCGGCAGCGCGCCCAGGAGATCCTCGCCGATGCCCGTGCGGCCCGTAATGAGGCGGGCGAGAGCGCGAAAACCGCCGTCCACGCCGCACTGGCTCACGCCCCGAAGGAGCCCACCGGCCGGGAGAAGGCCGTGCTGGAACTCGCGGACTGGGGCGTGGGGCAGGGCATCGAGCTGGCGCACTTCGGCGGCGGCATCGTCAAGGGCACCGCCGGCATCGTCAACTTCGTCCGCTCCATCGCCCCGATCGACATGTACAACCTGACGCACCCGGCCGAGTACTGGAAGGGCGTCAACACGACGCTCGCCGGCCTGGCCTCCACCGCCGCCAACCCCGACCGCGCACTGAAGAACGCCTGGGAAGCCGCCAAGGGCGACCCCTCCGAATTCCTCGGCCGACTCGTCCCCGAAATCCTCGGCACCAAGGGTACGGGCGCGTTGAGGACCGTCCTGCGCGCCGGGGCCAACGACGCCGTCACCGCCGGGGCGAAGACGGCTGCACGAGAAGGCGTGGAGGATGCGGCGAAGCCCGCCCGGACGCCGGATGCCGTGGAGCACAAGGGCACCGACCCGGTGGACCTTGCCACGGGGTCGATGTACCTGCCCCAGACGGACATCGTCCTGCCCGGCACACTGCCGCTCGTCTTCCGCCGCCGGGTTGCTTCCGGCTACCGGGCAGGACGATGGTTCGGCCCTTCCTGGGCCTCCACCGCCGATCAGCGCCTCGAGATCGACTCCGAGGGTGTCGTGTTCGTGTGTGAGGACGGCCTGCTGCTGTCCTATCCCCACCCGGCTCCGGGTGTGCCCGTCATGCCGACCCATGGACCGCGATGGCCGCTCGACCGCGCCCCCGACGGCGACTACACGATCACCGAGCCGGACACCGGCCGCGTCCGGCACTTCGCAACCCGTCACGACGACCTGGCGCTGCTCGTCCAGATCGACGACCGCAACGGCAACTGGATCACTTTCGAGTACGACGACGCCGGTGCTCCGACGTCGATCGTGCACAGCGGTGGCTACCACCTGAAGCTCGCCACGGACGAGGGGCGGGTCAGGGCCTTGTCCCTGGCCGGCGGAGCTGTGGACGGCGGCGACCAGGAGATCCTCCGCTACGGCTACACCGACGGGAACCTCACCACCGTCACCAACTCCTCAGGGCTGCCGCTGCGTTTCGGCTACGACGAGCGCGCCCGCATCACTTCCTGGACGGACACCAACGGCAGTCGCTACGACTACGTCTACGACGATCAGGACCGGTGCATCGCCGAATCCGGCGCCGACGGCCACATGGCCCTGCGCCTCGACTACGACGGTGTCGACGAGGAGACCGGCCTGCGCGTCACGACGACCACCACCGCCGCGGGTGCCGTGAGCCGGTTCGTCATCAACGACGCCCACCAGGTCGTCAAGGAAATCGACCCGCTCGGGGCGGTCACGCGCTACGAACGCGACCGCTACAACCGGCTCCTGAGCCGTACCGACCCGCTCGGCCGCACCACGCGCTTCGCGTACGACGAGGCCGGGCGTCCCACCGTGATCGTCCGCCCCGACGGGCGCGAGATGTCGGCGCAGTACAACGAGCTCGGACTGGCCG
Organism: Streptomyces sp. NPDC027962; assembly: GCF_055566095.1. Lineage (NCBI taxonomy): Bacteria > Bacillati > Actinomycetota > Actinomycetes > Kitasatosporales > Streptomycetaceae > Streptomyces > Streptomyces sp. NPDC027962. The sequence goes on from NZ_JBVHTA010000003.1 coordinate 97,277, forward strand.
TCCGCGTGACCAATGCGGACCGCACGACGGTCCGCCAGGACTACGACGAGCGGGGCAACCGGATCTCGGTGACCGCGCCCTCCGGGGCCGTCACCCGCTACACCTACGACGAAGCCGGCCACGTCACCTCGGTCACCGACGCACTCGGAAACACCAGCCGTATCCGCAGCAATACGGTGGGTCTTCCCGTCGAAATCGCCGATCCGCTCGGCGCGGTGACACGCATCGAACGCGACCCGTTCGGCCGCCCCGTCACCCTCACCGACCCCCTCGGGGCAACCACCCGGCTCGTATGGACCCCGGAGGGCAAGCTCGCCCGCCGTACCGAGGCCGACGGCACACAGCAGTCCTGGACCTATGACGGCGAAGGCAACTGCACTACCCACACCGACGCTCTCGGGCAGGTCTCCCACTTCGAGTACACCCACTTCGACCTGCTCAGCGCCCGCACCGGCCCGGACGGCGTGCGCTACGAATTCACCCACGACCACGAACTACGCCTCACCCAGGTACTCAACCCGCAGGGCCTGACCTGGGACTACGCGTACGATCCGGCCGGACACCTCATATCCGAGACCGACTTCGACAACCGCCCACTCGCCTACGAACGGGACGCCGCAGGCCGCCTCGTCGCCCGCACCGACGCTCTCGGCCAGACCATCCGCTACGAGCGGGACGAACTGGACCGCATCACCCGCAAGGACGCGGCCGGAGCGATCACGACCTTCGCCTACGACTTCTCCGACCAACTCGCCGAAGCGGTCAACGCGGACGCCACCATCACCTATCTCCGCGACCGGTACGGCCGCCTCGTCTCCGAGACGGTCAACGGCCGCACCATGTCGTACACATACGACGCCCTCGGCCGCCGCACCGGCCGCACCACCCCCACCGGCGCCGTCAGCTCCTGGACCTACGACGCGGCGGGCCGGCGCACCTCTCTCACCACCTCGGGCCGCACGATCGCCTTCGAGCACGACGCGGCCGGCCAGGAGATCGCCCGCCACATCGGCGACACCGTCTCCTTCACCAACCAGTACGACCCACTCGGCCGCCTCACCAGCCAACACGTCACGGGCACAGCGGGTCGCAGCATCCAGCGCCGCGACTACACCTACCGCGCCGACGGCAACCTGATCGCCCTCACCGACCAGCTCACCGGCACCCGCACCTTCGACCTCGACCCGGCCGGACGCGTCACCGCCGTACACGCCGCAGGCTGGACCGAGCGCTACGCCTACGACGAAGCAGGCAACCAGACCGAAGCCTCCTGGCCCAAGAGCCACCCCGGTCAAGAAGCCGTCGGCACCCGCGAATACACCGGCACCACCATCACCCGCGCCGGCAACATCCGCTACGAACACGACGCGCTGGGCCGCATCACCCTCCGCCAGAAAACCCGCCTCTCCCGCAAACCCGACACCTGGCGCTACGAATGGGACACCGAAAACCGCCTGCGCTCCGTCACCACCCCCGACGGAACGGTCTGGCGCTACGAATACGACGCTCTCGGCCGCCGAACTTCGAAACAACGCCTAGCCAAGGATGGTGACGCCGCAGAGGAGACCCGCTTCACATGGGATGGCGCCGTTCTCTGTGAGCAGTTGACGACGTCGGCGGCACTGCCGAACCACGTCGCTCTCACGTGGGACCACCAAGACTGGCGAGCATTGGCCCAGACCGAACGGATTCTCGCAGCGGAGATTCCTCAGACGGCGATCGACGAGCGCTTCTTCGCCATCGTCACCGACCTGGTAGGAACCCCAAGCGAATTGATAGACGAATCTGGGAGCCTTGCCTGGCGCACCCGTACCACCCTCTGGGGCACCACCACTTGGGCCAGGACCAGCCGGGCACACGTGCCGCTTCGTTTCCCCGGGCAATACCACGATCCAGAAACTGGCCTCCACTATAATTTCTTTCGCCACTACGACCCGGAAACGGGCCGCTATCTCACAGTTGACTTACTTGGCATAACTCCCGCCCCTAATCCCGTCACCTACGTCGAAAACCCTTACGCTTGGACAGATCCACTTGGACTGGCACCTTTGGAGGGATGCCCGCAAACAGGAGATCACGGAGCAGGGAACGCTGCGGATCACGCTCGCCAGAAGCGCTTCTACGAGCAACTACAGAAGTACGGTAAGGACGGATATCGTGAGCTCGAGGACGGGAGGATACGCTTCTACGGCGAGATATCGCACGCCCGCAATCCCGGGGAAATGATCGGACGTCGTCTTGTCCGCGAATGGGACCCGGCTACCGATTCGACGCGAATATGGCATGAAACCTTGGACGCGCATGGGAATGTGCGGATTGTCAGGCCAGACGTATCCGTAACAGGCGGAAAGAAGGTCCACTACATGTTCGACGAGTCCGGAAATTACACTGGAAAGTTTTAACTATGACACTTCGTCGTGAAATTGAGCAAAAAATGCTTGCGCTGAGCCAGGGAAACGAAGCCCGCGAGGACGTGTCGGAATGGGCGCTGCTCGCCATGGAAGGAGACAACCCCGAGCTTCAAGCGCTCGATATTTGGCGAGCGTTGGACCGTTTGGCCGGATGTGACCTGATGACAGCTCCGGGGGAATATTTGCACGGCCGGAATGAATTTCAGTCCTGGCATCAAGAACTCGCCAGAACCGGGGAACTTCCCGAACCAGGAGAGGGCGAGAAGAAGCCATAGTCAGGGGATAGGAAGTGGTCTCCTTTGCCCACTTTCAAAGGTGGCCGAATCTAGAGATTCAATCGTGTACACATTTGACCCCGATACGACGGAGGTGCCTCACAGGCTTTCCATGGACACGAAGAGTCGTCGATCGCGACCCGTAGACGGAAAGATCAACCATGCGTTCCTGAAAGCATCTCGCAAGATCAACGCCATCTACGACGAGACAGCGCAATGGCCCGATCGTGGGATGAGCGTCAGCTGACCTTGCAGCGGCCTCGGACTCGGCACCACCATCATTCCCCATTCAGGGGATCAGCTCCGCCCAGACAGTCTTGCCGACCTGCCGGGGCGTGACACCCCATGCGTCCGCCAGCGCCGCGACCAGGAACAGGCCGCGCCCCGACTCCGTGTCGGGGGTCGGCTCGGGCAGGGGCGGGAGGCGTTCGGCGCGCGTGTCGGAGACCTCGATGCGCAAAGTGCCCGATTCCCACAGCAGCAGGCGCAGTTCGAAATCGCGGCCCGGTACGCGGCCGTGGGTGATCGCGTTCGTCACCAGTTCCGCGACGATGTGGGCCATCGACTCGGACGTCTCCGTGGCGTAGCCGTAGCCCCAGGCGTCGAGTTGATGAACCGCCAGGCGGCGGGCGAGGCGTGCGCCGCGACGGGTGGCGGTGAAGCGCTGGGCGAACTCAGCCTTGCAGGTGGTCGTTTCCGTATTCACATCACCGAGCGTGTCCGGCTCTGCCTACCCTGACCAGGGGTTGTCGGCCGACGGAGCGTAGTTGTGCGAGTGCGCGTGTCGCGGTGTGCGGGTCGTCGGCGTGACCCGTGCGGGCGGTGAGCGAGAGGCAGGTCGGGGCATGGCGGACGCGGAACGCGACGAGCGGCCGGAGCGGCCGGCCGAGGTGGACGGGACCACACACCTGTTCCGCGCGCTCGGCAAGCAGATCAAGGTGCTGCGCGAGGCTGCCGGGCTGAGCCAGAAGGAGCTGGGAGCGGCTACGCACTGCGGCGAGGCGCTGATTTCGGCGATGGAACGCGGCGTCCGCACGCCGCAGCCCGAGTTCCTCGAGCGCGCGGACGAGCTGCTGGACGCGCGGGGCGTGCTGAGGGCGGCGGTGCCGGACGTACGGGAGGCACAGGCGAAGGCTCGCACTCGGCATCCGGATTGGTTCCGCGACTACGCCGCTGTCGAAGCCGAGGCGGACTCGATCCATGTGTACAGCACGGAGGCGATCCACGGCCTCCTCCAGACCGAGGACTACGCACGGGCACTGTTCTCGCAACGCTGGCCATTGCTGGAGACGACGACCATCGAGAAGCGAGTGACGGACCGGCTCGACCGACAGCAGATCTTCGAGCGCTGGCCGGCGCCGACATTCAGCTACGTGTTGGAGGAGGCCGTCCTCAAGCGCCCGATCGGAGGTCTCGCCGTCTTCCGGCAGCAACTGCGACGGGTGCTCGACGTCGCGGAGCTGCGGAACGTAGAGCTCCAAGTGCTACCGACCAGGATCGAGGAACACCCGAGCCTGGACGGCTCGTTCAACCTGATCAACCCGAAGCGACGTCAGCAGGTGGCCTATCTCGAGAGCTACGGCTATCCGCGACTGATCACCGACCCGCAGGAGGTCAGGGTGTTTTCCGAACGCTATGGGATTATCCGAGCGCGGGCTCTCACCCCACGGGAGTCCCTTGCCCTGATCGAGAAGATGCTGGGAGAAGGATGAACGCCGAGCAGCTCCACTGGTTCAAGTCCAGCTACAGCAGCGGCGAGGGTGGCGACTGCGTCGAGGTCGCGACGGAACCGGCGACCGTGCACGTTCGCGACTCCAAGGACCTGGCGGGGCCCCGGCTCGCCGTCGCGTCCGGCGCCTGGGGCGACTTCGTCGCGTACGCGCGGGCCGTGTCCACTCGCTGAGGCGCACACGTGGTCTCACAGGGCGGGCAAGCGTGCCCGCATGGTAGCGATTTGTCACAGTTGGGCCGGATCGGGGTTTCCCAGTCCCCGAGTTCCCCGCTTCAAAAGGCTTTGAGAACCAGGGAAAGAAACAGCCCAACCCCACCCACCCTCCGCTCACTCGGACGGGTGACGCACCCCAACCCAACTGGCGCATATGCCATGACGCGGTGCAAGCTCAGCCACAGCAACCGCAGAAATGCGGCGGCCCCCGGCCGGGACGGGCATCCCGATCGAGGGCCTCACCAACAAGGAAGAGATAGGCCTTCCCCATGGCTGTAGCGCAGCTTAACGCGCCCGTGTGCGCGTCGCCGCCCGTTCCCGCGGTCGGTATCCGGCACATCAACCTGCCGCACAACGACCGCTTCGTCGTGATCGGCAACCATCTCGCCCACCACAGCGGCCTGTCGCTGACGGCGATCGGGCTGTCCGTCCACATCCAGTCGCTCCGCGCGGGCACCAGGATCTCGATCAAGAAGCTCGCCGAGCGGTTTCCCGAGGGCGAGGACCGCATCACGGACGCGCTCAACAAGCTTGAACAGCACGGGTATCTGCGGCGTACGCGGGTGCGGCTGCCCTCGGGGCAGCTGATCACGACGACGGAATCGTTCAACTCCCAGGACGCCTACGACGCCCTAGGCTTCGACGCAACTGTGGAACCGGGCGAGTTCAACTCGATCTCGGCGTCGGCCTGCTACCCGGACGGCCTGGAAAGCGTGGCCGACACCGCGATGGAGGGCGCGTACAGCCTGAACCACGAGTGGCAACTCGTCGACGTCCCGAAGGCGGACGCCCTCCCGGCGCTGCGCGGCCTGCGCGACCACCTGAAGTCCAAGGGCTGGGAGATCGTGTCCTTCGACCCCTCCAACTCCGGCGACAGCTGGACGCTGCGCACGCAGCGCGAAGGCGAAGGCCGCATGGTCTTCGACTGGTACGAGGACGGCGGCCGCTTCCATGGCGGCGCGCACGCCGAGTGCACCTACGACCCGTCGCGGGAGACGACGGACTCGACGCTGACGAGCGACGTCACGGCGGGCATCGACGCGCCGGCACTGGGGCCGAGGCCGGGGCGGTGACGGGGCGGCAAAGCCCGCACCGGTGGCGGCAGATGCGCCAGCTTGCCGACATTCTCGCCGAATACCCTGCGTTCCGGGGCGCGGAACCGTTGATCGCTCGGTGCGATTTTCGCTCAACCACGATGCACCGATGACCAGTGAGACGTGACCGAGGCCGACGAGCCGGCTGAGCCCGAGCCCGTCGAAGGCGGTGGGTGATCGGCTGGTCGAAGAGCTGGTGTCCCGGCCCCTGGCCGGCCAGCCGCTGGCCGGCGAGGGAGTGCAGGCATCGTAAGGCCGTGCCATGCCGTGGTACTGACGTCGCCTCGGATCCGACCTGGCTCTTCCTCCAGCGGGCGCCTCGCGGGGGGACCTGGCCCGCTCCGCCCGGCATCTCGCCCCATAGACTACTGATCAGTAATCAGGGGCCGCCACTGCTCGGATCCCTGGGGGAATCGAGGTCGGCGACACCGGACGGACCATCCGGTCACACGCCGTGCCTCCGGCACGGGACGTCACATGTACCAACGTTTCACACTCAGAACGATCACCCTGCTCACCGTCCTGGCCGTCTTCTTGACGCTGGGCATGGGGCAGGACGGCGCGCTCGCCGCACAGAGCGTCAAGCTGACCCGCGCCGAGGCGCAGCTCGAGGCCGCCGAGGCGAGACTCGACACCGACCGCCTGGCCGCCATCGTCAAGGGCACCGCCAAAATCTCCGGCTGCGACAAGCTGTCGTTGCTGGAGAAGCCGGCCTGCTATCGCGACTTCGCGCAGAAAGCCCTCAAAGTAGGCGCCGGCGTGGGCATGTTCGCGTACGGCGTCCACTACCTCCACAAGGACACCGTCGAGCACTTCGGCACGGTGAAGAAGGAAGCCGCGGGCCTCCAGAAACTGAGGGAGGCCTTCAAGGAGGACCCGACCAAGATCGCGGACCCGGAGTACCGCAAGCAGGTCGAGGAGCGGATCCGCGCGGCCGCCGCCGGCGCGCAGAAGGACATCGACAAGCTGATCAAGGACGTCCTCGAGACCATCGAGACGATCCTCGTGATCATCGAGATGACGCTGTTGCTGATCCGGCTGACCATCGGACTCGCGCAGTTGGTCGGTGACCCGAAGTTCCAGGCTGCGGTCAATGGCGTCAAGGACAGTCTCGACGGGATCGGGAAGGCGCTCGACCAGATGAACGCGGGGTTCGCGAAGATGAACCGCGCCCTGGGCGACATGAACGATGCCGTCGACGACATCAACACCTCGCTGGGCGAGCTGAACCAGGCCGTCAGCAAGGCCAACAAGGGCATGGACACCCTCAACGAGGGCGTCGGCCAGGCGAACAAGGCCGTCGACGACATGAACAAGGTTGTCCCCGGTATCAAGAAGGCCGCGGAGAAGCTCCGCGAGGTCCCGGCCTTCGAGTTCGATTTCTCGAACGTCGGCAAGACCTGGAGCGACGGCTCCTCCGGCCTGGACAGTGAGGAGCAGCAGCGCCGGATGTCCGTCATCCTCGGCCTGATGCCGGGCATCGGTGACGGCAAGGGCATCGTGGAGGCGATCACCGGCAAGGACATGATGACCGGCGAGCACGTCGACGGCTTCGACCGGGCCCTGGGTTCCCTCGCCGTGCTGCGGTGGCTGAAGCTGGGTGGCAAGCTCATCCCGGACGACATCACCAAGGCCCGCAAGACCGATGTTGTCTTCGAGTGCAACAGTTTCCCGGCCGGCACCCCCGTGCTCCTCGCGAATGGCACGCACAAGCGGATCGAGGACATCCGGCCGGGCGACGAGGTCCTCGCGACCGACCCGGGCGGCGAGTTCGCCGAGCTGACCCGGCCGCGCCCGGTGATGTCGACGCCGTACACCTCCGAGTACACCGACAAGACGTTCGTCCGACTGTCGGTCGCCGACGCGGACGGTGACATCTCCGGCCTCACGTCGACCGAGCAGCACCGCTACTGGCTGGCGGACCGGCAGGCGTGGGTCCCGGCGGGCGAGCTGCGCGCGGGCGACCGCCTGCACACCGCCGAGGGCACCGAGGCCACTGTCACCGCGACCGAACGGTCCGCCGTCCGGCAGGCCACCTACGACCTCGACGTCAGCGGCATCGACAGCTACTACGTGCGGGTCGGCGCCCAGGACGTCCTGGTCCACAACTGCACCGACCTGGCGCGTGCCGAGCGGATGTTCCCGGGCGTGGCCCACACGCTGGACGAGCACGTCAACGTCACCCTGCAGCAGATGGAGGCCCTGGCCAAGAAGAAGACGAAGAAGAACCGGGACATCCCGACACCCAACTCGCGCTGGTCGAGCGCCGATCTCGCCCAGAAGGCGGTCAACCAGCTGGTCGACCGGAACAAGGACCGCATCACAAAGTTCGTGCAGGACGCGGGCAAGCAGGGCAAGCCGCAGCAGCTCACGCTCAAGGGCAAGTACGGCACCGGCTCGCTCGGTGACAGCATGGACCACCTCGGCAAACACAGTCCGACCACAAGCAACGAGTACGTCGTGATCCTGGCCGCCAAAAAGGGCCACAAGCCCGGCGGCTTCTACGTGCTGACCGCCTACCCGCTGTAAGAGGAGCAGAAGAATGCACGATCCGGTGGCGCAGCGGGACGATCTCCACTTCGACTTCGGCGTGACCGCGCTTGGCGGATCCTTCCACAACGACTGGCCTCTCGACGCCGCAACGGCGGCGGATCACATCGTCCAGTGGTACGGAAGGGAGGGCGATCCGGGCCCTGTCCTCCTGCTGATCGAGGACCTGCTGCGCCTCCGGGACTCCGGCCTCGACGGCCCGGAGCTCGACCTGCTGTGGCTGGCCACGGACGTGGCACTGGGTGTCCCGGGGATCGGCGGCGAGGAGCGCGCCTCAGTCGACCACGTACTGTCGCTGGTCGTCCCGCTCGCGCGGTCGCGCGGAGCGGCGGCCGAGTCCTGCACGTCGTATCCGGCGTGCGTACCTCACGGCACGACACCGGCGGCGGTCGACCACCTCCGGCGGACGCCGGAGGTGGTGGCCCTGATCGGGCTGCTCGGCCCGGAACGGAGGCGGGACACACCGCTCGGCGCCACACAGGACGCATTGGAGCGGTGCGCCGAGACGGTCTGCGCCGAACTGGCCTTCCGGTTCATGATCTGCGCCGCCAGCACCTACTCCGTGAGGCTGTCCCCGGCGGTGTACGAGCGGTGCGAACGCCTCGGCACATCCTTCGGCTACGGCCCGCACCTGGTCGACGCGGTCAAGTACCTCGTCGACTGAGGTTCCCGCTCCGGCGGACCACCCGTGGGCGGGTGCCCGGTCCGCTCTTGGGCGTGTGCCCGGTCCGCTCTGCGGACAACAGTCGGACGGCGCGTCCACCAGGTGCAGGCCGCGGCCGGATTCGGCATCGGTGGCAGTCGACGCGGGCGGGGGACGGTAGGTGTTCGGCACGGGTGTCGGAGATCTCGATGCGCAGGGCGCCGGACAGCGATGACCGGCGCCTACGTGCAGCTTCATCGTGGAGGAGGCTGCGCTGCAGCGGCCGATCGGCGGCCGAGCCGTACACGAGGATCAGCTGCGTCAGCTCCTGCGCGTGGGGCGTATGCGGACCGTGGAGCTCCAGATCATGCTGCCGACGGATCGGGAGGAACATCCCAACGTCGTGGACGGGGTGTTCACCCTGCTCACGGCTGAGGCTCGCCAACAGCCGGCCTACACGGAGGTACAGGGCTATCCACGGCTGATCACCGATGCGGAGCAGGTCCGTCTCATCACCGCTCGCTACGGCATTCTTCGGTCTCAAGCCCTGAACCGCCCGGGAGTCCCTGGCCCTGGTCGAGAAGATGCCGGGGGAGCGATGAACACCGAGCAGCGGCTCCACTGGTTCAAGAGCAGTCACTGGCGGCGAGGGAGGCTCCTGCGTCGAGGTCGCGACGGAACCGGCGACCGTGCACGTCCGCGACTCCAAGGACCTGGCCGGGCCCCGGCTCGCCGTCGCGGCCCTAAGCGGCCGCCGCCTGGGGTGACTTCGTCGCGGACGCGCGCGCCGCACGCGTCCGCTAGCACCCACAGGTGGCCCGCCCCACACGCTCACGCCAGGGCGATTTATCTCGTTAAGGCCGGATCGGGGATTCCCCGGTCCCGGTTCGCCCGGACCTCGAAGCCCCCGCTTCAAAAAGCTTGAAGAACCAGGGAAGGAACCCTCCCAACCCCACCTCACCCCCACTCACTCGGACGGGTGATCCACCCCAACTCAACTGGCGCATATGCCGCTACGCCGTGCAAGCTCAGCCACAGCAACCGCAGAAATGCGGCGGCCCCCGGCCGGGACTGGCATCCCGATCGAGGGCCTCACCAACAAGGAAGAGATAGGCCTTCCCCATGGCTGTAGCGCAGCTTAACGCGCCCGTGTGCGCGTCGCCGCCCGTTCCCGCGGTCGGTATCCGGCACATCAACCTGCCGCACAACGACCGCTTCGTCGTGGTCGGCAACCATCTCGCCCAGCACAGCGGCCTGTCGCTGACGGCGATCGGGCTGTCCGTCCACATCCAGTCGCTCCGCGCGGGCACCAGGATCTCGATCAAGAAGCTCGCCGAGCGGTTTCCCGAGGGCGAGGACCGCATCACGGACGCGCTCAACGAGCTTGAAAAGCACGGGTATCTGCGGCGTACGCGGGTGCGGCTGCCCTCGGGGCAGCTGATCACGACGACGGAATCGTTCAACAACCCGCCCGCGCTGCGCGACCGTGTGCGGCAGGAGGCGACGGTCCGGCCCGTGCCGGAGGCTCCACCACCCGGGCCGACGGCACAGCCCGTGCCGCCGCCCCCACGATGCCCCGATCCCGATCCCGAACCCGAGGCGCCGAAGCCCACGCCCACGGCACAGGCCGCTCCCGTCCCCGCCGTGCTCCTCGCGGGCCTGCGCCGTCACGATCCCCGGCTGATCCTCTCCCAGCGGGACGTCGCCCACCTCGCGCCGGCCGTCGACGCCTGGCTGGCGCGCGGCGTCGCGCCCGACGCCGTGCGGCGGACGCTGACGGCCGCGCTGCCCGCCGGGCAGCTGCACCACCCGGCTGCGTTGCTCCGGTACCGGCTGACGGAGCTGCTGCCACCTCCGCTCCCGGCCGCAGCTCCGGCCGCGCCGCGCCCGGACCCGTTCCAGACCTGCGACGCGTGCGACCTCGCGTTCCGCGCGCCGGAGCCTGGACTGTGCGGTGGCTGTGAGGGGGCGCCCACCTCCACGACCGCCGCTTGATCTCGAACAACGACGCGCCTCGCCATCGGCCCGGAACAAGAAAGAGGAAAGCTCAATGAATGCGGAAGCCCTGCTCGCCGAGCTACAAAAGTGTACAGTTTTGCCCATGAGTGAGATGTTGCCGATCACCGAAGCCCGCGCCCAGTTCGGCGCGCTCGTCCGCCGCGCTTCGTACGCCCGGGAACGCATCACGATCACCGATCATGGTCAGCCCGCCGCGGTACTGATCAATCCCAAGGAGCTGGCCGAGCTCGAAGATGCTCTGGCCGTCGCGGAATACCGGGTCGAGAAGGTGGCCGGGACTTTCGAAGGCGTCCCGCACGAAGAGGTTCGAGCCCGACTCGGCCTGGATTCCGAGTGAGCTATCAGATCATCTGGCGGCTTCAGGCCACCGATGCCGCAGCAGGCTTCCTCAAGGACGACCCCGAGGGCCTTCGGCAACTGTTCGCCTCGGTCGACCTACTCGCGGACGAACCGCGACCGGCGGGCGCCGTCGAGTACGGCTCCCCCGATCTCATGCGTCTGCACGTCGGCCGATACCGGGTGCTGTACGAGATCAGCGACCACGTCGTGACGGTTGTCGTCCTGCACGTGGGCAGAGTGCACTGACCGAGCCCCCCGATTCCGGCGGTGTCACAGATACTGCGCGTACTCGTCCAGCACTCGCAGGACCTCCGGCTCGCCCTCCGGGGGCAGTTGCAGGACGACCTCCTCCACGTCCAACTCCGCGTAGTGCGCCAGCTTGCCCGGCGACGGGAGGACCGCGTACGGGACGATCTGGAGGGTCTTCGGGTCGCGGCCCGCCGACTCCCACGCGGCACGCAGCTGGGGCACCGTCTCCGTGAGGCCCCGGCCGCCGATCGGAAGCCAGCCGTCCGCGTACTCCGTGATGTGGGAGAACAGCTTCGGGCCCGCCGCGCCGCCGACCAGGATGCGGGGGGCTCCCCCGGCCGGCTTGGGGAAGGCCGAGGACGGGCGGACCGATCCGAACTCCCCCTTGTACGCGGTGGGTTCCGGCGCCCACAGGGCTCGCATCAGCCGCATCCGGTCCAGCACGAGCTCACGGCGCGTCGGCCACTCGACCCCGTGGTCCGCCGCCTCCTCCTTGTTCCAGCCGAAGCCGACGCCCAGCGTGAAACGGCCGCCGGAGACGTGGTCCAGCGTGGCGATCTGCTTCGCCAGGTCGATCGGGTCGTGCTGGGCGACCAGGGTGATGCCGGTGCCGAGAGTCAGCCTCGACGTCACGGCCGCCGCCTGCGCCAGGGCCACGAACGGGTCGAGGGTGCGGCCGTACTCGCTCGGCAGTTCGCCGCCCGCCGGGTAGCCGGTGGTGCGCTCCACCGGAATGTGGGTGTGTTCCGGGACGTACAGGCCGGCGAAGCCCCGCTGCTCCAGCTCCCGGGCCAGCCGCACCGGGCTGATCGTCTCGTCGGTCAGGAAGATGGTGGTCGAGATCCGCATACGCCCAACGTATGCCTCAGGGGGATCGCTCGTCGCCGGTCATGACGGCGCCGTTCGTCAAATCCCTTCCCTTGGCCGCACGTTAACGGCTCAATACCAGGGTTCGACTGCAGGCTGCATCACTCCTGTCCCTCTCGACACCCTGGGGAGCCGACGGCATGTGCAACGAGGAAGAACACGCAGGACACACCGGCCACGCAGGACACGCGATGGCTCGGCGCGGACTGCTCGCGACGGGGGCCGCGGCCGCCCTTACGCTGACGCCCATGAGCTTCGCGAGCGCGAGCCCCAGCGCAGGCGCAGGCGCGGCGCCGCGCGACGGCGGCACGCAGACCGAGGTCGTGCGCGGCACGCTGCCGCCCGGCTCGCCCGACTACGTCTACCTGCCGGTCGAAGTGCCGCGCGGCGTACGGGAGATCCGTGTCTCGTACACGTACGAGAAGCCGGCCGTCCCCGCCGGCACGGCCGGCAACGCCCTCGACATCGGCCTCTTCGACGAGCGCGGCACCAAGCCGGGAGGCGAAGGCTTCCGGGGGTGGTCGGGCGGGGCTCGGTCCGAGTTCTTCGTCCGGGCGGACGACGCCACTCCCGGGTACATCCCCGGCCCGGTCCGCCCCGGCACCTGGTACATCGCCCTCGGGCCGTACACCGTCGCGCCGCAGGGCCTCGCCTACGAGGTCACCGTCACGCTCGAGTACGGGCGCACGCCGGAGGGCCGGCAGCCGGTTTATCCCGCGGAACGCGCAAAGGGGCGCGGGCGCGCCTGGTACCGGGGCGACTGCCACATCCACTCCTGGCACTCGGACGGCAGGCGCACCCCCGCGGAGATCGCCGCCCTCGCGCGGACCGCCGGGCTCGACTTCATCAACTCGTCCGAGCACAACACCCACTCCGCGCACGCCCATTGGGCCGATCAGGCGGGCGGTGATCTGCTGATTCTGCTCGGCGAGGAGGTCACCACCCGCAATGGGCATGTGGTGGCGCTGGGTACCGACCCGGGGACGTTCGTCGACTGGCGCTACCGGGCGCGCGACAACCGCTTCGGGCACTACGCCCGCCAGATCCGGCGCGCCGGCGGCCTTGTCGTACCGGCGCATCCGCACGCCACCTGCATCGGCTGCAACTGGAAGTTCGGCTTCGGGGACGCCGATGCAGTGGAGATCTGGAACGGGCCGTACACGCCCGACGACGAGGTCTCGCTCGCCGACTGGGACAGCGCGCTCGCCGTAGCCGCCCGCGGCGGGAGGCGCTGGACAGCGGCCATGGGCAGCAGTGACGCGCACCGCGACCCGGATCCGATCGGGACACCGCAGACCGTCGTGCTCGCCGATGATCTGACGCGCGAGGCGATCCTCGAAGGGATCAGGGCCGGGCGCAGTTACATCGCCGAGTCCAAGGACGTCACGGTGAGGTTCTCCGCAGCGGGCGGGCGCGGGCGGCACGCGGGCATCGGCGAGCGGCTGCGGGTGGCGGACGACGATCCGGTGACGGTACGGCTGGAGGTGACGGGCGCGCCCGGCTGCTCGGTCCGCTTTGTCACCGACCAGGGCGTGCTGCACACGGCGGCGTTGCCGGCGGACGGCGCGGGCACGGTGGAGTGGCGTACGGCCCCGCAGTACGCCACCTACGTACGCGCAGAGGTGCGGCACCCGCCCGTGATGCCGCCGCTGCCGGGGGCACCTGCCGCGCTCACCAATCCGGTCTTCCTCGGCGGGCGGTGACCGGCGGCGGCACACAACCGGGGGCGGAGAAAAGGAGATGTCGGAGACACTCGCGGCCCCTAGGGTCCCGAACATGGGATCTCTTGTACGCCACATCACCATCGACTGCGCCGACGCCTACCGGCTGGCCGCCTTCTGGGCCGAGGTGCTCGACGCCCGGGTCTCCGACGAGGACGCGCCCGGCGACCCCGAGGCGCTCGTCGAGTCGAAGGGCGGGGCGCTGCTGTTCGTCACCGTCCCCGAGCCGAAGACTCTGAAGAACCGCGTCCACCTGGACATCGTGCCGACGGACCGCAGCCGGGACGCGGAGGTGGAACGTCTGCTGGCCCTGGGGGCGACCCTGGTGGGCGACCACCGTGTCCCGGACGGCCGGGGGTGGGTGACGCTTGCGGACCTGGAGGGCAACGAGTTCTGCGTCGAGCGCGGATCGGCCGAGCGCACGGCGTGACGCCGGAACGGCCGCCGGCCCCCGGCTCCCGCTCTACCGGACACCGCTCTCCCCGTCGGCGGTCCTTGCCGGTCGGGAAGAGCGGGGTCCCGCCGGCTTCCTTGGCGCGGACCAACGGCTTGGTCAACGGCTGCGTCAGGCCGGCGACTTCAGGACCCGGCACCGACAGTCGGGGGGCTCAGGCGGCTGCTCAGTCCGCCATGACCAGCGACGGTGTCTCCTTCGTCAGCACCTCGCCCCGGAAGAACGCCGGGCTGCGGCGCTGCATGACGAGCATCAGGACGACTCCGAGCAGGAGCAGGCCGACGCCGATGACGAAGACCGAGCCCATGCCGAGGACCGACGAGCCGGAGCCGTAGGCCGGGTCCCACATGTCGTAGAGGGTCTTGGCGAAGACGGCGGTGAGCATCAGGCCGCCGACGCCGGGCAGGACGCCCTTGACGAGCAGGTTGGCGGTCGACCGGGTCAGCTCCTTGCGGAAGAACCAGACGCAGGCGAAGGCCGTGATCGAGTAGTAGAAGCAGATCATCAGGCCGAGGGCGTAGATGGTGTCGACGAGGACGTTCTCACTGACAAGGCTCATCACCGTGTAGAAGGCGCCGGTGGCGATGCCCGCGGCCACGGTGGCGAGGCCGGGGGTCTTGAAGCGCGGGTGGACCGTGGCGAAAGCCTTCGGCATGGCGTCGTACGCGCTCATCGCGAGAGCGGTACGGGCGACCGGGATGAAGGTGGTCTGCAGGCTCGCCGCGGCGGATGCGAGCACCGCGACGAAGAGCAGGATGCCGAGACCGGAGCCCATGATCGGGTCGGCCAGGACGGCGAACACGTTGTCGGAGGTGTCCGGATTGCCGAGGCCGGTGCCCTCCTCACCGATGCCGGCGTACATCTGCACGGCGATGGCGACCATCAGGTACGAGGCGACGATGACGACCATGGCGAGCATGGCGGAGCGGCCGGGCGTGCGGGAGCTGCCGACACTCTCCTCGTTGATGGACAGACAGGCGTCCCAGCCCCAGTAGATGAAGATCGAGAGGGAGAGTCCGGCGGTGAAGGCGGAGAAGGACTCGATACCGAAGGGGTTCATCCAGGACAGCGAGAAGTCCAGGGAGCCCGCCACCTCGTCGGACTTCATGACCGCCATGGCGGCGAAGATGACGATGACGGTGAGCTGGAGTCCGACCAGGGCGTACTGGACCCACTTGGTCGCGGTGATGCCCCGGTAGCTGATCGCCGTGGCGATGGCGATGAAGGCGAGGGTGGTGAGGATGTGGACGGCCTTGTTGCCGTCGAGGGCGGCGACACTACCGCTGCCCGTGATCTCCCCGGCGGTGAGCCAGAAGAACGACGTGGCCACGCCGGCAAGGTTGGAGAGGACCACGACGGTGGCCACCAGCAGGCCCCAGCCGCACATCCAGCCGATCTTGGGCCCGAAGGCCTTCACCGACCATGTGAAGGAGGTGCCGCAGTCCGGCACTGCCTTGTTGAGCTCGCGGTACGCGAAGGCCACGAGCAGCATCGGGAGAAAGCCCGCCAGGAAGATCGCGGGCATCTGGAGCCCGACTTCCGAGACGGTCGGCCCCAGGGTGGAGGTCAGGCAGTAAACGGGGGCGACTGTCGAGACGCCGATGACGGCTCCGCCCATCAGGCCGACGGAGTTCCCGCCGAGGCCCTTGGTGCGGACACCCCCGTCGGGGGCGCTCCGTACCGTTTCTCCGGCCTGTGGCCGCGCATCGAGCTGAGTCATGAGGAGGACGTTAAGTGCTGCGGTTTCCACATCCGGAAGATCGAGATCCGGATACCGGACCGACGCTCCGGGTTCAATTCGAAGGATGGATCGGCGCATGATGAATGTTTGCAAGGTAAACAGGCGTTACCGGCAGCACATCACGAGGTGACCTACCCTCCCGCCCGGAACGCGAAAACCGCAGCGACGTCCGTTTTGTCGGGTTGCAAAATTTCCCGCTCCATTTTCGGGCCCCGCCGGCACAAGGGCTGCGGCCTTCGTCAGCCCGGCCACACCACCGCCTGGAGCTCGCTGTATGCATGCAGCGCGTACGAGCCGACGTCCCTGCCCACCCCGCTCCTCTTGAACCCGCCGAACGGCGCCTCCATGTTCCGGCCGACCGTGTTCACCCCGACCCCGCCCGCCCGCAGCTCCCCCGCCACCCGGAACGCCCGCGCCACATCCCTGGACCAGACGTAGTCGATCAGGCCGTAGTCGCTGTCGTCGGCGAGCGCGACGCCCTCCTCCTCGTCGTCGAACGCCACCACGACCACCACAGGGCCGAAGATCTCCTCCCGCACCACCCGCATGTCGTTGGTGCAGTCGGCCAAGAGGGTCGGCGCGACATAGAAGCCCCTGTCGTACGCGGGGCGCTCGCCGCCCGCCACCACGCGCGCGCCCTCCTTCCTGCCCAGCTCGACGTACGACTCCACGCGGTCGCGGTGCGCCGCGGAGATGACCGGGCCGACGACCGTCGCCGGGTCGGACGGGTCGCCGACCTTCAGATGGGCGGCGTACCGCGCGAGCCCCTCGACGAGGCGGTCGTACACCCCGCGCTGCGCGATCACCCGCGTCGGCGCCGTACAGATCTGCCCGCTGTAGAAGGAGAACGTCGTGCCGATCCCGCGGACCGCCGCCCCGATGTCCGCGTCGTCGAAGACGAGCGCCGCGCCCTTGCCGCCGAGCTCCATCAGCTGCCGCTTCATCCCTCGGCCGCACACCTCGGCGATCCGCTGCCCGACCGCCGTCGAACCGGTGAAGCTGACCATGTCGACGTCCGGGGAGTCGACGGCCGCCTCGCCGACGGCCGGCGCGGAACCGGTGACCACGTTGACCGTGCCGGGCGGTGCTCCGGCCTCCTCCAGCGCCGCCGCCATCCGGTAGACCGACAGGGGGTCCTGCGGCGCGGGCTTCACGACGACCGTGTTGCCCACCGCCAGCGCGGGCGCGACCTTGCCGGCCGGGTTCGCCCACGGATTGTTGTACGAGGTGATGCAGGTGACCACGCCGACCGGGCGGCGGACGGCGATCGCGCCGAAGATCCCCGACCTGCCCATCGGTCCCGCGGCGTTGATCTGCGGCGGCACGGCCTGCTCGACCGGCTCCAGCGCGCCCTTGGCGTAGCGGCGGAAGCGGGCCGCGCCGACCGCGACCTGCATACCGCGCGCGGTCGCCGTCGTCGCGCCGCTCTCGGCGCGGGCGAGGTCCGTGTGCGCGTCGCTGTCCCGCTGGATGAGGGAGGCCGCCCGGTCCAGGATCGCGGCCCGCTCCTCCGGCTTCGTACGGGACCACGCCGGGAAAGCCGCACGGGCGGCGGCCGCGGCGTCCCGGACCTGGGCACGGCTCGCCTCGGGCGCGAGCCCGACGACCTCCTCCGTGGCCGGGTCGATCACCTCGTAGTGGCCGTCGTCCGGCTCGGCCCACTCCCCCGCGATGAACAGCCGCTGCGCCCTCATCGGGTCGACACCGTCCTGGTGTCCCGTCCCGAACGAAGAACGATGCCCGGTACGGCACCGGTCACCTCGTCGTTGCGTATCGTCTCCACGCCGTTGACGCGGACCGACACGACGCCGATGGCTTTCGCGTCCAGTCGCGGGCTGTCGCCCGGCAGGTCGTGCACGAGCGTCGCCGGGCCGGCGTCGATCCGCTCCGGGTCGAAAAGGACCAGGTCGGCGTGGTGGCCCACAGCGATCCGGCCGCGTCCCCGCAGACCGAAAAGCCGCGCCGGATCGTCGGTCAGCATCTTCACCGCCTGCTCCAGGCCCACCAGCTTCCGGCCCCGCAGACAGTCGCCGAGGAAACGGGTCGTGTAGGGGGCGCCGCACATCCGGTCCAGGTGCGCGCCGGCGTCCGAGCCGCCGAGCAGCACGTCCTCGTGCTGCCACGTTTCCACACGCAGGGCCCAGGAGTCCGGGTCGTTGTCGGTGGGCATGGGCCAGAGGACCGTGCGCAGATCGTCGTTGGCGCAGATCTCCACGAGGCACTGGAAAGGGTCCTGCCCGCGCTCGGCGGCGATGTCGCGGACGACCCGGCCGGTCAGAGCCTCGTTCTCGGGGGTGTACGTGTCGCCGATGACGTAACGGCCGAAGTTCGCGAGCCGGCGGAACACGCCGGCCTCCTTGGAATCGGCGCGGCGCAGCATCTCGGCGCGCGTCGCCGGGTCGCGGAGCTTCGCGACGCGCTCGGGGACGGGCAGCGACAGGACATCGCCCCAGCCGGGGATGAGGTTCAGCGCGCAGAACGTGCCCAGGGACATGTTCATCGGCGTCAGGATCGGCATGGTGAGCGCGACGATCCGCCCACCGGCCTTGCGGGCGCGCTCGGACGGGACCAGCTGGCGCGGTACGCGCTCGGGGACGGAGGCGTCGATGGTCAGCACGTTCCAGTTGAGCGGCCGTCCCGCGGCGGCGCTCATCTCGACGAGGAGATCGATCTCCTCGTCCCCGAACTGGTCGAGGCAGCCCGCGACGATCGCCTCGAGCTGGGTGCCCTCGTGCTCCCCCACCGCCTTGGACAGCGCGAGAAGCTCGTCGGGACGGGCATGGCGGGAGGCGACGGGCATGCCGTCGCCGTCGGAGTGGGTGGCGGACTGGGTGGTGGACAGCCCCCAGGCGCCGGTGTCCATCGCGTCGTGCAAGAGGGCGGTCATGGTGTCGAGTTGGACGGCAGTCGGCGTGCCGCCGACTGCGTCCGGCCCCATGACGTGGCGGCGCAGGGCGCAGTGGCCGACCATGAACCCCGCGTTGACGGCGATGCGGCCGTCGAGCGCGTCGAGGTACTCGCCGAAGGTGTGCCAGCTCCAGGGCGCGCCCTGCTCCAGCGCCACGAGGGACATGCCCTCGACCCGGGACATCATCCGGCGCGTGTAGTCGGCGTCCTCGGGACGGGCCGGGTTGAGCGGGGCGAGCGTGAAGCCGCAGTTGCCGCCGGCGACGGTGGTCACGCCGTGGTTGAGCGACGGGGTGGCGTACGGGTCCCAGAACAGCTGGGCGTCGTAGTGGGTGTGCGGGTCGACGAAGCCGGGGGCGAGGACGAGACCGGTGGCGTCCTCTGTGGTGCGTGCGAGTTCTGTGACGCGGCCGGGCGGGGCGGCGACGGCGATGCGGCCGTCGCCACCGATGCCGACGTCGGCGCGGTGGGCGGGGGCGCCGGTGCCGTCGACGACGGTCGCGTTGCGGATGAGGTGGGCGAGCATGGTCTCCCCTTCTGCGGGTGGGGTTCCGACGTGGCCCGGTCGAAGGACGCCGCGGCCGGCCGCGGCCGCGGCGCACCCTCCGACCGGGCCGGTACGGGCGGCGGTCCGGGAAGACGCCGCCCGTGCCTTGGGGTGCGCGGCGGGGGCGGGCGGGGGTGTACGGGGTGCGTGCCGCTGCGCGGGAGCTGCTCCCCACCCCGCCCCTTCCCGAACCGGGGGCTCCGCCCCCGGACCCCCGCGCCTCAAACGCCGGCGGGGCTGGATTGCCGCAGAGCGGCAACTGCAACCCGTCCGGCGATTGAGGACACCGCGCGAAGCGCGGTACGGGGCCCGGGGCTTGCCCCGGTTACGGGAAGGGGCGGGTAGGGGAACAGCCCCGCGCAGCGGCACCACCCGCCGCCCACGCGGATGTGTCAGGCCGCCTCGCGGAAGCGCGTCGTGCGGTGGACCGGGTCCGTGTCGATCTGGGGGATCACGTGCTCCCCGATCAGCCGGATCGTCGTCATCGTGTCCTCGTACGACACCCCGATCGGCAGCCCGAACGACAGCTGGTCCGCCCCCGCCTGCTCCCACCGCTTGCACTGCTGCAGCACCTCGCCCGGGTCGCCGCAGATCATCAACTCCTCGGCTATCAGCAGCTCGACGATCTCCGCCGTGTACTCCGGCAGCAGTTCCGGCCACTCCGGGATCCCGTCCGGCCGGGGGAACGTGTCGTGGTAGCGGAAGAGCAGGGACTGCAGGTAGTTCAGCCCGCCCCCGACCGCGATCTCGACCGCGCGCTCGTGCGTCTCCGCGCAGATCGCCGTCGACGTCACCATCACGTTGTCGTTGACGAACGCGCCGACCGCCTTCGCCTCCTTCACGGCGCTCTTGTAGGACTCGAGGACCCACTCCATGTCGGAGACCTTCTGGACGCTGAAGCCCAGTACCCCGAGGCCCTTCTTGCCGGCCATGGCGTACGAGGACGGGGATCCGGCCGCGTACCACATGGGCGGGTGGGCGGCCCCGTACGGCTTGGGGAGGATCTTCCGCGGCGGGAGGGACCAGTGTTTGCCCTGGAAGCCGACGTACTCGTCCTGCAGCCACATCTTGGGGAACTCGGCGATCGTCTCCTCCCAGATCTCCTTGGTGTGGTTCATGTCGGTGATGCCCGGCATGAATCCGAGGATCTCGTGGGATCCGGCGCCCCGGCCGGAGCCGAATTCGAAGCGGCCCTGGGAGAGGTGGTCGAGCATCGCGACCTTCTCCGCGACCTTGACCGGGTGGTTGACGGGGGCCAGGGGGTTGAAGATCCCGGAGCCGAGGTGGATCCGTTCGGTCGCGTGGGCGAGGTAGCCGAGGAAGACGTCGTTGGCCGACAGGTGGGAGTACTCCTCCAGGAAGTGGTGCTCGGAGGCCCAGGCGTACTTGAACCCGGACCTGTCCGCCTGGATGACGTACTCGGTCTCCTCCATCAGCGCCTTGTGCTCGGCGAAGGGGTCGGTCTCGGCGCGCTTGCCGAGGTATCCCTGGACAAAGAGGCCGAATTCCAAGGGGGTTCACCGCCTTAAGGTTTCCGACAGTTTCTGACGCACCGTCAGATCTGGATGGGGTCGACTGTTCCACCGGGTGCCCGAGCAGTCAAGAGATGACAGCCCGTCAGAGCACGCTGACGCCCGCCAGCCATCCGCCGTCGATCACGAACGGCTGGCCGGTGATGTAGGAGGAGTCGTCGCCGGTCAGGAAGAGCGCCAGTTTCGCGACCTCCTCCGGCCGGCCGACCCGGCCGAGCGGCACGAGCGTGCGGTACAGGCCCTCGATCGCCCCTGGGTCCGCGCCCTCCGGATTGCTCATCGGGGTGTCCACGGCGCCCGGGCAGACCGCGTTGACCCGGACGCCCTTCGCCGCCAGCTCCAGCGCCGCCACCCGCGTCAGACCGAGGATCGCGTGCTTGGAGGCGGCGTAGGCGCCCACGTACGCCATCCCCGTGAGCGCCGTGTACGAGGCGGTGTTGACGATCGTGCCGCCGCCGGCCGCCTCGAGCTCGGGGGCGAGAGTGCGGATGCCGAGGAACGTGCCGACCTGGTTGACCTGCGTGATCAGCTGGAACTCCTCCAGCGGGGTCGAGACCAGCTCGTTGAAGCGCAGGATGCCCGCGTTGTTGACCAGTCCGTCGACCTTCCCGTAGGCGTCCTTCGCCGCGGCCACCGCTGCCGTCCAGTCGGCCTCACGGCTCACGTCCAGGTGGACGTAGAGACCGCCGATCTCCTTGGCGAGCGGTTCGCCCGGCTCGTCGAGGACGTCCGCGAGGACCACCCGCGCGCCCTCCGCGGCGAACAGCCTCGCCTCCTGCTCCCCCTGCCCGCGCGCCGCGCCCGTGATGAGGACGACGCGTCCGTCCAGCTTGCCCATGCGTGCTCTCCCTGCTCAGTCGAGGTGCGGGGCGACGTCGGCGGCGAAGGCCGCCATCTGGTCGGTGAGTTCGCTGCGGCTCCTGCTGCGGAACCGCACCTGGATCTGGTGCACGCCCATCACCGCGTAGGCGCGCAGCGACTCGGCGAGGGCACCCGGCTTGCCGGTCAGCGTTCTGCGACCGGTGCGCCAGTTCGGTTCGCCGACGTAGAGGGGTTCGGTGATGGCACCGATCGTGATGGGCGCCTCGATGCCGGCCGCCTCGCGCAGCTCCTTGATCCGGGCGATCCGAGCGGGCAGCTTGTCGCGCGGGTCGCCCTGCGGCAGCCAGCCGTCACCCTTGAGCGCAGCCCGGCGCACAGCGGCAGGCGAGGAGCCGCCGACCCACACGGGGACGCGCGCCTGGGCGGGCCGCGGCCGTTGCCCCATGCCCTTGAAGGAGTACCGCTCCCCCCCGAACTCGGGGAACTCCTCGGGGCCGAGCGCCGCCCGCAGCGCGTCGAGCGTCTCGTCGAGGACGGGGCCGCGGGCGTCGAAGTCGACGCCGAGGGCCTCGAACTCCTCCCGCACGTGCCCGGCCCCGACACCGAGGATCAGGCGTCCGCCGGAGAGGTGGTCGAGGGTCGCGTACTGCTTGGCCGTCAGCAGGGGGTGACGCAGACCCACGACGGCGACATGGCTCAGCAGCCGGACCCGCTCAGTCACTCCCGCGAGGAACGACAGAGTGGCTACCGGGTCGTACCAGACCGTGGACATGGCGTCCGCGAGGCGGCGCGGGATGGCGACGTGGTCGCAGGCGGCGACATACGCGAAGCCGGCCCGGTCGGCTGCCCGGGCGATCTCGGCGAGGTCCTGCGGGCCGGCCTCGACCTCCCAGGGTTCGGCGTAGAGGGTGCTCTGGGACTGGACCGGAAGCTGCATCCCGTACGCCACCATGGAGTCTCCCCACAATCTGACGGACCGTCACAAACGACTGTTCGCCATCGTCGTAGCTGACGCGCCATCAGACAAGGGGTGCGGATGCGAGGGTGTTTCAGCCCAGCAGTGCGTAGACGGTCGAGGCCCGCGCGGCCGGGCCGTCCGCGCCCTCGGCGGTCATGGTGACGTCGGCGAAGGCCATGCGCCTGCCCAGCTTGGTGAGGCGCGCGTCGACCAGTACGTCGGTGCCGACGACGGACCGCTGGAAAGTGGTGGACTGCTGGACCGTTGTCATCGGGACGAACGCGCCGCGCGCCGAAGACACGGCGATCACGGTTGCCGTGTCCGCGGCGGCCATCAGCGCCTGCCCGCTCAGCCCGCCGCCCTCCCGGGCCAGCCGGGCGTCCCAGGGAAGTCTCAGCACGGCGTGCAGGTCGCCCGCCTCCAGGACGGACAGTCCCAGTTCGAGGACCCAGGGCGCGAAGTTGCCGGCGAGGATCTTGTCTGCTTCTGCGAGGGAGAGCGTCATGCCCCGATGGTGCCGGGCCGCAGCGCGTCACGGTAGCGTTGCGGCCCGTGCGCGACGGGCTCCCGGGCGGATTCGACCACTCGTGTCGAGAAGGACCACTACGCTGAGTATCGACTGGCCCGCCACGCGAGGGAGGCGCATCATGACGGTGATGCTGGAACGCCCGACGACAGACGGCACCGACCCCCGCCGCTTCGAGGAGCTGTGCGAAGCCCTCGACGAGCTGAACGTGCCCGACGGCTTCAACGCCGAGATCATCAGGGGGAACATCGTCGTGTCACCATGGTCGAAGGCGTATTACCTCGACGTCATGGATCTGGTCTGCGACCAGCTGCACCCCTGCCTTCCGGAGGGCCACCGGATCAGCTCCGCTCCGGCACTTTACGTGTTCCCCGGCGTGGAGCGGGCATACGGCCCCAACGTCCACGCCGCTCATCGCCAGACCCGCCGAACGACGAGCCGCCACCTGGATGGGGAAGGGCTCTCCTTCGTCGCCGAGTTGACCTCACCCTCGGCGCGCGACGACGATCTCACCGACAAGGTCGAGCGCTACGGCAAGGCCGGCGTCCCTGTCTACCTCCTGCTCGACATGCAGGAGGACAGCGCCACCGTCTACTGGTCGCCGACGCCAAAGGGATACGCCTCCCACCTCACCGTGCCGTTCGGCGAGAAGATCCACATCCCCGCCCCGTTCGACTGCCACGTCGACACCACCGGGTTCCAGGCGCCGGCCGAAGGCTGACGCCCGGCGCCGGCCCCCGGCCGGCCCGGTCCGGGGCCTCACGGCCCCGACCAGAGACCCTCCGCCGTCAGGCCCAGCAGGTCGATCGCGTTGCCGCGGACGATCCGGTCGACGACGTCGGGTGCCAGGTGACCCATCTGGGTCTCACCGACCTCCTTCGACTTCGGCCAGGTCGAGTCCGAGTGCGGGTAGTCCGTCTCGTAGAGGACGTTGCCGGCGCCGATCGCGTCGAGGTTCCGCAGCCCGAAGGCGTCGTCGAAGAAGCAGCCGTAGACGTGCTCCGCGAAGAGTTCGGACGGGGGCCGGGTGACCTTGTCGGCCACGCCGCCCCAGGCACGGTTCTCCTCCCAGACGACGTCGGCGCGCTCGAGGATGTACGGGATCCAGCCGATCTGGCCCTCGGCGTACATGACGCGCACGCCGGGGAAGCGCTCGAACTTGCCGCTCATCAACCAGTCGACCATCGAGAAACAGCAGTTGGCGAACGTGATCGTCGAGCCGACCGCCGGGGGCGCGTCCGCCGAGGTGGACGGCATCTTCGACGAGGACCCGATGTGCATGGCGATGACGGTGCCGGTCTCGTCGCAGGCCGCGAGGAAGGGGTCCCAGTCGTCGCTGTGGATGGACGGCAGGCCCAGGCGGGGCGGTATCTCGGAGAAGGCCACGGCACGCACCCCGCGCGCGGCGTTGCGCCGGACCTCGGCGGCGGCGAGTTCCGCGTCCCACAGCGGAACGAGGGTGAGGGGGATGAGCCGGCCCCGGGCTTCGGGTCCGCACCACTCCTCCACCATCCAGTCGTTGTAGGCCCGGACTCCGAGCAGCCCCAGCTCGAGGTCGGCGGCCTCGGTGAAGGTCTGGCCGCAGAAGCGGGGGAAGGTCGGGAAGCAGAGGGCTGACTGGACGTGGTTGACGTCCATGTCGGCCAGACGCTCGGGGACGCTGTACGAGCCGGGGCGCATCTGCTCGTAGGTGATGATCTCCAGCTTGATCTCGTCGCGGTCGTAGCCGACGGCCGTGTCCAGCCGGGTGAGCGGCCGGTGCAGGTCCTCGTACACCCACCAGTCGCCGACCGGTCCCTCGTCGCCGGGCTCGCCCATCACGGGCGCGAATTTGCCGCCCATGAAGGTCATTTCCTTCAGGGGGGCGCGGATGATGCGCGGGGCCGTGTCGGCGTACTTCGACGGGAGCCGGTCCCGCCAGACGTTGGGGGGCTCCACTGTGTGATCGTCCACCGAGATGATCTTGGGGAAGGTCTCCATGGTTCCCACGGTAGCGCCGATCTGATGGCCCGTCAGCTATGACGAAGTCCCCACTTGAAGGCCGGACGCACGAGCCCGGACCCACTATGAACCCCACGTATACACGCTGTGTATAGTGCAGCCGTGCGCACCGGCCGACCACCGGCCGACCACCGGCCGCGCCGTCACCGCAGGCGCCGGCGCCTGCACACCACCAGGAACCCGGGAGTCCCACCATGCCCACGAAGACGCACAGAAGCCGGGTCCGGGTTGTCCCGGCGCTCGTCGCCGCCTCTCTCACGCTCCTGCTCGGCGGCTGCTCCGTCGACAGCACCTCGCCCTCCGACGCCCGGGCGAACGCCCCGAAGTCCGACGCCAAGCCGCCCGCGAGCGGTAGGTCCGGACCCGCAGTCGACTGCGACGAGGCCAAGTGCATAGCCCTGACCTTCGACGCCGGCCCCGGCAGGGACACCCCGGAGCTGCTCGACATCCTCAAGAAGGAGGACGTGCACGCCACGTTCTTCCTCCTGGGCAAGAACCACGTCCTCAAGCACCCCGACGTCGTGCGCCGCCTCGCCGCCGAGGGACATGAGGTCGCCAACCACACCTGGACCCACAAGCGGCTCGACCAGCTCGGCAAGGAGGAGATACGCGAGGAACTCGGACGTACCCAGGACGCCATAGCCGAGATCACCGGAGAGAAGCCGCGGCTGATGCGCCCGCCCCAGGGCCGCACCGACGACGAGGTGACTGAGGTCAGCAAGGAGCTCGGCCTCTCCCAGGTGCTGTGGAGCGCCACCGCCAAGGACTACTCGACCACCGACAGCGAGCTCATCAAAGAGCGCATCCTCGACCAGGCGGGGCGTGACGGCATCATCCTGCTGCACGACATCTACGACGGAACCGTCCCCGCCGTGCCCGGCATCATCGCCGAGCTGAAGAAGCGCGGTTACACCTTCGTCACGGTCCCCGAGCTTCTCTCACCGGCCGCTCCCGAGCCCGGAACGGTCTATCGCCCCTGATCAGAAGCGGGCAGCCGGTCACCCTCGCGGCAGCGAGACGGACCCGCCCCGCTGCTGACGCGGCCGCCCCCAACAGGGCAGACTGTCGAGGGCGATTCCGGCAGTACGGGCAGGGGGCACCAATGGACCGTGACAGCGGGCCACGCGTACCGAACCAGCGCGCTCCGCTTCAAGGCGAGGACGCCGAGCTCTACTTCAGTGTGCTCGGACCGGTACGGGTTCGGCGGGGCGCGCAGACCTTGCCGTCCGGCTCGCCGCAGCAGCGAGCCCTGCTGGTCGCACTGCTGCTGCGCGACGGGCGCACCGCGACCGCGAGTGAACTGATCGACGCCATCTGGGGCGAGGAGCCGCCCTCGCAGGCCCTCGCCGCCGTCCGTACATACGCGTCCCGGCTGCGCAAGGCGCTCAACGACACCCTGGTCAGCGAATCGGGCGGTTACGCCCTGCGGATCGGGCGGGACGCCCTCGATCTCGCGGTCGCCGAGGAGCTGGCCGCCGAGGCGCACAAGGCGAACACCGCCGGCGACCGCGCCCAGGCCCGTACGCTGATCAACAAGGTGCTCAACCTGTGGGACGGCGAACCGCTGGCCAACGTGCCGGGGCCGTACGCGGAGAACCAGCGCACCCGGCTCGTCGAATGGGGCCTGCAACTGCTCGAGACCCGCCTCGACATCGACCTCGAGATCGGCCGCCACGCGGAGGCCGTCTCCGAGCTGACGGCACTCACCGCCACGCATCCGCTGCGGGAGCGGCTGCGCGAGCTGCTGATGCTCGCGCTGTACCGCAGCGGGCGGCAGGCGGAGGCGCTCGCCGTATACGCCGACACCCGCCGGCTCCTCGCCGACGAACTCGGCGTCGACCCGCGGCCCGAGCTCTCCAGCCTCCAGCAGCGCATCCTGCAGGCCGACGCGGAACTGGCCCGTCCCAGCGAGGAGCCCGCCCCTGCCCCGCAGTTCACCCGGCCCGCCCAGCTCCCCGCCACCGTCCCCGACTTCACCGGCCGCTCCTCCTTCGTGACGGACCTGGGCAGCCAACTCGCCACCGCCGAAGGTTCCGTGATGGCCGTGTCCGCGCTCGCCGGCATCGGCGGCGTCGGCAAGACCACCCTCGCCGTCCATGTGGCCCACCAGGCGCGCAAGCACTTCCCCGACGGTCAGCTGTATGTGGACCTCCAGGGCACCGGCAGCCGGTCCGCGGAGCCCGAGACGGTGCTCGGGGTCTTCCTGCGCGCCCTCGGCACCGCCGACTCCGCCATCCCCGCCACGCTGGACGAGCGGGCCGCGCTGTACCGATCCACTCTGGACGGACGGCGGGTGCTGGTCCTGCTCGACAACGCCCGGGACGCCGCCCAGATCCGGCCCCTGCTGCCCGGCACGGCCGGCTGTGCCGCGCTGATCACCAGCCGGGTGCGGATGGTCGACCTCGCCGGTGCGCATCTGGTGGACCTGGACGTAATGTCGCCCGAGGAGGCGCTCCAGCTGTTCACCCGCATCGTCGGGGCGGAACGGGTCGGAGCCGAACGGGAGGCGGCGCTGGACGTGGTCGCCGCGTGCGGCTTCCTGCCGCTGGCGATCCGCATCGCGGCGTCCCGGCTGGCCGCCCGGCGCACCTGGACCGTCTCCGTGCTCGCGGCCAAGCTCGCCGACGAGCGGCGCCGTCTCGACGAACTCCAGGCCGGAGACCTGGCGGTGAAGGCCACCTTCGAGCTGGGCTACGGCCAGCTGGAGCCCGCCCAGGCCCGCGCCTTCAGGCTGCTGGGCCTCGCGGACGGCCCGGACATCTCGCTCGCCGCGGCGGCCGCCGTGCTGGACCTGCCGCCTCACGAGACGGAGGACCTGCTGGAGGCACTGGTCGACACCTCCCTGCTGGAGTCGGCCGCGCCGGGCCGGTACCGCTACCACGACCTCGTACGCCTCTACGCGCGAGCATGCGCCGAAAGGGACGAACAGCCCGAAGGCCAGGGGAGGGAGGCGGCGCTGTCACGGCTGCTGGACTTCTACCTGGCGACCGCGGCACGCGTGTACGCGATGGAGCGGCCAGGCGACCGGCTCGTGGAACACCTCGAGCCGACGGGCACGGCCGGGCTCCGATTCGCCGACCGGCACGAGGCCCAGGACTGGCTGTACGCGGAGGCCGGCACACTGCTCGCCTGCGTACGCCAGTCGTCCGGGCCGAAGACGCTCCGACGGGCGGTGGACCTGCTGTGGGCATCGCTGGACCTGGCCGAGTCGGGCGCCAACTCCAAGCAGTACGAGGGGGTTGCGGCGGCCATGCCGGAAGCGGCCCGCGCCTGCGGCGACACCCGCGCGGAGGGCCGCTCGCTGATCACCCTGAGCAACGTCCACCTCGTCGCCGGCCGGTTCGACCTGGCGGACGACGAGGCCCGGCATGCCCAGGAGCTGTCCCGGACCGCCGGCGATCCGATCACCGGCTGCTGGGCGTCGAACCACCGGGGTGTCATCGCGATCTACCAGAACCGGCAGGCGGACGGTGAGCGGCATCTGGAGCGGGCGATCGCGGACTTCCGGACCGGCGAGAACCAGCCCGGCGAGGCGGCCGCCCTGTGCAACCTGTCGCGCATCCACCTCGCCATGGGCCGTACGGACAGCGCGGTCGCCCTGGCCCAGCAGGGCATCGACATATACGACCGCATGGGCCACGCGCTGCGCGGCGCCAACGCCCGGTACGCCCTCGGCATGGCGCTCACCCGGAGCGGCCAGCTCGCGGAGGCGGACGCGCGGCTGCACGAGGCGCTGGACATCTTCCGTGACAGCCGCCAGCGGCTGTGGGAGGGGATGACGCTGTTCCGTCTCGCGGAGGCCGACCTCGCCGGCCGCAGGCCCGCGCAGGCTGCGTCCAACGCGGAGATGGCGCTGACCGTGCTCCGCGGGATCGGCGGCGAGTGGCGCCGGGGCAATGTGCTGACGGTGCTCGGCAAGGCCCTGCGCGGCCTCGGGCAGAACGGCAGGGCCGAGGTGTGCTGGCGCGAGGCGCTCGGCATCTACGACGAGCTGGGGTCACCGGAGGGCGCCGAGGTACGCGCGCTGCTCGCGCCGGTCGCGGCGGCGTAGGCCAGGCGCGGGAGCCGGGCGGCGGGGCTCGGAGCGGGCGGGGCGATCTCGTCCGGACGGACGGGGCACGACGGGTCGTACGCCCGCCGGCCGGGGCGTTCATCGTTCGTTTATCGCCGCCGTGCATTGTCGTTCCTGTCAGCCCCTCGCGTCGGGGGGAAGACGGGGGAACGACGGGGCAACGGGGGACACGCGGCCATACCGCTAGGGTGAGCCGCCCTGGAGGACCCGTCCGGCAGCCATCGGGGGAGCAGCCGGACGGGTCCGTCCCACCAGCAGAAGAAAACCCGAACGGGAGGGCAGCTCATCATGGCTGACGCGAAGAAGCAGGACCCGATCCTCAAGCCGCAGGACACGCACGCGACGTCCGAGCCGGTGACGACCCAGGACACCCACGCCACGGGCGGCGACATCCGCACCATGGACACGCACGCGACCGGTGGCGAGATGCGCCCGATGGACACGCATGCGACGTCCGAGCCGCTGAAGCCGGTGAAGCCGACCGACTGATCCAGGAGAACGACGTCTCACGACGGGGAACGGCCGCGGCGGCGCGGAGGGGAGCCGCCGCGGCCGTGGCATGCCCGTCGTGTGTAAGTACTGTCCTGACAGCAGCTGCTGATGTGCACTCAGCACTTCGTAAACAATTGGTCACCGATCGGACAAAATCAAAGGATTCTTGGCGCGAAACCGAGCGCAACCGCTCGGCGGCAGTGTGTACTTGGCGGGTCCGCACTCACGACGCCCCCAACACCCTGCCCTCCCGAGGTCTAATCGATGATCGAGATACCGGACCTGGCCGCCGGCGGCCTGGCCGCCGGGACGTTGTCGGCACTCGCACTGGGAGGCGGACTCATCCGTTCCCGCCGGGAGAGGGCCCGGCAGCGCCAGGAGATCGCCCAACTCCGGTCGCATCTCGAGGCCGCCCGGTCCGAAGTCGACCGTGCGGCACAGGCGTTCGCCGCAGAGGTCGGCCACCTCGCCGACCGGCGCATGCCCGCCGAGGCCACCCGCGCAGCCCACCCGCACGTCCAGGTCCCCGGCCCGCTGCAGCCCGCGGTGACCGGAAGCGCACTCGGCCAGGGCATGGACCAGGTCCTCGAGGCCCTGCTCACCGCCATGGCCCAGGAGCGCAAACGCGTCGACGCCGCCGCCCGGGCGGGCATGCGCGGCGCCACCCGCGAGATCCAGGCTGGTCTCTACCGCCTCCAGGACGTGCTGCGGGGCCTCCAGCAGCGCTACGACGACCCGGAGTTGGCCCAGACGCTGTTCGCCCTCGACCACGAGAACGAGCAGTCGCTGCGCCGCGCCCAGGTCGCCGCCGTCGTGTGCGGGGCATGGGTCGGGCTCGCCCGCGAGGAGTCGCACCTCGTCGACGCCGTGACCGGCGGTCAGGCCCGGCTCGTCGGCTACCACCGCGTCCACGTGCACAACCACCTCGAGCCGGGCACCGCACTCGTCTCGCACGCCGTCGAGCCCGTCGCCATCATCGTGGCCGAGCTCCTCGACAACGCGCTGCGTCACTCCGCCCCCGACACCACCGTCGTAGTCCATCTCGAACGCGCCCACCACGGCGTCTCCGTGACCGTCGACGACGCCGGAGTCGGCATGGCGAGCGACGAACGGGCCTCCGCACAACGGCTGGTGGCCGGGCACGACCCGATCCTGCTGTCCGACCTGGGCGACCCGCCCCGGATGGGCCTGGCGGCGATCGGTCAGCTCACCCGTCAGTTCGACCTGTCCGTCGATCTGTCCACACCGTCGCCCTACGGCGGTGTACGGGCCGTGCTGCTCGTGAAGAACCATCTGCTGAGCCATATCGACCCGGTCCTGCACCCGCCGGCCGCGGGGGCCGCCCGCTCCACCCGGCAGACGGCGGAGCCCGAGCTCACGGCCGAGCAGGCACAGCAGACCTCGCAGCGGGCGCTTCCGGCCCCGCGGCCCGAGCGCGCCGCCGCGCCCGCGACGGCGACGGCAACACCGGCCCCTGCCCCGGTTCCCACGCCCGCTTCCGCCCCCGCTCCCGTCCACAGCGACGAGCCCGCCCACGCGCCGGTGCCCGACCCGGCACCGGACGGCGAGCAGCTGCCGCAGCGCCGCCGCCGGGTCCGCGCGGAGCCCTTTCCGACGACCGCCGCCGGCCCGTCCCCGGCCGCACCCGCCCGTACGCCCGAGGAGTCCGCCGCGGCCCTGGGCGCCCTGCAGTCCGCAACAGCCGCGGCGCGCAACACCGCCCGAACCGAAGGGACCGACCCCCGATGAACAGCCGCGACCCCGGTGAAACGGCCTGGGTGCTCGACCCGATCCTCGAGATCCCGCATGTCCGGGCCGCTGCCCTGCTGACCAGGGACGGCCTCGTCTCCGGCTACTCCGCTGCGCTGTCCCAGGAGTCGGCGGAGCGCGTCGCCGCGATCATCAGCACCGTCCAGGGGGCGTGCCGTACGGCTGCCGCCGCGTTCGCCGACGAGAGCACCGCCCAGCTGCGCCAGGTCGTCATCGAGTCCGACCACGGCTACATCCTGGTGGCCCCCACCGACCACGGCACCTGTGTGGCGGCGTACGGCGACCCGGAGGTACGGCTCGACCTGCTCGGCCACCGTGTCCATTCCCAGGTGGCCAGGCTCGGCGAGAAGGCGATGGCAGCGGCGCCCCGCGGCGCCGACGGCGGCACCCCGGCATGACCGGCCGCCGGAGCGGCCGCCCCCTGGTGCCCGCCTACCTCGCCACGGGCGGGGTGGCGCGGCCCAGTCGCAACAGCCTGGAACGCCTTTCTGTGCTCACCGGCACCGGCGGCCCCGCGCCCGCCGAACTGCCCGCCGCCCGGCACGCCGTGCTGGAGGCGCTGGACGGCGGGTCGCTGACCGTGGTGGAGACGGCGGCGCTGCTGGAGCTGCCGGTCTCCGCGGTGTGCGTTCTCGCCGCCTCCCTGATCGACCAGGGGCTGGTGAGCGCACGCCCGCCGGTCCCGTCCGCCGCCCTGCCCGACCGTGACCTGTTGAAGAGAGTGGCCGATGGCCTCCGCGCCCTCAAGCTCTAGCCCGCCCAGCGCCGGCCCGACCGCAAGCGCCGGCCCGCCCGCGGGCACCGTCCCGGCCTCGGCCTCCGGCCGGCCCTCCCGCGACGGCGGACTCCATCTGCCGGACACCGCACGCCGGCTCGTCAAGATCCTCGTCGCGGGCCCGTTCGGCGTCGGCAAGACCACGCTGATCGACTCCGTGTCCGAGATCCGGCCGCTGCACACCGAGGAACATCTGACCGAGGCGTCGACGGCCGTCGACGACCTCGCCGGGGTGCGCGACAAGCAGACCACCACCGTCGCCATCGACTTCGGACGGATCTCGCTGGGCGGCGGGGTCGTCCTGTACCTGTTCGGCACCCCCGGCCAGGAGCGGTTCCGCTCGCTGTGGAACGACATCGCGTACGGCGCCCTCGGCGCGCTCGTCCTCGTCGACACCCGCCGCATCGACGACTCCTTCGACGTCCTCGGCATGGTCGAGGAGTCGGGCCTGCCCTACGCCGTCGCCCTCAACACCTTTCCCGACTCTAAGAGTTACGGAAAGGAGCAGCTGATGCGCGCCCTGGACCTCGAGCCGGACACGCCGCTCGTGATGTGCGACGCCCGTGACACCAACTCCTCCGCCGACGCGCTGCTCGCCCTCGTCCAGCACCTCATCCATCTCAACAGCCAGCAGACGGAGGCCCGGTGACCGCCGCCTATCCCGCCCGCGCCGACGCCTTCTCCCTCTCCGCGCCCGTACGGCTGTGGGAGGAGGGCTTCGCGACCGACCCGCACCGCTACTACGAGGCGCTGCGGGCACAGGGCCCCGTCGGCTGGGCGGAGCTCGCCCCCGGAGTCCCGGCGTATGTCGTCACCGACCGCCGCGCCGCCCTCGACCTGCTGCACGACACCGGGACCTGGTCGCACGACCCGCGGCCGTGGGAGGCCACCGTCGCGGAGGACTCCCCCGTGCTCGGCATGATGCGCTGGCGCCCCAACTCCCTCTTCGCCGACGGCGACGCACACGTCCGCTACCGTCGCACGCTCGTCGACGCCTTCGACCTGGTCGAGCCGCACGACCTGCGCGAGCGGGTGCACCACTCGGTGGACGTGCTCGTCGGCCGGTTCGGCCCGGCCGGTCAGGCCGACCTGGTGGCCGGCTTCGCCCGCCCGCTGATGGCGCTGGTCTTCAACAACCTCTTCGGCCTGCCCGACAGCGAGTCCGGCCGCCTGGACGCCGCGCTCGGCGCGATGATGGAGGGCGGCGACCGGGCGGCGGAGGGGGAGGCCGAGTACGGCAAGTACGTACTGGAGCTGATCGCCGCAAAGTCGGCGGAGCGCGGCCCCGACATGACCAGTTGGCTCCTGGACCATCCGCTGGCGCTCACGCCGGAGGAAGTGACCTGGCAGGTCTTCCTCACCCTCGGCGCCGGCCACGAGCCCAGCGCCAATCTCGTCTCCAACGCCCTCTCGCGCATCCTCGGCAACCCCGCGTACTACTCCACCCTCACCAGCGGCTCCCGCCCGGTGATGGACGCCGTCCTCGAAGTGCTGCGCTACGAGACGCCACTGGCGAACTACGGCATCCACTTCGCCCGCGAGTCGGTGTCCTTCCACGGCGTGTGGGTGCAGGCGGCCGTCCCGGTCGTGGTGTCCTACGGCGCGCTGGGCCACTTCTCCGAGCAGGCCTTCGCCGGGACGCACCACCGGCACGACGCGTCGCACCTGTCGTTCTCGGCCGGTGAGCACGCGTGCCCGGTCAAACAGCCCGCCGTGCTGATCGCCACGGAGGCGATCGAACGTCTCACCCAGTGGCTTCCCGACCTGGAGCCGGTGGTGCCGCGCGAGCGGCTCACCTGGCGGCCGGGACCGTTCCACCGTTCGCTGACGGCGCTGCCCGTCAGATTCACTCCCCGTAGCCCCGACCAGGCAGGAGACCGTTCATGACCGTGTCCACCACTCGAGTGGCCGTCGATCCGTTCGGTGCCGACATCATCGCCGAGAGCGCCCGGCTGCGTTCGCTCGGACCGGTGGTGCCCGTCGAGCTGCCCGGCGGCATACCCGCCTGGGCACCCACCGGTTACGACACCCTCAAGGCACTCATCCTGAACCCCGAGGTGAGCAAGGACCCGCGCAGGCACTGGTCGCTGTTCCCGAAGGTCGGCGAGCACCCGGAGTGGGGCTGGATCATGGGCTGGGTCGGCGTGATCAACATGCTCTCCACCTACGGCAGCGACCACACCCGGCTCCGCAAGCTCGTCGCGCCCAGCTTCACCGCCCGCCGCACCGAGGCGATGCGCGACCGGGTCGAGGCCATCACCACCCAGCTGCTGGAAAAGCTGGACGCCGCCGGAGCCGACGGCTCCGTCGTGGACGTGAAGGCGGCATTCGCGCACCCGCTGCCCATGCAGATGATCTGCGAGCTGTTCGGTGTTCCCGACCGTCTGCGCGAGGACACCGGCCGGCTCATCGCCGCCCTCATGGACACCTCCGACCCGAGCCCCGAGCAGGCCGCCTGGGTCCAGGAGCGGATCGGCACGGTCCTCGGCTCACTCATCACCCACAAGGTCGAGCACCCGGGCGACGACATGACCACCGAGCTGATCAAGGTCCGCGACGAGGACGGCGGCCGGCTCAGCGACGAGGAGCTCCTCTACACCCTGCTGCTCGTCATCGGCGCCGGCTTCGAGACGACGGTCAACCTCATCGGCAACGCCGTCGTGGCGCTGCTCGAGCACCCCGAGCAGCTCGCCGCCGTACGCGCCGGCGAAATCAGCTGGGAGCAGGTCGTCGAGGAGGTGCTGCGGGTCCGCCCGTCCATCGCCGCCCTGCCCCTGCGGTTCGCGGTCACGGACATCACCATCGACGGCGTCACCATCCCGGCGGGCGACGCGATCCTGACGACCTACGCGGCGGCCGGCAACGACCCGGCCCGCTACGGGGAGGCGGCGGCGGCCTTCGACGCCACGCGCGCGGCCGACGACCACCTGTCGTTCGGGATCGGCGTGCACCGCTGCATCGGCGCGCCGCTGGCCCGCATGGAGGCGATCACCGCGCTGCCCGCGCTCTTCGAGCGGTACCCGGACCTCGCGCCCGCGTTCAAGCCGGACGAGCTGCAGCAGGTCCCTTCGTTCATCGCGTACGGCTGGCAGCAGATCCCGGTCCGCCTCCACGGCTGACCCGCCCCCCCCCCCCCCGCGGCCGGAGCGCCGCCGGCCCGGCACCGCGCGCGCCGGCCGGCGGCGTGCTCAGCGCCCCGGGGCGGACCTCAGCTCCGTCTTGACGACCTTCCCGCTCGCGTTGCGCGGCAGGCAGTCGACGAACTCGACCTGCCTGGGCACCTTGTAGTTCGCCATCTCACGCCGTGCCCAGGCGATCAGGTCGTCGGCCGTGAGCGTCGCGTCACGCCGGCGGACCGCGTACGCCTTGCCGACCTCGCCGAGCCGGGCGTCCGGCACGCCGATGACGGCGACGTCGGCGATGTCCGGGTGCAGGCCGAGCAGTTGCTCGATCTCGGCGGGGTAGGCGTTGAAGCCGCCGACGATGAACATGTCCTTGATCCGGTCGGTGATCCGCAGGTTCCCGCTCTCGTCGAGGACGCCGACGTCTCCGGTGCGCAGCCAGCCCTCGGGGGCGATGGCTTCGGCGGTGGCGTCCGGGTCCTCGAAGTAGCCCCGCATGACGTTGTGTCCGCGGACCAGGACCTCGCCCGGCTCGCCCGGCGCGGGCGCGAGGACGCGGACCTCGGTGCCGGGGACGGCGCGGCCCGAGGTGGCGGCGATGGTGGCGGGGTCGTCGCCGCGGCGGCACATGGTGACGATGCCGCTCGCCTCGGAGAGGCCGTACGCCGTCAGGACGGTGGCGATCCGCAGTTCGCCGCGCAGCCGCTCCACCAGCCGGAGCGGGACGACGGCCGCGCCGGTGACGACAAGACGCAGGGTGCTCAGGTCGTGGCGGTCACGGGCCGGGTGGTCGAGCAGCGACTGGTGCAGGGTCGGGGGACCCGGCAGGACGGAGATGCGTTCTGCGGCGATGTTGGCGAGGACGGTGTCGACGTTGAAGACGGGCTGCGGGACCATCGTCGCGCCGCGCGTGAGGCAGGCGATGATGCCGGCCTTGTAGCCGAAGGTGTGGAAGAACGGGTTCACGATCAGATAGCGGTCGCCCTCGCGCAGGCCGGCGAGCTCGCTCCACAGGTCGTAGCAGCGCAGTGTCTGGGCGTGGGTGATGACGGCGCCCTTGGGGCGGCCGGTGGTGCCCGAGGTGAAGATGATGTCGGAGGGGTCCTCGGCCGTGACGGTGCCCGCCCGCTCGTGCACCTGGCGGACGCCGACGCCGTCGCCGCCCGCCAGGAAGTCCTTCCAGGTGCGGTAGTCCTCCGGGGCGCTGTCGGCGAGGACCACGACCTGTTCCAGGTCGGGGAGGTCGACGTCCGAGCGGCGCAGGGAGGCGACGTAGGAGGTGCCGAGGAAGGTGCCGGTGATGAAGAGGAGCCTGGCGCGTGAGCGCCGCAGCACGTAGGCGGCCTCCGTGCCCTTGAAGCGGGTGTTGAGCGGTACGAGCACGCCGCCCGCGCTCACGGCGCCGAGGGCGCAGACGATCCACTCGAGTGTGTTGGGCGCCCAGATCGCGACGCGGTCGCCCTTGCGGAGGCCGGAGGCGATGCACGCGGCGGCGGCCCGCTCGACGCGTTCGCCGAGTTCCTCGTACGAGACGCGGGTGCGGCCGTCGACGACGGCCTCCCGCTCTCCGTGGCGCCGTGCCGCACTGCGCACCAGCCCCGGTATGGAGCCCCACTCCAGGTCGCCCCGTCGCATCGCAAGCCTCCCTCACGTCATCCCCGCCGCAATAGCTGACGGTACGTCAGATTAGCTGTACGCTCCCCGCATGGCGACCCTCAAGGACCGAGCAGCGATAGCCGGAATAGGCCAGACCGCCTTCGCCAAGCACCTGCCGGAGTCGGAGAAGACCCTCGCCTGCCGCGCGATCCTCGCCGCGCTCGACGACGCCGGCATCGCGCCCTCGCAGGTCGACGGCTTCGCCTCCTACACGATGGAGGAGACCGACGAGGTCGAGATCGCCAAGGCGATCGGCGCCGGCGACGTCACCTACTTCTCCAAGGTCGGCTACGGCGGCGGCGGCTCCTGCGCCACCGTCGCGCATCTCGCCGCGGCCGTCGCCACCGGCCAGGCGAGCGTCGGCGTCGCCTGGCGCTCACGCAAACGGGGTTCCGGCCCGCGGCCGTGGACCGACACGGCGGCACAGCTGCCCACCCCCGCCCAGTGGACCCGCCCCT
Source organism: Streptomyces sp. NPDC027962 (assembly GCF_055566095.1). Lineage (NCBI taxonomy): Bacteria > Bacillati > Actinomycetota > Actinomycetes > Kitasatosporales > Streptomycetaceae > Streptomyces > Streptomyces sp. NPDC027962. The sequence goes on from NZ_JBVHTA010000003.1 coordinate 135,223, forward strand.
TCGGGCTGCTGCGGCCCGCCGACGAGATCGGCATGCTGGCCCGCCGCTACATGCACGAGTACGGCGCCACCCGCGACCACCTGTTCAACGTCGCCCTCGCCTGCCGCAACCGCGCCAACCAGAACCCGGCCGCGATGATGTACGAACGGCCGCTGACCCGCGAGATGTACATGACCGCGCGCTGGATCAGCGAGCCGCTCTGCCTCTTCGACAACTGCCTGGAGACGGACGGCGCCCTCGCCTGTGTGCTCGTCGGCGCCGACCGCGCCCGCGACTGCCGGCAGAAGCCGGTGTACGTCCACTCGGTCGCCCAGGGACTGCCCGCCCAGCACCACGGAATGGTCAACTACTGGAACGACGACCCGCTCACCGGACCTGCCTGGACCGCGGCCAGACAGCTGTGGAAACAGGCGGACTTCGGGCCCGAGGACGTCGACGTGGCGCAGATATACGACGCCTTCACCCCGCTGATCCCGCTGTCGCTGGAGGGCTACGGCTTCTGCGGACGGGGCGAGGGCGCCGCCTTCACCGAGGGCGGCGCCCTGGAGATCGGCGGCCGGCTGCCCCTGAACACCGGCGGAGGCGGCCTCAGCGAGGCATACGTCCACGGCTTCAACCTGATCAACGAGGGCGTGAAGCAACTGCGCGGCACATCCACCGCCCAGGTACCGGACGCGGGGACCTGCCTGGTGACGGCCGGCGAGGGTGTTCCGACCTCGGCCGTGCTCCTGAGGAGTTGAGACGACGGATGACGAACCTCACCAGTGGACACCTGATGCCCGTCGTCGACGACGACGGCGCCCCGTTCTGGGAGTACGCCGCCCGCGGCGAGCTGCGCGTGCAGGCCTGCGCCGCACCCGCCTGCGGCGAGCTGCGCTTCCCGCCCCGGCCCTGCTGCCCGCACTGCGGGTCCTTCGACAGCGCATGGCGTCTGATGGGCGGCCGGGGCCGCATCTGGTCGTATGTGCTCCCCCACCCGCCGCTGCTTCCCGCCTACGCCGCCGAAGCCCCCTACAACGCGGTCGTCGTCGAACTGCTGGATGCCCCCCGCATCCGGCTCGTCGGCACTGTGGTGGCCTCCCCCGACGCGCCGCTGAACTCCGTCCCTGCGGCCCGGTTGCGCATCGGCGCGGGCGTGCAGGTGGCGTTCACCACCGCCCGCGACGGAATCGTCCTGCCGCGCTGGCTGCTGGAGCGGCCATGAGCCTGCGGGTGGAGAGGGACAAGGACACCGGCGTCGCCCTGGTCACCCTCGACCGGCCCGCGAAACACAACGCGATCGACCTGGGGACCGCGGCCGAACTCTCCGCCGTCTGGCGTGAGTTCCGCCGCGACGACACCGTACGGGCGGTGGTGGTGACAGGCGCCGGCACCAGCGCGTTCTGCACGGGCATCGACCGTTCCGCCGAGGTGCCGCAGCCCCCGTCCCCGTACTCGATCGACGATCCGCTGCTCACGATCGGCCCCAAGGCGAACGACCTGTGGAAGCCGGTGGTCGCTGCGGTGGAGGGGATGGCCTGCGGCGGGGCCTTCTATCTGCTCGGGGAAGCTGAGTTCGTGATCGCCTCGCACGAAGCCACGTTCTTCGACCCGCACACGACATACGGCATGGTCAGCGCCTACGAGTCCGTCTTCATGGCCCAGCTCATGCCGCCCGGCGAGGCGGCCAGAACGGCGCTGATGGGCACGGCGGAGCGGCTGTCGGCCGGACGGGCGTACGAGATCGGCCTGGTCTCCGAGCTGACGGAACCGGGCGGCGCGGCGCAGGCGGCGCTGCGGGCCGCGGCGGTGATGGCGTCGTATCCGACGGACGCCGTCCAGGGGACGGTACGCGCCCTGTGGTCGGCCACCGAGGGGGCACGGACCCGTGCGCTCGCCCATGCCCCGCACCTGGTCGCGCTCGGCAACCTGCCACCGGGGCGGCAGGCCGAGCTGTTCACGAGCGGTCGGGGCAGGGGCGGCTTCCGGCTGCGTTAGCCGTGCCGGCGGTACCGGCACTACCGCCGGTTCAGCTGCGGGCGGCCCGGGAGACCTCGCACTTGGTGTACTCGGAGCCGTCGCCGGTTCCGGTGTACGGGGTACTGAGCACCACGGTCTCAAAGGCGCCGGCGGCAACGGCGATCGCCGTCTTGGTGGCGCCGGCCGGGACGGCGGTGCCGCCCGGATCGCCGGTGAACTTCATGGTGACGTCGTAGTCGTAGTCCAGCGAGTCACTGTTGCTGATGGTGATCTTCGCGGTGAGGTTCTTGCCGGCGTCGTCGAGCTTGCACTCGTCGATGGTCACGTCGCGCGCGGCCTTGTCGGCACGGGAGCCGCCGGGCAGCGAGCCGCCGGTGCTGCTGGAGCTGCCGTCGTCGCTGCTGCCGCTGCCGCCGCTGCTGCTCGAGGAGCTGCTGGAGCTGCTGGAGTTGTCGCAGCCGCCGCCGCTGGAGCCACGGGCCCCGGTCAGTGCGACGAGCGCGATCCCGAAGACGGCAATGGCGCGGACATGACGGATCTTCACGTTTCAACCCCCGTTGAAAGTGTTGACGGATGGGCTCGCTTGACGAGCGCACGACACCCTAGCAGCGCGCCGCGACGACTCCGGACCGAGAACGCCGACGGCGGCCACCCAGGGAGGGTGACCGCCGTCGGCATGACAGGACTCGCGCACAGGGAACGGAGGACCGGGCTCCGCGCCGGGACTACTTCGTGGGCTTCTTTCCGGTGATGCCCAGATACACCAACAGGGCCAGATTCGGCTTCAGTTCGGCCTGCTTGACCCCCCAGGTGGTGAAGCCCTTCTGATGGGAGGCGACCGCCGCCAGCATCGCCACCAGCGAGCCGGCCATCGCCGCCGCGCTGACGCCCTTGTCCACCTTGCCCTTGCTCTGGAGCTCCTTCACCGCGTCGGTAAGGGAGTTGGTGACCGAGTTCAGGATCTTCATGCGGATCTTGTAGAACCGTTTGTCACCCTCTGCGGCGCCGAGATCGACCACACGCAGGAGCGCGTCGTTGCGACGCCAGAAGTCGAGAAAGCCCTCGACCAGCTCCTCCGCGGTCTGCCAGCCGGCCTTGCCCGACCAGGAGCGGCCGGAGACCAATTCGGTCAACTCCGCGCCTTCCTTGGCCATTTCCTCCGCGATCTCGAGGACGGCGCCCTCGACGTCGGGGAAGTACTGGTAGAACGTCGCGGGTGAAGTCCCCGCCTTCCGGGCCACGTCGATGACTTTGACGTCCCGGTACGGCGAGGAGCTGAGCATCTCGCTGAGGCAGTCGAGCAGCTTCTGCCGCGTCGCCTGACCGCGTCGTCCGGCCACCCGGCCGTCGACGGTACGCACTTGTCCTGTCATGCCGTCAGCTTACCGAGGGGTGATCGGCGCGCTATTCGGCCGACTGCAAATGGGGTGCCGAGCACACACGGTAATAGTGTTATCAACAGCCTGTGGACAACTTCGGTGGACAACTCAACAAAATCGGCCCCGGCGAAGCCGTCCGAGACCTCGGGGTGATCGCCGCGAAATCGCCGGAATCAACCCGTTTATGCACAAAGGTTCGATTTGATTCCGAGCGCACCACGTGATGCCCCATTAGCTTGAGGGTGACGGGCACCACACGCGCGAAGGGAACCAGGTCCATGGCCGCATTCACAGAGGGCACGCCGTGCTGGGTGGACGCATCGCTCCCCGATGTGGAGGCGGGCAAGCGCTTCTACGGCGAGCTCTTCGGATGGACCTTCACCGAACGGGACGGCGGTCAGGTCCCCGGCGGCGTCCGCGCCCGTCCTGCCGACGCCTACAGCGACGGACGGCTCGTCGCAGCCCTCACGCCCAAGCGGGACGGCCGTATGCCCACCGTCTGGGGCGTCTACTTCGCCACCGACGACGCCGCGGGCCTGGGCCGGCGGATCGCCGAGAAGGGCGGCCAGGTGATCAGCGCCCCGCTGCCCGTGGACGACGACGGGATCGCCGCGGTCGCCGCCGACCCCGGAGGCGCGGTGTTCGGCCTGTGGCAGGCCGGCAGGCGTTCCGGCTTCGAGAAACAGGGCGAACCGGGCTCGTTCTGCTGGACCGAGGTGTACACCCGCGACGCCGAGCGCGCAGACGCCTTCTACGAGTCCGTGTTCGGCCTCCAGGGCACGGATCTGACCGGCGACATGGCCGGCTTCCGCATGTGGTCGCCCGCCGGTACGGAACCGGGAGAGAGCACCGCCGTCGGCGGGCGCAGCATGATCACCGACGAGGTTCCGCCCGAGATGCCCGGCCACTTCCTCGTCTACTTCTGCGTCGCCGACTGCGACAGGACGGCCGAGACCGTCGTCGCGCTCGGCGGCCGGGTCCGTACGTCGCCCTTCGACACCCCGTACGGGCGGATCGCCGTGCTCACCGACAATCAGGGCGCCACTTTCGCGGCACTGGCGGAACCGGAGGAAAAGGCGAAAGAGGCCTGAAGCCCGTCGCCTGGCGACTGTGGGAGGTCCCACCTGCCCGAAACGCGGTGAGACACCCCGATCCGCCCCCGGGTTCGCAACCGTCGCCCCGGACAGGAAGAATCAGGGTGCTCACCGCAGAGGGGCTCGATGGTGAGACTCTGCACGGGGCTGTATGTGACGGGCTCCATTCGTGGGAGCCCGTACGGGGAGGTGGCACGCAGGTATGGAGCAGCTGACGCAGCACGACCCGAGACGGATCGGTCCGTTCGAGGTGCTGGGCAGGCTCGGCGCCGGTGGAATGGGACTGGTCTATCTCGCCCGGTCGGCGTCCGGCCGCCGGGTCGCGATCAAGACCGTTCGCACCGAGCTCGCCGAGGACCAGCTGTTCCGTGTCCGCTTCACACGCGAGGTGGAGGCGGCACGCGCGGTCAGCGGCTTCTACACCGCCGCCGTGGTGGACGCCGACCCGCGGGCCGCCGTGCCGTGGCTGGCCACCGCCTATGTTCCGGCCCCCTCCCTGGAGGAGATCGTGAACGAGTGCGGGCCGCTGCCCGCCCAGGCGGTCCGATGGCTGGCGGCGGGCATCGCCGAGGCACTGCAGTCCATCCACGGCGCCGGACTCGTCCACCGCGACCTCAAGCCGTCCAACGTCCTGGTCGTCGAGGACGGGCCGAGGGTCATCGACTTCGGCATCGCGTCCGGCGTCTCGAACACCCGGCTGACCATGACCAACGTCGCCGTCGGCACCCCTGCGTACATGTCGCCGGAGCAGGCCCGCGACTCCCGCAGCGTGACCGGGGCCAGTGACGTCTTCTCGCTCGGCTCCACCCTGGTCTTCGCGGCAACCGGCCATGCGCCCTTCCACGGCGCGAACCCGGTCGAGACGGTTTTCATGCTGCTGCGCGAGGGCCCCGACCTCGAGGGCCTCCCCGACGAGCTGCGGCCGCTGATCGACTCCTGCATGCAGATGGAGGCCACGCTGCGGCCGACACCGGAGGATCTGCAGGCCCAGCTCGCCCCGCACCTCTTCTCCTCCGGCGGCGACGACAGCGGCACCGCGTCCGCATGGCTGCCGGCGCGGTCCACCGCCATGATCGAGGCCCGTCGCGGCGGCGGCCGCGCACAGCCCGCAGCCCAGCGGCGCGAGCCCTCCAGGGTCGCCGCGCCGCCCGCCCCGCAGGCGCCTCCGCCACCCCCGTCCGCCCCGCCCGCCCCCGACCGGGAGCCGGCGCACCACGGCGGCGGCGACCCGCGCACGGGCCGGGCCGCGCACTCGCCGGGCAGCCCGGTGCGGCTGCCCGGCTCCAATGTGCCCATCGGCCCCGGACCCCGGGTCGCCGACGCGGGCCGCGGCGCGGTCGTGGAGGCCGGTCCCGCCACCGGCTGGGTGCGCCCGCCCGCCGGGATGGCCGGAGGGCTGAACGGCGCGGACGCCCCGGGCGGCGCCGTCGCCGCACCGCCCGCCCCGGTCCCGTCGCCCGCGCAGGCGCCCGACGCGGGCCCCGGCCACTGGCGGCCCTGGCGTTTCCGCATGTCGAACGACGTCTGGGGCACCCCGGTCGTCGACGGCGACCTGCTGTACGTCACCTCCTTCGAGGTGCACGCCCTGGACGTGGGCACGGGCCGCCGCCAGTTCAAGACCCGCGACGTGGCCTGGGCGATGGCCGTCTCCGGGGGCAGGATCCACGGCTCCGACGGACCGACGCTGTACGCCCTCGACGCCGCCACCGGCACCGAACGCTGGCGACTGCAGACCGACGCCTGGGTGTACTCCCTCAAGGTCGACCGCGGCACGGTCCTCACCGGTACCCGCGGCGGCGGCGTCCAGGCATGGGAGGCGTCCAACGGCGAGAAGCTGTGGGAGATCACCGGTGCCCAGAGCGACTTCGAGACGCCGGAGGCCGGTCCGGCGATCTTCGGCGACACCGTGTACGTGTGGCAGAGCGCCCGGCTGCGTGCCCTGGAGGCGCGTACCGGCGACGAGCGGTGGTCGTACCCCATCGGCGACGCGGCCTCGTGCGGGAACGTACCCGTACGGGTGCATCCGGCGCCCGACGGCTATGTGTACCTGTCCGCCGGCACCCGCGTCCTGGCCGTCGACATCGCGTCCGGTCTGGTGCGCTGGCACTTCGAGGCACCCGCGGTCTTCCTCTCGCCGCCCGCCTTCGCGCCCGGCCCCGCGGTGACCGGAGGCGGCGTGTACCTCGCCGACCACCTCGGCACCGTGTACGCGCTGGACGCCACCACCGGCAAGGACCGCTGGCGCATCGCCACCGAGTCACGCCAGTCCAGTGAGCCCGTCCTCATCGCGGCCGGCAACGTCCACGTCGGCAGCGGCGGCGCGCTCTACACCCTCGACGCCGTCACCGGCACCCCGATGTGGCGGTTCGCGGCGGGCGGCGAGGTCGTCGGCACCCCGGTCGTCGCGGACGGCCGGGTCCACTTCGGCTCAGCCGACCACGTCCTCTACACGCTGGACGCGAGCGGTGGCCAGCTGCGCTGGAAGCTGGCGACCGGCGGCGAGATCACGGGGTCACCGGTGGTCCGCAAAGGTGTGGTGTACGCGTGCAGCAAGGATCGGTGCGTGTATGCGCTGGACGCGGTGAAGGGGACGGCGACGGGCCGGGGTTCGCGCTGACGCGCGACTCCGGTGGCGGTGCCCTCGAACGCCGGGCGGGCTGGTTTCGCTCCGCGAAAGCCTGCACCGCCCGGGGTTCGGGCGGCGGTGGCGGGGTACTCGGCTACGGCGCAGCGTCGATTCGGACGAGAGCGCCGACAGAAGGAGGCCGGCGATGATTCGCAACGTCATCGGCTCGATCCTCGCTCTCATCGGAGCGGCGGCCGTCGTATGGAGCCCCTTCCGTGACTGGTACGACGGCCGTCTCGGACGCGACTACCGCGTGCAGGACCTCTTCAACGGCATCACCCCGAACGACGGGGCGCCGGCCACCTCGCTGCTGCTCCCTCTCGCGTTCGCCGCGCTGCTGACGCTGATCGGGCTGGTCCTGCGGTCGCCGCTGCTGGTGGCGCTGTCCGGGGTGATCGTGCTCGGGTTCACGGCCCTGTGGATGGTCCGTCAGGGCCAGGCGGCCGGCAGCCTCACGATCGGCGGCGACGGGAACGGCCTCGGCCCCGGCATGGCGATCGCGCTCGGCGGCGGCTTGCTGCTGCTGTTGGCCGCCGCACTGATGCCCGGCCGCCGGGAGCTGCGGCGCGGGCGCGAGCAGCCGTACGACGAGGAACCGCCCGGTCAAGTGCCGGCGGACGACTGGGGCCCCTACGGGCCGGACCCGAACAGCCCCCCGCCCGCGCAGTACGGCGGCCAGTACAGAGACCAATACGGCGGCCAGCACGGAGGCCAGTACGGCGATCAGTACGGCGGTGGGCAGCACCGGCACGACTACGGGCCGCAGGACGGCGGCGAGCCGCACCAGGACGACTACGGGCCGCCGGACGAGGCTCCCACGCGGCGCATGCGGTTCAGGCGTCGCTGACCTCGCGGCGGGTGAGGCGGAAGACGCGGATCTCACGGGGCACGCGGGCCTGGTAGGTCGCGTACGGCGGCCAGAAGCGCAAGGCCGACTCCCAGGCCGCCGCGCGGAGTTCACCGGTGAGGAGCGTGGCGCGCACGGGGATCGTCTCGCCGTGCAGGCTCACCTCCGCCTCGGGGTGGCCGAGCAGGTTCGTCGTCCACGCGGGGTGCGCCGGGCGGCCGAAGTTGGAGCCGATGAGGAGCCAGGTGCCCGCTTCCTCCGGTACGCAGGCCAGTGGGGTGCGCCTCGGCAGACCGGTCCTCACACCGCGGACCATGAGGACGAGCCCCGGCAGCATCCGCGCGCTGGGCAGCACCTTTCCCCGGGTCAGACTGTGGACTGCACGGTCCATCGCCGGGACGACATGCGGTGCGATCCTCGCGAAGGCGCGGGTGGAAGAGATCTTCCGGACCAGTCGGAGGGCGGCGGTCATCAGGCGGCTGTCCCTTCCGATGCGAGGAGTCCGGACCGCTCGGCGGCGACCGCCCGCAGCCGGTGGGCGGGGCCGAGGAGCAGTTCGTCCGCGGCTGCCCGTCTGAAGTACCGATGCGCCTCGTCCTCCCAGGCCGATCCGGTACCGGCGTGCAGCCGGACCGCCTCGCCGGCGACCGTGCGCAGCGCCTCCAGTCCCTGCGCGAGCGCCAGGGATCCCGCGGCGGGGTCCACTGCCGCGTAGTACACGGCGGAGCGGGCCGCCTGTACGTGCGCGTACAGGTCGGCCAGCCGGTGTCCGACGGCCTGGACGGATCCGGTCGGGCTGCCGGACTGCTCGTGTGCCCGGACGTACTCCGCCGTTCTCGCCAGCGCGCGTCCGGCCGCGCCCGCCGCCTCCGCCGCGAGCAGTGCGGCGGCTCCCGTGCCGGTGGCGGCCAGGGCGGCGAGGACGCCGCCGCCGTCGTCGTCCTCGCCCAGCAGCCGGGCGGGGCAGTCGCGGAGCTGGAGCACGGCCTGCGGGCGGGTCTCGTCGAGTGGTGTCAGCCGGGTGCGGGTCAGACCGGCCGCCTCGGCGTCGGCGTCGGGGTCGACCAGGAAGAGCAGGGTACGGCTGCGGGGGAAGCCACCCGTGTGGGCCGCGACGAGCAGCAGCCGGGCGCTGTGACCGTCGAGGACCTGTTTGGCCTCGCCGTAGAGGAGCCAGCCGGTACCGGACCGCCGGGCCTGTATGCCGCCCGCCCTGCCGCCGCCGGCCCAGTCTCCCGCGGTGTTGTCGCCGGTCAGCGCAAGCGCCTCCGCGAGGCTGCCGGGGACGGCGAGTGCGCAGGTCGAGGAGGCGTCCGCGATGCGCGGCAGGAGTTCCATGCGCTGCTCGGGGGTGCCGAGTGCGGTGATCAGAGGTGCGGTGAGGCCTGCCGTGGAGAGCAGTGGGGACGGCAGCAGGAGGCGGCCCGTCTCCTCGAAGGCGAGGGCCAGTTCGGTGAGGGTGCGGCCCCTTCCGCCGTACTGCGCGGGCAGCATGAGACCGGGCAGGCCGAGCTGTCCGGCGAACGCCGCCCACAGCTTCATGTCGTACCCGGCGGGTGTGCGGGCGGCTGCGGACCTGTCCGGGCCCGGGTGTCCGGACAGCACGTCGCGCAGGGTGCGGCGGATCTCGTCCTGCTCGGCGGTGAAGACGGCGTCCATCCGCGGCTCCTTCCGGCATCCCTGAACTGACGGGCCGTCATGTTAAATGCGCGAGCGCCGGATGCACAGACGCGGGCGGACTCCTCCTGCACACGCATGATCTGATGTACCGTCAGATCCATGCCCTGCACACCGCGCAAAGTCGCCGTCGTCGGCATATCCCTCTCCGACTGCGGCCGCGTCGACGGCCCCACCCCCTATGCCCTGCACGCCCAGGCGGCCCGCCGGGCACTCGCCGACAGCGGTCTCGACCGCAGCGTCGTCGACGGCTTCGGCTCGGCGGGCCTCGGCACGCTCGCGCCCATCGATGTGGCCGAGTATCTGGGCCTGCGGCCCACCTGGGTGGACTCCACGGCCGTCGGCGGAGCGACCTGGGAGGTCATGGCGGCCCACGCGGCCGACGCGATCGCGGCCGGTCACGCCCGTGCCGTGCTGCTGGTCTACGGGTCGACCGCCCGCGCCGACATACGGGCCGGCCGGCGCACCTCGAACCTCTCCTTCGGCAGCCGCGGCCCGCTCCAGTTCGAAGTCCCCTACGGGCACACGCTCGTCGCCAAGTACGCGATGGCCGCCCGCCGCCATATGCACGAGTACGGCACGACCCTGGAGCAGCTCGCCGAGGTGGCGGTCCAGGCGCGGGCGAACGCCGCCGCCAACCCGGACGCCATGTTCCGCGACCCGATCACCGTCGACGACGTGCTGGACGGGCCGTTGATCGCCGACCCGTTCACCAAACTGCACTGCTGCATCCGCAGCGACGGCGGCTGCGCGGTGCTGCTGGCGGCCGAGGAGTGCGTACCGGACACGGCGAAGGACCCGGTGTGGATCCTCGGCACCGGCGAACACGTCTCGCACACCACCATGTCGGAGTGGAACGACTTCACATGCTCGCCCGCGGCGGTGAGCGGGCGGCTCGCCTTCGAGCGGGCCGGGGTACGGCCGCAGGAGATCGACCTCGCGGAGATCTACGACGCCTTCACCTATATGACCCTGGTGACCCTGGAGGATCTCGGATTCTGCGCCAAGGGCGAGGGCGGCGCGTTCGTCGAGAAGGGCCGGCTGCTGCGGGACGGCGGACTGCCGGTGAACACCGACGGCGGCGGGCTGTCCGCCTGCCACCCTGGGATGCGCGGACTGTTCCTGCTGGTGGAGGCCGTGCGTCAGCTGCGGGGCGAGGCGGGCGGACACCAGGTGCGCCGGGCCGGCGGCAGGCTGCCGGAGCTGGCGGTCGCGTCGGGGACCGGCGGATGGTTCTGCTCGTCGGGCACGGTGGTGCTGGGGCGGGGGTAGCGCCCCCTCGCCGGCCCGCTCGTTTGGGGCGGGGGTAGCGCCCCCTCGCCGGCCCGCTCGTTGTTGAATTGCGTCCATGGACCACGACGAGCAGGACCCGCAGGCCGCCTTCCGCGCACTGCTGCACGCCCAGCGGGTCTGGGACGTCTCCCTGCCCGCCTTCGACCCGGCCACCGCGCCCGGCGAGCCACTGCCGCTGTTCCACCGGTGGTTCGCAGAGGCCGTGGCGGCCGGGCAGAGCGAGCCGCACACGATGACACTGGCGACGGTGGACGACGAGGGCCGCCCGGACGCACGGATCCTGATGCTCCACGACGCGGACACACGCGGCTGGCACTTCGCCTCCCACGCCACCAGCGCGAAGGGCCGCCAACTGGCCGCCCACCCGGAGGCGTCGCTGGTCTTCTACTGGGCCTCGCAGGCCCGCCAGGTGCGCCTGAGGGGTCCCGTCCTCTCCGCCTCTCCCGAGGAGAGCCTGGGCGATCTGCACGCCCGCTCGACGGGTGCCCTGGCGGCGGCGCTGACCGGCCGGCAGAGCGAAGTACTGGAGTCAGAAGCCGAGTTGGCCCGCACCTCGGAGGCCGCATGGGAGCGGGCGCAGGCGGAGCCGGACGCACCGGTGACCACATGGACGCGGTACGTACTGGGACCGCGCGCGGTGGAGTTCTTCCAGGGCGACGAGCGCCGCCGCCACGTACGGCTGCGCTACCGCCGGGCATCCCCCGAGAAGCCCTGGGAGCGCGAACTGCTCTGGCCCTGAACGGCCCCCGAGGGGCGGAACACCGGGACCGTGACACCGTCGTCCCCCGCCCGGAAGGCGACTTCGAGCTCCATACCGACGGCCAGGTGCTCGGGCGCGCACTCCACCACCTCGGTCATCATCCGCATACCCTCCGCCAGTTCGACGAGCGCCGCGGTGTAGGGGACGCGTCCCGCGAAGGGCTGCAGGTCGTTGCGGTGGACGACGGACCACGTGTAGAGGGTCGCCCGCCCGCTCGCCCGCTCCCAGTGGACGTCCTCGCTCCAGCAGTGCGGGCAGAACTCGCGCGGGTAGTGGTGGCGGCGGCGGCAGGCGCCGCAGCGGCGGACGAGAAGTCGGCCGACGGCGGACGCCTCCCAGTAGGGGCGGGTGAAGTCGTCGACGTCGGGGGTCGCCGGGGTGGCGGCCACGGAGCCGGTGGAACGATCAGCGGCAGGGCGGCCGGTCACAGGAAGAGCCCGGTCACGCGGTCGAGGGACCATGCCTGCCAGGACATGGCGAACAGGGCCACGAGCGATATCAGGGCCATCATGGCGTTCTGCCCCTGCTCCGCCCAGTCATGGATCATGAGGATCAGATAGAGCAGGTTGAGCAGCAGCCCGCCGATGAGGGCCACCGGCGTGAGGAAGCCGGTGATCAGGCCGAGTCCGAGGGCGAGTTCGGCGTGGACGACGAGGTATGCCATCGTCTTCGGGCGGGGCGCCACGATCTTCTCGAAGCCCGCCTGCACGGCCGGCCACCGGTGCTCGCGCGCGACGCCGGCCGCCCAGGCGATGCCGGTGCCTCGCTCGAACCAGGCCTTCCTGTCCTTGTGGCGCCAGCTCTCCAGCCACCACAGGCCGAGGCCGATGCGCAGGACGGCGAGCCACTCGGCACCGGTGAGCCAGACGGTCCGCATCGGGGACACCCCTCTCCACACGACTCCAGTCGCACACAGAGATCTGACGGTACGTCAGTTCAGTCGAGGAGGGGAGGCTCGCGCAAGGAATACCCGACCGTGACCGATTCGCAATCGAATGCCGCCTTGACCGAGACCCATCCGGCAATCGGGCGATTACGCTCAGCGTTCATGGCCGACATCAAAGACGGGGTCGGGCGCATCGACCTCACGAACGACAGACCCGTCTACATCGTCGGCGGCGGTCCCGCCGGTCTCGCGGCGGCGGCCGCGCTGCGGGAGCGGGGCGTACGGGCCGTCGTGCTCGAGAAGTCCGAGACGGTCGGCGCGTCCTGGCGCCGGCACTACGACCGCCTGCACCTGCACACCACCCGCCGGCTCTCCGCGCTCCCCGGCCTGCCGATGCCGCGCTCGTTCGGGCGCTGGGTCTCGCGCGACGACGTGATCCGCTACCTGGACACGTACGCCGAGTTCCATGAGCTGGAGATCGTCACCGGCGTCGAGGTGTCCCGTATCGAACCTGCCGGGAACGGCTGGCTGTTGCACGCCACCGGCGGACGTGAACTGACCGGCCGGGCCGTCGTCGTGGCCACCGGCCACAACCACACGCCGCGGCTGCCCGACTGGCCGGGCGCCGACGCGTACCCGGGCGAGCTGCTGCACGCCGGCGCCTACCGCAACCCGGCGCCCTACGCCGGCAAGGACGTACTCGTCGTCGGCGTGGGGAACACCGGCGCCGAGATCGCCGTCGACCTGGTGGAAGGCGGGGCCGCACGGGTACGGCTGGCCGTGCGCACCGCCCCGCACATCGTGCGCCGCTCCACGGCGGGCTGGCCCGCCCAGCGCACCGGCATCATCGTCCGCCGGCTCCCGGTGCGGCTCGTCGACAAGGCGGGCGAGGCCATGAGCAGAATCGCCGTGCCGGACCTCACCGAGCACGGGCTGCCACGTCCCGGCACGGGGCTGTACTCCCGCGTCAAGGAAGGTGCCATCCCGGTGCAGGACGTGGGCCTGATCGACGCGGTGCGCGGCGGCAGGGTCGAGCCGGTCGCGGCACTCGAGTCGTTCGAGGGCGACAAGGCCGTACTGGCGGACGGCACCCGGATCTCCGTGGAAGCCGTGATCGCCGCGACCGGCTACCGGCGCGCGCTGGAGGGCCTGGTCGGGCACCTCGGCGTACTCGACGAGCGCGGCAAGCCGGTCGTGCACGGTGCGCGGACGCCCGCGCAGGCGCCGGGGCTGTACTTCACCGGGTTCACCAACCCGATCAGCGGCATGTTCCGCGAGATGGCGATCGACGCCCGCAAGATCGCGAAGAAGCTGGCGTAGGGCGTCTCCACCGGACCGGCCGCGCGCGGCGAAGGCCCGACGCGAGGAACGGCGTCCATGCGGAGCCCGGCCCGCGGCCGGCGCAGAGCCTTCTGCTCTGCGCGGCCGCGGCGGCGTTTTCGGCAGGCGCGCGGCGTGGGTGGCGGTGAGCGGGTGGCGTGGGTGGCGGTCTTTGCGGGCACAACGGTTCCTGACGCGCAGTCAGTTCGCTAATCTGACAGAGCGTCAGTTACCTGGCCGGGCGGCTCCGGCGCGCCCGGGCCATCGAGCGGGAGCGGAGACCAGCGATGCTCGGATCAACTCACGGCACCCTCACCTCCGGCCTCCGCGCGCGCGTCGTCGCCTGCGGCGACGGCCCCAGAAACGCCGTCCACGAGGCGGCAGCATCGTCCACCGGCGACCTCGACGTCAGCGGCCGTCCCCTGTACGCGCCGGTGCCCGACCTGGACCGGTTCTTCCGCCCCTCCTCCGTCGCCGTCGTCGGGGCGTCGGACACCGAGGGCAGGCCCAACACGGGCATCACCCGCCAACTCGTCGACTGGGCCGCGCGCGTCGGCGCCCGCCTGCACCCCGTGCACCCCACCCGCACGTCCGTGTTCGGCCTCGGCTGCGTCCCCTCGGTCCGCGCGCTGCCGGAAACGGTCGACCTCGCCGTGCTGCTGATCAGCGATCCGCTGCCGGTGATCGAGGAACTCGCCGAGATCAAGGTGAAGTTCGCCGTGGCCTTCGCCTCCGGATACGCGGAGACCGGCGAGGAGGGCGCCGCCGCCCAGGCGCGGCTCGCCGCCGCCGTGGAGCGCTCCGGCATCCGGCTCCTCGGCCCCAACACCAACCTCAACGCCTTCGAGAAGTTCCGCGACGACCTCGAAGGCCCGGCGATCGCGCTCATCACCCAGTCCGGCCACCAGGGGCGGCCCGTCTTCACCCTGCAGGAACTGGGCATACGGCTCTCCCACTGGGCGCCCACCGGCAACGAGGCCGACCTGGAGACCGCCGACTTCATCTCGTACTTCGCCGAACGCCCGGAGGTCGGCGCCATCGCCTGTTACGTGGAGGGCCTCAAGGACGGGCGTTCGTTCCTGCTGGCCGCGGACCGGGCGGCCCGGCGCGGGGTGCCGGTCGTCGCCGTCAAGGTCGGCCGCACCGACACCGGCGCGCGGACGGCCGCCTCGCACACGGGCAAGCTCACCGGCGCGGACACGGTGGTGGACGCGGCGATGCGGCAGTACGGCGTGATCCGCGTCGACGGCCTCGACGAACTCCAGGACACCGCCGCCCTGCTGGCGCGCGCCCGCAGGCCGGTGTCCGACGGCGTCGCGGTCTACTCCATCTCCGGCGGCACCGGCGCGCACTTCGCCGACCTGGCGACAGCGGCGGGCCTGCGCCTTCCGCGGCTGAGCGACGACCGGCAGGCGGAGCTGCACCAGTGGATACCGCCGTACCTCAACGTCTCGAACCCGATCGACAACGGTGGCCACCCGGTCGGCGACTGGCGCGGCCGCAAGATCATCGACTCGATACTCGCCGATCCGGACGTCGGCGTGCTGATCTGCCCGATCACCGGCCCGTTCCCGCCGATGAGCGACCGCCTCGCCCAGGACCTGGTGGACGCCGCCGGGTCCACCGACAAGCTGGTGTGCGTGGTGTGGGGGTCGCCGGTCGGCACCGAGGCCGCGTACCGCGACACGCTGCTCGGCTCCTCGCGGGTGGCCACCTTCCGCACCTTCGGCAACTGCGTCACGGCCGTGCGCGCCCACCTGTCCCACCACCGGTTCACGGCCCACTACCGCTCCCCCTTCGACGAGGCCCCGCGCACCTGCTCCCCGTCCTTCCGCAAGGCGCAGGCGCTGATGCGGCCGGGCGGCGGACAGCTGAGCGAGCACGCGGCGAAGAGCCTGCTGCGCGCGTACGGGATCCGGGTGCCGCGCGAGCAGTTGGTGACCAGCGCGGCCGCGGCGGTACGGGCAGCGGCCCTGGTGGGCTACCCCGTCGTCATGAAGGCCTCCGCGCCCCAGCTCGCGCACAAGACGGAGCTGGGCCTGGTGAAGATCGGCCTCACCTCCGCCAGCCAGGTGCGGGACGCCTACCGCGAGCTCACGGACATCGCCCGCTACGAGGGCGTCGACCTCGACGGCGTCCTCGTCTGCCAGATGGTGGAGCGGGGCGTCGAGATGGTCGTCGGCGTCGCGCAGGACGAGCTGTTCGGCCCGACTGTGACGGTGGGGCTGGGCGGCGTCCTGGTGGAGGTGCTCCACGACACCGCCGTACGCGTGCCGCCCTTCGGCGAGGACCAGGCCAGGACCATGCTCACCGAACTGCGCGGCCACGCACTGCTGGAGGGCGTGCGGGGCGGACCGCCGGTGGACGTGGACGCTCTCGTGGAGGTGGTCCTGCGGGTCCAGCGGATGGCACTGGAACTGGGCGACCAACTCTCGGAGCTGGACGTCAACCCGCTCATGGTGCTGCCCCGCGGGCAGGGCGCGGTGGCGCTGGACGCGCTGGCGGTGTGCCGGTGAGCGACGACGACGTACAGTCCGCCGTCACCGACGGCGTCTCCTGGATCACCCTGAACCGTCCCGAGGCGATGAACGCGGTCACCTGGGCCCAGCGGGAGCGGATCATCGCGCTGCTGGCCGGGGCCTCCGCCGACCCCGCGGTCCGGGCGGTCGTCCTCACCGCGACCGGCAGGGGCTTCTGCGCGGGCGCGGACCTGCGGGGCGCGCCGCCCCGCGAACACGTCGCCGGCGACGTCGCCCGCACCATCCGGCTCGGCGCGCAGCGCCTGATCGGGGCCGTACTGGACTGCGAGAAGCCGGTGATCGCGGCGGTCAACGGCACGGCGGCGGGCATCGGCACGCATCTGGCCTTCGCCTGCGACCTGGTCCTGGCTGCGGAGGAGGCGCGCTTCATCGAGGTGTTCGTCCGCCGGGGCCTTGTGCCCGACGGCGGCGGGGCGTACCTCCTGCCCCGGCTGATCGGCCCGCAGCGCACGAAGGAACTGATGTTCTTCGGCGACGCCCTCTCCGCACCGGAGGCGGCCCGGCTGGGCCTCGTGAACCGGGTGGTCCCCCCGGACGAGCTGGAGAAAACGGCCCGCGACTGGTCCACCCGCCTCGCGACGGGCCCGACCCGCGCGATCGCCCTGACCAAGCAGCTGGTGAACGCGTCGATGGACGTCGACCGCGCCACCGCCTTCGCGGCGGAGGCGACGGCCCAGGAACTCAACATGACGTCACGGGACGCGCAGGAGGGCGTGCGGAGCTTCGTGGAACGCCGGACACCGGAGTTCGAGGGGCGGTAGGGCTCGTCCGTTGCCGGGGTTCACAGCTGACGACCCGTCAGGTTCAATGGGAGGCATGATGGGACACGCAGGGATGGCCGCCGCCGCCGTTCGCTATCTTCGTTCGGTCGGGGCACCCACCGGTGCGGGGGTGCACGACGTGCCCGCGGCGCCGGCCCTGCGGGCCGTCGGGGAGGATGAGCGGCAGCCGGTCGCCGTCGGGGAGTTCCGGCGGGTGCTCGGGCACTTCGCGAGCGGGGTCACCGTCGTGACCGCCCTCGACGCCGACGGGCCCGCCGGGTTCGCGTGTCAGTCGTTCGCATCACTCTCGCTCGAACCGCCGCTCATTGTGTTCATGGTCGGGCGCACGTCCACGACCTGGCCGCGGATCGCCCGTGCGGGGACCTTCTGCGTCAACGTGCTCGCGGCGGACCAGAGCGCGCTGTGCAGGGGCTTCGCGGTGAGCGGGGCGGACAAGTTCGCGGGGGTGGCCTACGCGCCGGCGCCGGCCACCGGGTCGCCGCGGCTGGAGGGCGTGGCCGCCTGGATCGACTGCACGGTCCAGGCCGTGCACACCGGCGGCGACCATCTCATCGTGGTCGGCAGGGTCGAGGCGCTGGACGCCGACGAGGACGGCGTGCCGCTGTTGTTCCACCGCGGCCGGTTCGGGCGGCTCGATCGCTGACCGGCCCCGGCCGGCCCGGGGCCGGTCACCGCGTGGCGGGCTCCAGCTTCGGGAGCGGCTTGCGGCGGATGACCAGGGCCATCAGGGCCGCCGCGGCACACAACGCTCCGGAGGCGTACCAGACGACGTCGTACTCGCCGAAGACATCGCGCGCCACGCCGCCCGCGAAGGCCACCACGGCCGCGCCGACCTGGTGCGAGGCGAGGACCCAGCCGAAGACGATCGCGCTGTCGTCCCCGTAGTGCTCGCGGCACAGAGCGATCGTGGGCGGGACGGTGGCCACCCAGTCCAGGCCGTAGAAAACGATGAAGAAGAGCATCGGCGGCTGGACGGTCGGCCCGAGCAGCATCGGCAGGAACAGGAGCGAAATGCCGCGCAGGGCGTAGTAGACGGCGAGCAGCCGACGCGCCTCGAAGCGGTCGGTGAACCAGCCGGAGGCGATCGTGCCGACGACGTCGAAGACGCCGATCACGGCGAGCAGCGACGCGGCCGCGGTGATGGGCATGCCGTGGTCGTGGGCCGCCGGGACGAAGTGGGTCTTGACCAGTCCGTTCGTCGAGGCACCGCAGATCGCGAACGTGCCGGCGAGCAGCCAGAACGGTCCGGTGCGGGCCGCCCGGAAGAGCACCGTGACCGCGCGCCGCGCCGCGCCGGGCACCGGGGCGGGCTTGGGCGTGAAGCCCTCGGCACCGTACGCCGCGAGGCCCACGTCCGCCGGGTGGTCACGCAGCAGCAGCCAGACGAACGGGACGACGGCCAGCGCCGAGAGCGAGACGGTGATCGCGGCGGGCCGCCAGCCGTGCTCCTCCACGAGCCAGGACAGCAGCGGCAGGAAGACCAGCTGGCCTGATGCCCCGGCGGCGGTGAGGACGCCGGTGACCAGGCCGCGGCGCTGCACGAACCAGCGGTTCGTCACGGTCGCCGCGAAGGCGAGCGCCATGGAGCCGGAGCCGAGACCGACGAGGACGCCCCAGTAGAGGACCAGCTGCCAGGGCGCGGTCATCCACACCGTCAGCACCGACCCGGCCGCGATCACGCTGAGCGCGACGGCCACGACCCGGCGGATGCCGAACCGGTCCATCAGGGCGGCGGCGAACGGCGCGGTGAGCCCGTACAGCGCCAGGTTGACCGAGACGGCGAAGCCGATCATTCCGCGCGACCACGTGAACTCCGAGTGCAGCGGCTCGATCAGCAGGCCCGGCAGGGACGCGAAGGCCGCGGCGCCGATGATCGTCACGAAGGTGACGGCGGCGACGAACCAGGCGCGGTGGATACGGGGCGGACGGCGGAGCGGGCTGTCCTGTGTGGCGGAGAGATCGGTTGTCTGGGTCACGTCACCCAGCATCCGATGTCGTTCCGTCCGCAACGAGTGGCCCGAGAGACAGCATTCGATATGATCGGGCCATGGATGAGGTGACACCGCACCGCGTGGTGGTCCTGGCGCTGACCGGGCTGCTCCCCTTCGAACTCGGCATCCCGCACCGGATCTTCGGCCGCGCCATGGACCCGGCGGGCAACCCGCTGTACGAGATCGTCACCTGCGGCATCAGTCCGGGGCCGGTCATGACGGACGCCGACTTCTCCGTGAGCGTCGAACACGGCCCCGAAGCACTCGCCACCGCCGACACCGTCGTCGTGCCCGCCTCCTACGAGCTCGGGCCCGTGTTCGACGAGGGCCGGCTCCCGGACGACCTCGCCGCGGCCCTCGCGCACATCCGGCCCGGCACCCGCATGGTGTCCATCTGCACCGGCGGATACGTGCTCGCCGCCGCCGGTTACCTCGACGGCCGCCCCGCGACCACCCACTGGTCGTCGGCCGAGCATTTCCAGCGGCTCTTCCCGTCCGTACAGGTCGACGCGGACGTCCTGTTCATCGACGACGGCGACGTGCTCACCTCGGCGGGGGTCGCCGCCGGTATCGACCTGTGTCTGCACATCGTGCGCCGCGACCACGGCACGGCCGTCGCCAACGACGTCGCCCGCCGTACCGTCGTACCGCCGCACCGGGACGGCGGGCAGGCCCAGTACATCCACCGGCCCGTCCCCGAGCCGCAGGTCGCGACCACCGCCACGGCGCGCGCCTGGGCGCTCGGCCGGCTCCACGAGCCGCTGCAGCTGCGGGACATGGCCGCTCAAGAGGCGATGTCGGTCCGGACCTTCACCCGGCGCTTCCGCGAGGAGGTCGGCATCAGCCCCGGGCAGTGGCTGAGCCAGCAGCGCGTGGAACGGGCCCGGCACCTGCTGGAGTCGACGGATCTGTCGGTGGACGAGGTGGCGCGGGACGCCGGCTTCGGCACGGCCCAGTCCATGCGCCAGCATCTGCAGGCGACGCTCGGTGTGCCGCCCACCGTCTACCGGCGCACGTTCCGCGCGGGAGCCGGCCGCAGGTCGATGTAGGGGCGGTGTCACCGGGGGATGACGAACGGGGCTTGCCCGCCGCTCAGAACGAGGCTTGCCCGCCGCTCAGAACGAGGCTTGCCCGCCGCTCAGAAGGTGAGCACGCCGCGGGCCACCCGCCCCTGCTCGGCGTCCTCGGCCGCCTTCGCGAAGTCCTCGACGGGGTACGTCGCGCTGACCAGCTCGTCGAGGAGCAGCCGGCCCTGCCGGTACAGCTCGGTGTAGAGCGCGATGTCGTGCTGCGGGCGCGAGGAGCCGTACCGGCAGCCGAGCACCGACTTGTCCAGGAACATCGCGGCGGGCACGAACGACGCCTCCGCGGTCGCCGCCGGCATGCCCAGCAGGACCGCCTGCCCCCGGCGGTCGAGCAGGTCGATCGCCTGCCGTATGAGCGCGGTGCTGCCGACGCATTCGAAGACGTGGTCCGCGCCGGTCGGCAGGATCTCCCGTACGCCCTCGGTGGAGGAGAGGAACCGCGTTGCGCCGAACTGCCGGGCGACTGCCTCCTTCGCGGGGTTCGAGTCGACCGCGACGATCGCGCCGGCGCCCGCGATCCGTGCACCCTGGAGGACGTTGAGGCCGATGCCGCCCGTGCCGATGACGACGACGGTGTCGCCGCGATCCACCCTGGCGCGGTTCAGTACGGCTCCGACGCCGGTCAGGACGCCGCAGCCGATCAGTGCGGCGGAGGTCAGGGGGACGTCGTCCGGGATCTTCACCGCCTGCACGGCCTTGACGATCGTCCGCTCGGCGAAGGCGGAGTTGGAGGCGAACTGGAACAGGCTCGCGCCGGCGCGTGAGAAGGGGCGGCCGGGGCGGCCGATGGCCCTGCGGCACATGGTGGGGCGGCCCCGGTCGCAGTCGGCGCAGGCACCGCAGTTGGCGAGGGTCGACAGCGCGACATGGTCGCCGGGGGCGACATGGCCGACACCCGGGCCGACCGCCGTCACGACGCCCGCGCCCTCGTGACCGAGGACGACCGGAACGGGGAAGGGGATCGTCCCGTCGATCACGGACAGGTCGCTGTGGCACAGCCCGGCGGCCGCGACCTCGACCATGGCCTCGCCCGGCCCCACGTCCCGTATCTCCAGATCGTCGACGACCCGGACCTGTTCCCCGTCGTACACGACACCCTTCACCGTGGCTCCTTCGGCAGGCCGAGCAGGTGCTCGGCGGTGGATGGTCCGGGGTGCCGGCCCGTCCGGGCCCCGGCCGGATCAGGTGTGGGGGCGGTCACCGCGGGACGCCGCGGCGGACATGGCCTCCAGCTGCGCCAGCAGCGGCATCGGGTCGGTGCCGACGGTGCCGGGAAGGAAGTCGGCTATGCGCTCGGGGGTCCAGGGGCCCTCTCCGTACGCCGCCCGCAGCTCCCTGGGCTGGGCCCACACCGCGATCTTGGGGCCGGCCACCGTGTAGACCTGGCCGGTGATCCTCTCCTCGCGAGCCCGGTCGGAGAGGAGATAGACGACCAGGGCGGCCACGTCCTTGGGGTCGCCGATCTCCTTGAGCTCCATGGGGACGCCCGCCGACATGCGGGTGTGTGCGACCGGGGCCACCGCGTTCGCCGTGACGCCGTACTTGTGGAGGCCGAGCGCCGCGCTGCGGACGAGCGAGATGACGCCGCCCTTGGCCGCCGAGTAGTTCGCCTGGGACACGCTGCCCTGGTGGCTGCCGCTGGTGAAACCGATCAGGGTGCCGGAGCGCTGGGACCGCATCACCGCCGACGCGGCGCGGAAGACGGTGAAGGTGCCTGTGAGGTGGGTGGCGAGGACCGGGTCCCACTCCTGCTCCGACATGTTGAACAGCATCCGTTCGCGCAGGATCCCGGCGACGCACACCACCCCGTCCAGGCGCCCGTATTCGGCGAGCGCCACGTCCACGACCCGCTGTCCGCCCGTCATCGTGGCGATGTCGTCGGCCACGGCGACGGCCTGCCCGCCGGCCGCCTCGATCTCCTTGACGACACCCTCCGCGATCTGCGCGGTGGGCTCGGATCCCTCGATCGAGACGCCGTAGTCATTGACGACGACGCGGGCGCCCTCCGCGGCGCAGGCCAGTGCCACGGCCCGTCCGATGCCACGGCCGGCGCCGGTCACGGCGACGACCTTGCCTGTCAAGAAGTTCCCCACGACCGGCCCCTTCCCGCGGTTTCTGACGGTCCGTTAGATTCTAGGGTCAGTCGGATGCATGAACACAAGCCCCGGGAGGCCCGATGTCACTGCCGGCCGAGTTCCACGACATCGCCAAGCGTGTGAACAACTGGGGACGCTGGGGGGAGGACGACGAGATCGGCACGCTCAACCTGATCACCGGCGAGGTGGTGAGAAACGCCGCCGGCGCGGTCCGCAGCGGTCGGCGGATCCCTCTGGCACTCCCGCTCCGCCAGGACGGAGTGCAGACGGGCGCGATCCCGGGCCGGGTGAACCCCCTGCACACGATGGTCCAGATCAACCAGGAGCTGTTCGGCCCGGGCACCGTCGCCACCAGCGACGACACCGTGACGATGGGACTGCAGGCGGCCACCCACTGGGACGCGCTGACCCATGTCTCGCACTCCGGCCGGATCTACAACGGCCGCCCCGCCGACACCGTCACGCCGCACGACCGCGCCCGCTTCAGCGGCATCGACAAGGCCCCGCCCGTCGTCTCACGGGGTGTGCTGCTGGATGTGGCGCGCGCGAAAGGGCTGGACCGGCTGCCCGGCGACCACGCCGTCACACCGGAGGACCTCGAGGAAGCGGCGGAGTACGGCGGCGTCACCGTCCGCTCCGGCGACATCGTCCTGGTGCGGACGGGGCAGATGCAGCTCTTCCTCGGCGGCGACCGGCACGGCTACGCGTACCCGTCCCCGGGGCTGTCGGTCCGCACTCCCGAGTGGTTCCACGCCCACGATGTCGCCGCCGTGGCGAACGACACTCTCACTTTCGAGATCTTCCCGCCGGAGATCGAGAACCTCTGGCTGCCGGTGCACGCACTCGATCTTGTGGAGATGGGCATGCTGCAGGGCCAGAACTGGAATCTGGAAAAGTTGTCCACAGCCTGTGCACAAGAACAGCAGTACGCGTTCCTGCTCTGCGCCATGCCGGAGCCCTTCGTCGGCGGAACGGGCACACCGGTCGCGCCCGTGGCCGTGCTCTGACCTTCGGACCGCAAGGCCCTGAGGACCTGAGGACCTGAGGACCTGAGGACCTGAGGACCGTGGAGCCGCCGAACGTACGGTCCGTCGAGACGCCGAAGCGCTCAGGCTCCGCGCGCCGCCACCCGCGCGGCAGTCATGGGCGCGGCGACCGTCGACGCGGTGCTCGAGGGCACGCACCGGTCCACCTCGCACCAGATGGACTTGCCGGCACCCTCGCGCTGCCAGCCCCAGCGGTCCGCCAGACCGTCGACCAGTTCCAGGCCGCGGCCGTTGGTGTCCTCGCCGTGCGCGTGTCTGGGTCTCGGCGGGCAGGCGCTGACGTCTGCCACCTCGACGCGGACCGTCCCGCGCTCCTCGGCACCCGCGCCGAGCAGCATCCGGAGCACCGCCGGACAGCCGGTGTGCACCACGGCGTTGGTGACCAGCTCCGAGATCAGCAGGATCAAGGTCTCGGCCAGGGGCTCGTCGTCCGCCAAACCGGTCTTGTCAAGCCGTGAACGGGCCCATCTACGGGCTCGCCCCACCTCCGACGGGTCGGCCCCGATCTCCAACTGCATCTGAAGCACCTGCACCGCTCACACCACCCGAACCGGCGGACACATAGCCTCGCGCCTCACAGCCATAACGGAATGTGATTCCCTTACAGCACAGCATGGTTGACGTACAGTCACCGCAACAAGCGCTTCAGGCATATTCCAGCGCGAAGGAGTACCCATGGTGCATACTGTGCGACGCACGTGGCGGAGGGTCGAACACAAGGTCGCAGAACGCATTCGCACAGGCCGAACAGCGCGCGCCGACGGGCCCGGGACCGCCGTACCGGCGACACCGTGAGACCCCGTCATCGCAGCGACTCCCATCCCACGGAGCGTACCGGAGCGGGTGCCCGACTCCGCCGCGTGACGAGTCGTTCGAAGGACACAACCCGATATCGACGCAGGGTGACGCTCCGGAGTGCCATGGCCAGTCCAGGGGTTCAGGGGCGTACGGACTCTGCGGCCAGGGCCTGGGCCTGGATCTCCTCGGAGTGAGCCGTCGTCAGCCACATCTGGGCCCGCAGCAGGGACCGTTTGAGGTGGAGATGGACATCTGCCTCCCAGGTGAAGCCGGTTCCGCCGAACACCTGCAGGCAGTCCCTGGCGCCCCGCACCGCCGCCTCGTCGGCGAGCAGCTTCGCCCCGGCGATCTCGGTGAAGTCCTCACAGACGGCGGCCGCGTAGACGGCCGCACGCGCCACTTCCGTGCGTACGAGCATCTGGGCACACAGATGCTTGACGGCCTGGAAGGCGCCGACGGGCTGCCCGAACTGCACCCGGCTCTTCGCGTACCGCACCGCCTCCTCGGTGCTGCGGGCAGCGCTGCCGAGCTGCTCCGCGGCGGTGAGCAGCACGGCGGCACCCAGCAGCGGTCCGGGCGTGGCGGGCCGTGGCGGGCCGGCGAGGCGGTGCAGCGGGGTGAGGGGGTCCAGGGACCGTACGGCGGCCGGCTCGCCCGCATCCAGACGGCCGGCGGCGTGGTCGCCTGCCCCCGGAAGGCGCAGCGACCCGTCGGCCGCGAAGGCGACGGCCGCGTCGGCGTCCTCGAAGTGCGCCACGAGCGGGCCGAGTTGGTCCGCACAGGTGACGACCGTCGTCCCGTCCGCCGCACCCGGGACGAGGCCGGCCGCCAGATGAGTCGCCACCAGCGGCCCCGGCAGCAGGACCCGGCCCGCCTCCTCGAAGGCCAGCGCGGCCTCGGGCAGACCGAGCCCGGCCCCTCCGTCGCGTTCCGGCAGCCGGAGAGCGAAGAGTCCGGCCCTGCCGAGCTCGCGCCAGAGCCCCCGGTCGAGCCTGCCTTCACGGTCCACGGCGGCCCGCAGCGCCTCGCGCCCGAAGCGGCCGGCGAGCAACTCCCGCACACCGCTGCGCAGCGCCCGCTGGTCGTCGGTGAGCCGGAAGTCCATCAGCGCCCCTTCGGCAGGCCGAGGATGCGCTCGGCGACGATGTTCTGCTGGATCTGCGAGGTGCCGGCGGCGATGGTGTACGACAGGGACGAGAGCCTTTCCCGCGTCCACGGACGGGAGAGGTCGAGCGCGTCGGGTCCGAGGACCTCGGCCGCCGCGTCGTACAGCTCCTGACGGGCGTGCGAGTAGCGCAGTTTGAAGACCGACCCGCCGGTGCCCGGCACGCCACCGGTCGCGGCGGCCTCGCTGACGTTCCACTGGGTGAGCCGCCACAGCGCGGTGAACTCGGCGTTCAGCCGGCCGAGCCTGCGACGGAGGACCGGGTCGTCCCAGCGACCGTTGGCACGGGCCTCCGCGGCCACTTCGGCGAGGGTGCGGCGGCAGGCGACGACCTCGCCGACGAACGCGGTGCCCCGTTCGAAGGAGAGCGTGACCATGGTGACGCGCCAGCCGTCGTTCTCGTCCCCGACCCGGTCGGCGAGGGGCACGCGCACCTCGTCGAGGAACATCTCCGCGAACTCGGCCGACCCGGCCAGGGTCCGCAGCGGCCGTACGCTGATGCCGGGGGCGTCCATCGGCATCGCCAGCCAGGTGAGGCCGCGGTGCCGGGAGCCGGCGGAGCCGGTCCGTACGAGCAGCTCGCACCGGTCGGCGACCTCGGCGTGCGAGGTCCAGAGCTTGGACCCCGTCACCACGTACGCGTCGCCGTCGCGCACCGCCCTGGTGCGCAGGGAGGCGAGGTCGGAGCCCGCTTCCGGTTCGCTGAAGCCCTGGCACCAGATCTCCTCGCCGCGCAGGATCGGCCCGAGCCGGCGCGCCCGCTGTTCCGGTGTTCCTTCGGCGGCGATGGTCGGGCCGGCGTGCAGCAGTCCGACGAAGTTGGCGCCGACGTAGGGCGCCCCGGCCCGCTCCGTCTCCTCGAGGTAGATCAGCCGGAGGGTCGGCGGGGCGTCCCAGTGCACCTTCGCGTATCCGGCGTCGTACAGCGCCCGCTGCCATGCCGTGTCGTAGGCGCGCCGCCCCGGCCAGTCGTCCGGCGACGGCTGCGGGGGCAGCTCGGGAAGCCGGACGGCGAGCCATTCGCGCAGCCGGGCGCGGAACTCCTCCTCCGCGGCGGTGTACGCCAGGTCCACTACGAATCCAGGTCCAGGCCGAGCATGCGGATGGCGTTGCCGCGCATCAGCTTGTACACCGTCTCGTCGTCGAGGTCCCGCACATGGTCGAGCGCGACCTGCTTGGTGTGCGGGAAGGTCGAGTCGACATGCGGGTAGTCGGTCTCGAAGGTGGCGTTGTCGCGGCCGACGACGTCGATGGAGGCGACGCCGTGCTTGTCGCGGAAGAAGCAGCAGAAGATCTGCCGGTAGTAGTAGGTGGAGGGCGGTTCGGGGATGAGGTCGCGCACCCCGCCCCAGGCCCGGTGCTCCTCCCACACGTCGTCGGCGCGCTCCAGCGCGTACGGGATCCAGCCCATCTGCCCCTCGCTGTAGGCGAGTTTGAGACGGGGGAATTTCACGAGGACGCCACTGAAGAGGAAGTCGGTCATCGAGGCCATGGCGTTGTTGAAGGAGAGCGACGCCTGCACGGCGGGCGGGGCGTCCGGTGAGGCGGCCGGCATCTGGGAACTGGACCCGATGTGCATGTTGACCACGGTCCCCGTCTCCTGGCAGACGGCGAAGAAGGGGTCCCAGTAGCCGGAGTGGATCGACGGCAGCCCGAGGTGGGTGGGGATCTCGGAGAACGTGACGGCCCGCACCCCTCGCCCCGCGTTCCTGCGGATCTCGGCCACGGCCAGGTCGATGTCCCACAGCGGAACGATGCACAGCGGGATGAGCCTGCCGCCGCTGTCGCCGCACCACTCCTCGACCATCCAGTCGTTGTAGGCGCGCACGCAGGCGAGCGCGACCTCCTTGTCGTGGGCCTCCGCGAAGGTCTGGCCGCAGAAGCGCGGGAAGGTCGGGAAGCAGAGGGACGCCTCGACGTGGTTGAGGTCCATGTCCTTGAGCCGCTCGACGGGGTCCCAGCAGCCGGGCCGCATCTCGGCGCGGGTGATGCCCTCGAGCGTCATGTCGTCGCGGTCGAAGCCGACGGCGGCGATGTTCCGCTTGTACGGGAACTTGAGGTCCTCGTAGATCCACCAGTCGGCGGGCGGGCCGTCGGGGTCCATCGTGATCCGGTACTTGCCGCCGACGTAGGCGAGCTCGCCGATGCCGGCGGTCAGGGGCTTGGGGCCGCGGGCCCGGTGCTTGGCGGGGAGCCAGGTCTCGAAGAGGTGCGCCGGTTCGATGACGTGGTCGTCGACGCTGACGATCCGGGGCAGGTCTTCTTCCGGCGGGGCCTTTTCCATCGGGGACCTTCCTCCACTTCTGACGGTACGTCAGTTCTGACCTCAGGCTAGCCCCGCACCCCTGGACCGACAAGGCGCCCACCCCTACGATCTGACGAACCGTCAGCTACGGAGGGTTCCGGGCATGAACGAGACCGCACACGCACTGGGCGCCGCGCACACCCTCTGGGAACTCGTCGACCGCCGCGCCGCCCTGACCCCGCACCGCCCCGTCCTCCTCCAGGGCGGGCGCACCCTCACCTTCGGCGAACTGCGCGACCGCTCGGAGCGGACCGCCGCGGGCCTTCATGCCATGGGCGTCGACCCCGGCACGGTCGTCGCCTGGCAGCTGCCCACCCGGATCGAGACCGTGCTGCTGACCGTGGCCCTCGCCCGGCTCGGCGCCGTGCAGTCGCCGGTCATCCCCTTCTACCGGGACCGCGAGGTCGGCTTCGCGCTGCGCGAGTCCGAGGCCGCGTACTTCGCGGTGCCCGGCGAGTGGCGCGGCTTCGACTTCGCCGCCATGGCGGAGCGGCTCGGCGCCCGCGGCGTCTTCGAGGCGTACGGCTCACTGCCCGACGGCGACCCGGCAGCGCTGCCCGCACCGCCCGCCTCCGGCACGGACGTGCGCTGGATCTACTGGACCTCGGGCACCACGTCCGACCCCAAGGGGGTCCTGCACACCGACCGCTCACTGATCGCGGGCGGCTCGTGCCTGGCCCACGCGCTGCACCTGTCGGCGGACGACATCGGCTCGATCGCCTTCCCGTTCGCGCACATCGGCGGCCCCGACTACCTGGTGATGCTGCTGCTGTACGGCTTCCCCGCGGTCCTTTTCGAGAAGTTCGCGCTGCCCGGCGCGCTCGACGAATACCGCCGGCACGGAGTGACCACCGCCGGCGGGTCCACCGCCTTCTACTCGATGTTCCTCGCGGAGCAGCGCAAACAGCCCGGCCGCAAGCTGATCCCCACCCTGCGGCTGCTCGCGGGCGGGGGCGCGCCCAAACCGCCCGAGCTCCACCGTGCCGTCGTCCGCGAGATGGGCTGCACGCTCACCCACGGATACGGCATGACCGAGGTCCCGATGATCACCATGGGTTCGCCCGACGACTCGCAGGACGATCTCGCACACACCGAGGGCAGGCCGCCCGCCGGCATGGAGATCCGGATCGTCGACGGCGAGGTGCGGCTGCGCGGCGAGGCCGTCTGCAAGGGCTATCTGGACCCGGCAGCGACGGCGGCCGCCTTCGACGCCGACGGCTTTTTGATCACCGGCGACCTCGGGCACCTCACGCAGAGCGGCCACCTCGTGCTCACCGGCCGGGCCAAGGACGTCATCATCCGCAAGGGCGAGAACATCTCCGCCAAGGAGATCGAGGACCTGCTGCACACTCATCCGGCGGTGGGCGACGCGGCGGTCGTCGGGCTGCCGGACGACGAACGCGGCGAACGGGTCTGCGCGGTCGTCGAACGGGCCCCTGGCGCGGCGGGGGAACCCACGCTCGAGGAACTCGCCGCTCACCTTCGGGGGGAGGGCCTGTCGGTCCACAAACTGCCGGAACAGCTCGAGGTCGTGGACGCCCTCCCCCGCAACGAAGCCCTGCGCAAGGTACTGAAGTACAAGCTCAGGGAGCGGTTCGGGTGATCGTCCCGCGGCTGCGCGGGAGCGCCCGAGGTCTACGGGATTGCCGGCGGGCCGCTACTGGGGCTGCTCGGGGGTGACGTAGTAGGCGGCGAAGGCGGCCAGGGCCTCCTCCTCGTCGATCCTGCCGTCGCCGTCCGTGTCCAGTGCCGCCGCCGCCCGCGCCGCGACGCCGGCCTCGATGCCCAGAGCACGCAGCACGCGCTCGACGGCCGCCGGGGTCACGCCCTTGCCGTCCTCGTCGGCGACCCTGATCACGGCGTGCAGGAACGGACGGGCGATCTCGCCGAAACGCTTCGGGTTGTCCCGGAGTCTCTTCACCGCGCTGGTCGCGAACTCCTGGCGGGTCACCCGCTGGTCGCCGTCGACGTCGGCGATCCCGGCCATGCCCTGCCAGAAGGCCTCCGCACCGCTGTACAGGTCCTGACCCTTGACGGAGCGGGCGGTGACGGAGAACTCGGCGAGCAGCTTGGCCGCGGCCGAACTGAAGTCCTCGCGGTCGATGTAGCCGTTGCCGTCCTGATCGAAAGCGGCGAAGCGGGAAGCGATCTTCCGCTCGTACTCTGCGCTGTCCATGCGGGGAGCGTAAAGCCCCGGAGGCCGGGGTGTGTACGCACCCGGGGAATTGCACGTGTGCAACACGGGGGCGAAGCGCAGGTGACGGGGGTGCGGCGGGGCGTACGGGGGCGCGCGATCGGGGCACAGGGGCGCGCCGTTCAGGGCGTTCTCCGGGATACGCGCCGGGCTCAGGCGGACAGCGGCTCCGCCCCGTCGTCGGTGGCCGAGCCCGTGTCCGCGTACACCTCGAAAAGACGTCGCACGCCGAGCGCGCCGAGCACACGGTTGACGTGCGAGCCGTCCTCCGCGCCACGCGCGGGCAGGATGAGCCGCAGCCTGCCGCGGCACGAGCGCATCAGCCGCCGCGCGGCGATCAGCACTCCGACACCGCTGGAATCGCAGAAGAACACCTCGGAGAGGTCGAGCACCACATCGTGATGACCCTCGGCGACCGCGTCGTGGACCCGCTGGCGGACCACCGGTGAGGACACGAGATCGAGCTCCCCGCACACATGCAGCACGGTCCACGAGCCCTGCCGGGTCTCGGCCACACTGAGCATCACCACGTCTGGACCCCTCCTGATGCCGGCCCGGAAGACCGGAAGCTGTCCTTCCACTGCCGCTGCCCCACTGTCCGGCACGCAAACGCGACGTTCGTCACGGAGAACCCGCAGGGCAGCGCCCCCACAACGAGGTTGTTCCCGCTTCCGGGCCCTACCATCCCGGTCCCGCACGGGGTCGTACTTGCCGCAAAGGGACGTACGTTTTCCGCCCCGGCGCACTACATTCGATGGAGCGACAAGCACGAGGGCAGAGGCAGCAGGCACGGAGCGCGGAGCTTGGGGGCCGTATGGCAAAGAACGCACCACAGCGCTGGGACCGCAGGATGCAGCAGCGGCTGGCGCGGGGCGAGGCCGCGGCGCTCGGTGAGCTCTACGACAGATTCGCGGCGCTCGTCCACAGCCAGGCCCATCGCGTGCTCGAGGACGACGAGGCGGCCGACCAGGTCACCCGCGAGGTCTTCGGCTACGTATGGGAGAACCCGGACGCCTACGACCCCAGGCAGGGCTCCATGCGGTCGTGGGTGGCCAGGCTCACCAACAGCCAGGCCGTGCACCGGCTGCGCCAGAGCGAGGCCGCGGCGCTCGCGGAGGGCGGCGAGGGCACGACGGAGGAACTGGAGCAGAAGGTGCGCAGGGCCGCCGTCGCTGCCCGGGCCGACTACATCGTGACGTCCATGCCGGCGCCGCTGCGGGCGGCGCTGGAGCTCGCGTACTTCCAGCGCAGGGACTACCGGCAGACAGCGGCGGACCTCGGCGTCACGGAGGACGAGGCGAGGCGGCGGCTGCGCCTGGGACTGCAGCTCCTGTCCACGGCACACACCCGTGCGCTGGAGGGCTCCTCCCCGCCCGGCTACGGACGCGCGCTGTGAACGGGCCACTGGACGGCGGCAGCGGTGGCGGCGACCGCGAGCGGGACGGCGACGGTATGCGGGGCGTGCCCCGCATACCGTCCCCGCGCTTCGCGGCGGACGACCTCCACCCCGACGCGTACCGCCCGAAGCGGCCGCCGCTCCCGAAGCGGAAGCCGCAGGCCGAGCGCGAGACGCGGGCCGAGGCGGAGACCGCGCCCGAGGCGGCGGAGGCGGCCGGGGACTCGCGCGCCGTCGAGCCCGGACCGGTCGAAACCGCCCCGGTCGAGGCCGCCCCCGTGCCCGCCCCGGTCGAAACCGCCCCGGTCGAGGCCGCCCCCGTGCCCGCCCCGGTCGAAACCGCCCCGGTCGAGGCCGCCCCTGCCGCGCCGCCGCACAGTGTGCTCAAGTCGCTGCTCGGCGCCTGGGCGCTGTCCGCCTGTTCCGCGGAGGAGACCACCGCCGTCGAGGACCATCTCGGCGACTGCGCCCCGTGCGCCGAAGAGGCCCTGCGCCTGCGGGACGCCGTCGGACTGCTGCACACCGACCGCGACCTGGACCTCGACCCGCTGCTGCGCTTCCGGGTGCTGGAGAACTGCCTGGGCCGCAGGCCCGCCCGTATCCCCGTCCCCGACTGGGCCGACCCGTACGACGCGGAGACCGCCAGGCTGGACGCGCTGCTGCGGGACATAGGGGACTCGGAGTGGCACGCGCCGGTACGGCTCAAGTGGTACGAGGGCGAACGCCAGATCAGCCGGCGCACGACCGTGGCCGGTGTGATCGGGCACCTCATGACCGTCGACGGGCTCGTCGCGACCGCGCTCGGGCTCGACGACCCGCTGGGCCCGCACGCGCCGACGCTGCCGACGGAGCGGACCGAGTCCTTCTGGAGCACCACGGACCTGCCGCCGACCGGCACGGTCCGGGAGCCGTGGCGGGACCAGAGCCACACCCTCATCCGGACGGTGTCCTTCGCGGGTCGCGGGGTCGCCCAACTGTCCGTCTCCTAC
Organism: Streptomyces sp. NPDC027962; assembly: GCF_055566095.1. NCBI lineage: Bacteria > Bacillati > Actinomycetota > Actinomycetes > Kitasatosporales > Streptomycetaceae > Streptomyces > Streptomyces sp. NPDC027962. The sequence continues at coordinate 167,451 of NZ_JBVHTA010000003.1, forward strand.
GGGGCATTCGCGCTGCCACTCCAGGACGCGCTGGTCGACCGTGCCTTCGAGTGCTGGATCCATGCGGAGGACATCGCCGAAGCGGTGGACTACCCGTACGCGCCGCCGAGCGGCGCCCATCTGAACCGGATGATCGACCTGGCGGCCAGGCTGCTGCCCGCCGCACTCGCCGAGCGCAGACGGGCCGGGCTCGCCGGGCCGCCGCAGCATCTGGTCGCGGCCGGAGCGCCCGGGCGCTCGCTCCACCTCGAGGTGGAGGGGTCGGGCGGCGGGAGCTGGTACATCGCCCTGGACTCGCCGGCCGCCGTCGGCTCACCGGACAAGTCGGTGGCGCAAGTGGCGCTGGACGGGGTCGAGTTCTGCAAGCTGGTCGCCGGCCATGTCTCCCCGGAGGAGGCTGCGGCGGGCCAGGACGGCGACCGGGAGGCGATCCGGGACGTACTCTTCGCGGCGGCAGCGCTCAGCCGGCTGTAGCAGAACGAGGGTCCGTCCCGGCCTTGGGTGCGTGGCCGGCGGCGGACGCGCGGGCCTCCTGCTCCGGCATCCGGGCGAACGCGGCGCGGCCGGGCGAGCGGCCCTTCTTCCCCGGCGGCACGACGGCCGCCGTCCCGCGGTCGCCCGGCACGCAGGGTGTGCAGGATCTTTTCGACTCGGCGGGACAGATCTGCTTCGACGCCTCCGGCGCGATGCCGCCGACGCTGCGCGACGCGTTCCACAGGGCCGTGCTGGACTTCGTGGGCGACCCGGGTGACGAGGGCCTGCTCGGCCGGCTGCTCGCGCGGCTGGAGGCGGAGCACAAGCTGCAGGTCCAGGAGAGGAGTCCTGTCCTGGACGACCTGTGCGCCAACGCCGTCGGCGAGTAGGTCCTTGCGCGTCGGATCAGGCGAAGACGACGGTACGGCGGCCGTTGAGCAGGATGCGGTGCTCGGCGTGCCACTTCACCGCGCGCGCCAGCGCCTGGCACTCCACGTCGCGGCCGACCGCCACCAGCTGCTCCGGGGTGACCCCGTGGCCGACCCGTTCGACCTCCTGCTCGATGATCGGTCCCTCGTCGAGGTCAGCCGTCACATAGTGCGCGGTCGCGCCGATCAGCTTCACGCCGCGGGCGTGCGCCTGGTGGTACGGCTTGGCGCCTTTGAAGCTCGGCAGGAAGGAGTGGTGGATGTTGATGATCCGGCCGCTGAGCTGCTTGCAGAGGTCGTCGGAGAGCACCTGCATGTAGCGGGCGAGGACGACCAGCTCCACCTTCTCGGCCCGCACCAGCTCCAGCAGCTGCGCCTCGGCGGCGGCCTTGGTGTCCTTGGTGACCGGAATGTGGTGGAACGGGATGCCGTAGGAGCCGACCAGCTCGGCGAAGTCCGTGTGGTTGGAGACGACGGCCGCGATCTCGACGGGCAGTGCGCCGGTCCGTGAACGGAACAGCAGGTCGTTCAGGCAGTGCCCGAACTTGCTGACCATCAGGACGATCCGCATCCGCTCCTCGGCGAGGTGGATCTCCCAGTCCATCTGGAACGAGTCGCCGACGGCGGCGAAGCTCGCCCGCAGCTTGTCGACGGTCACCGGGGCCTCGGCGGAGAAGTGGACCCGCATGAAGAAGAGACCGGTGTCACGGTCCCCGAACTGCTGACTGTCCTCGATGTTGCAGCCGGTGATGAAGAGGTAGCTCGAGACGGCGTGCACAATGCCCTGTTTGTCCGGGCAGGAGAGCGTGAGGACGTACTGGTCGGTCATCCTCGTAGACTGCCACATCGGGCGGCTGGGCCCGGAGCCGGTCCGTCAGGCGGACCGCGTCATGATCCGCAGCACTTCCAGGGAGCGCGGCGTGACGTCGGGGTCCTCGCCGTCGTTCTGGGCCAGCCGGACGTGTGCCTCCCGCGCGGCTCGTACGGCCTCCGGCCAGCCATGGTGCTCCATGTAGGCGGAGACGGGGGCGTCGGCTCCGACCTGGTGCATGATCCGCAGCACCCGCAGCACGGCGACGTCCACGAGGGAGGCCTCGCCCGAGTCGCGGAAGATCGTCCCGACGTACTTCTCGGCGGACCAGTTGTCCAGCCAGGTGTCCTCGACCAGGCGGTACACGGCGTCGGTGACGTCGCCGTACCCCTCGCGTCCCACCAGCCAGAACTCCTGGTGGAAGACGGGGTCGGAAAGCATGTGCAGCGCCGAGCGCACGTTGCTGCGCCAGCGCCACCAGGGCATGTCGTTGAGCGGCATGCCGCCCATGGTGGAGGAGCGACGGCCGCGACGGGAAGGGTTGACCGAACCTTGCTGCACGCCTTCGATCGTACGTTCCCTTTTCGATCACCCCCACCCACCCCTGCAATTCACCTCCCGGTCACCCCACGTTGAACGATGCTCACTGTGCCGTTACCTGGACCCGGAAACGTGCACAGTCATGACCGGTCGGCGCCGTTCCACCCTTCCCCGCCCCTCCAAGACACTTCGCTTCCGTACCGCGTGTACGGCGGTGGCGGCGACGGGGGCGTCGCTGCTCGCCGGCTGCGGCGTACTCCCTGGAGACCCGGGGGGCTCCAGGGAGCCCGTCATCGTCATGACCTTCGCCCCCGAGGACACCCAGGCCACCAACGTGCCCGGCATGCCGGCGATGGCCAAGGCCTACGCCCGCTGGGCCGCCGCGCAGGGCGGCATAGACGGCCACGAACTGCGGGTCCTCACCTGCAACGAGGAGAACAGGCCGCAGGGCGCGGCGACTTGTGCCCGGCGGGCCGTCAAGGAGGGCGCGGTCGCGGTGGTCGGCTCGTACAGCCAGTACGGCGATGCCTTCATGGCGCCGCTCGAGGCGGCGGGCATCCCCTTCATCGGCGGATACGGCATCTCCGACGCCGAGTTCAGCAGCTACCTCTCCTATCCCGTCAACGGCGGCCAGGCCGCGCTGCTCGCCGGGAACGGCGAACAGCTCGCGAACGCCTGCGAGAAGGTCTCCCTCGTCCGGCCCGACAGCCTCGCCGGCGACGATCTGCCCGAGCTCCTCAACGCGGGCCTGGCGCGCGGCAAGGGCCGGGAGTCGGCGGACATCCTCGCCGAGGACGACGCCACCGACTACACCGACCAGGCACTGCAAGCGCGCAAGCGGGCTGCGCAGCCGACCTGGACGACGACGGTGGCCGACGGCGACCGGCCGGGCTGCGTCACGGCCGCCCTCGGCGACCGCACGGAGACCTTCTTCGACTCGTTCCGGCGGCTGCCCGAAGACGGCCGGCAGGTGCGGATCTCCTCCGTGATGGGCAGCGTCGGCCAGCCCCTCATCGACCGCACGGGTGGCCGCAACGGCCCCTACGAGGGCGCCTACATCACGGGCTGGTACCCGGACGCGGGCGACCCCCGCTGGGGCCCGATGCGCGAGGTCATCGACACCCACGCCTTCGGCGACAACAATGTCGACCCGGCCGACGCGGGCGTGCAGACGACATGGATCGCGTACACCGTGCTGGACAAGGTCATCCGCGCGCTCGACACCGACCGCATCACGGCCGGCAAGATCTCGCACGCCCTCGACCAGGGCGTGGAGGTGTCGACCGGCGGTCTGACACCGCCACTGCGCTGGGGCTACGAGGACATGCTCGGCGCGGCGGGCTACCCGCGGATCGTCAACAGCAGCGTGACATTCCAGGTGGTGCGAGCCGGGCGGCTGACGGAGCAGCGCAAGGACTTCGTGGACGTCGGGCCGACGCTGGTGGACGCGTCCTGAAGCCCTGAGGTTCGCCGGTCGCCCCGGGCCCGTTCCTGGAGGAACCGGCCCGGGGCGCCGCCGTCTGTCACAGCTGGTCGCTGCGGCGTTCCGTCAGGCCGTACTTGCGGGCAATGGAGTTCCACAGAGGCGAAGCCTCGTTCTTCGCCTTCGTCGCCTCGCCGCTCGCCTTGTTCGCCTGCACCGTCTGGGCGGTGCCGCGGGCCTTGCCGCCCTTGCAGCCCTTCTTGCCCTTGACCTGCTCCGCCCACGCCGCGTAGTGGTCGTCGGCCGACGCAGACGCCTGCCACGCCTTCGTCAGCGACGCGGTCAGCGCGGAGTGGTTCGGCAGCTTGTCCACGCTCAGGGCGCCCAGCCGGGTCACCAGTCCGCGGCGCTGCTGGGCCGCACCCTTCAGGTCCGCGGCGGCCTGGTCCAGGTTCTTGCAGACCTTGATGTTCTCCACGGAACGGATCACCGCGGAACGGCTGTTGTTGCTGTCCGCGAGGAGCTTGTCCAGCTCCTTGGCCTGTGGCTCCGCCGGATCGGCCGCCTGCGTGGCGGGGGCGCTCTCACTGGGCGCCGGGGACTCGGCCGCGACGTTCTTGTCCGGGCCCGGGTCCTTCTCGTCGTCCCCGCCGCTGAACATGACCGCACCGACACCGAGGCCGAGCACGGCGCACCCGGTGACGAGCGCGGCGACCACCGGCGCGGTGGACCGGCGGCGGGGCTCGGGGTCGGGGTCGTACTGCGGCGCATAGCGGGCCTGCGGATGACCGGGCGCCGGCGGCTGCTCCCCGAAGCGGGGCATCTGCTGGGTGGCGTCGGCCGGCTGGGGCCCGGAGCCCTCCGAGCGGAACAGACTGTCGAACTCCGCCGGAGGCTGCCGGTCGCCGGGAGCCCCCGGCCGGATCCCGAACGGCGCACCGGCGGGAGCGGGCGGCACGGCCTCGGGGCCGCTGCCGCCCGGCACGGGGGCGATGTACTGCGTCGCGTCGGCGTCGGAACCCTGGGGTGGGCCCTGCCGGCCGCCGCCTCCCTGGCCCAGCGGCCCGGTGCCGAGGAAGGTCGTCGACTCGGCGGGCATCTCGGGCGGCAGCGCACCGGGCGCGACGGGAGCACCGGACGCGACGGGCGGGATGTACTGCGTGGCGTCGGAGTCCGCCATGGGCGCGACGCCCTGGGGCGGCATGCCGTGACCCTGCTGCGGCGGGAGCGCGCCCTGAGGCGCCTGCTGCGCGTACGCGTTCTGGGAGAACTGCCCCTGGGGGGCTGCTTCTTGAGGCGCGTGGGACGCCTGCGGGGGCAACGCCCCCGTGGGGGCTGCCGGGGCGGGTGCGCCCTGGGGGAACCGGCCCTGCTGGGGCGGCCCCTGCGGCGCATGCGGGTCCTGGCCGTGCGCGCCGGCGTGCGGGGGCAGCGGCTGCGCGTGCACGCCGTGCTGCGGGGGCGGCCCCGGCGGCGTCCGGTCACCGGGGTGGCCGTAGCCACCGGGCTGCGCCGGACCGCCCGGGTAGCCGTAGCCCCCGGCCTGCGCCGGACCGCCCTGATAGCCATGGCCCTGCGGCGCCTGGCCACCCGGGTAGCCGTGGCCGGGCTGCGCCGGACCGCCCTGATAGCCATGGCCCGGCGGCGCCTGGCCACCCGGGTAGCCGTGGCCGGGCTGCGCCTCGCCGCCCGGGTGGCCGTGGCCCGGCGCCTGAGGCGCCGGCTGCTGCGGCCCCCACGGCTCGCCCCAGGGCTGCCCACCCGCCGGAGCCGCCTGCGCGCCGGGCGAGCCCGGTATCAAGGGCTCACTTCCGTCGGCGGGCAGCACGACGCCTTCGTGCGCGGGCCGCGCGGCGGGAAGCCGCTGCTCGTCACCCTGTCCGCTGTGCGTCACCGGGACTCCTACGTGTGGACCTACGGAATCGTCGGTTCACGCTACCGGGTGCTCGGAGCACTCCGCACACACGTGCAGCAGCAGTAACAAGATGCGGACACAACTCGCTGTTCATGTACGGGAGAAAGCCCTTGCGGCCGCTACGCCGTAACCCCCGTCACCCCTGTCGCGTACGTCACGCCGCGACCCTCGGCTGTCACGTCCGTCACGCGGCGGCCCTCAGCTCCAGCCGCGCGGTGAACTCCCTGACCGCGGGCTCCTGTGCGTACGGCTCCAGCCGCACCTGGAGGTTCTCCAGATACTCCGCGCCCCTGCTGGAGCGCACAGTGTCCAGCAGCTCGACCGCGCGCGTGCCGGTGTAGCAGGCCTGTTCCACCTCGCGCTGCTGCACCTGGGCGGAGGCCAGCAGGACCAGGCCGATGGCACGTCGCCTCGCCCGTGACTCCGGGTGGCCGTCCAGCGCGTCCGCGGCATGCCGCGCCGCGGTCTCCGCCTGACCGAGGTCGCGGTAGCAATGCGCCAGCTCGTCGGCCAGATACGCGTGATCGAAGTGGGCGATCCAGTCGGGGTCGTCGCCCGCGCCCGGCTCGGCCCGCTCCATCGCGGCGACCGCCCTGCCCGCCACCTCGTGGCAGGTGCGGACGTCCCCGAGCAGGGCGTGCCCGCGGGCCTCCGCCGCGTGGAACATCGCCTCCACCCTCGGCGTGACCCGGCCCCGCGTGCCTTCCTGCGCGGCCCGCGCGAGCTGCGCGATCTCGCGCGGATTGCCGAGCTCGGCGGCGAGGTGGCTCATGGACGCCGCCAGGACGTATCCGCCGTAGCCGCGATCGCCCGCCGCCTGCGCGAGCCGCAGCGCCTGGATGTAGTACCGCTGGGCGAGCCCGGGCTGGCCGGTGTCCACGGCCATGTAACCGGCCAGCTCGGTCAGCCGCGCGGCCGCCGCGAACAGCTCCCGGCCGACGGCCTCGCGGTACGAACCGGACAGCAGCCCGGCGACCACGCTGTTCAGGTAGTGCACGACGACCGGCCGGACGTGTCCGCTGCCGAAGCGGTGGTCCATCTGCGTCAGGGCCGCCGTCATCGCACGGACCGCGTCGACGTCCGGGACGCCGACCCGCGCGCCGGCCGTGCGCGCCACCTGGGCGTCCGCGCCGGTGATCAGCCAGTCGCGGCTGGGCTCGACGAGCGCCGAGGCGGCGACCGCGGAGCCGGACAGGAAGTCGCGGCGGCCCACATCGCTGCGCCACAGCTCGCAGACCTGCTCGATCGCTCCCGGCACCGTCGGCGCGAACTGCAGGCCGACGCCGGTGGCGAGGTTCTTCCCGTTCGCCATGCCGATCTCGTCGATGGTCACCGTGCGGCCGAGCTTGCGGCCGAGTGCCTCCGCGATGACGCCCGGCGCCCGGCCGCGCGGCTGCTGGCCGCGCAGCCAGCGCGCCACGGACGTCTTGTCGTAGCGCAGGTCCACGCCCCGTTCCGAGCCGACCATGTTGACGCGCCGGGCCAGCCCGGCGTTCGAGCATCCGGCTTCCTGGATGAGCGCCTGCAGCCGTTCGTTCGGCTGGCGGGCGACGAGAGGCCTGGCTGCCATGAACTACCCCCTGGTGCCGCAGTGATCAATGCGTTGATCACTGCCCGGCTGATATACGGAGAATGCAGAGTTGGTCGGGTTGGTTCCTTTTCGCGTCGTACGGGCCCGGTCCTGGTGGTCACTGCGGACGGGCCTCGGTGCTGTGCACGTCGCACGGACCCTGTCGATTCCGCCGGCCCGCGATCGTCCCCCCGCACTGGTTACCCGCCCGTCGGGGCATTGCCCCGCGCGCGCCCCCGGCCGTGCACCCGTGCGCCCCACGTGCAGGATCGATGCTCCACCGCCCCCCGCATCACGCCCCGTAACCCGAGGTTGCGGCGGTAGTTGAGTGTGTCGTGGAAGAGACCATGGGAGTCACGGAAGCCGTACAGATCCCCCAGCAGCGAGGGGAGCAGCTGCTGGACAGCGCCGTGCGGTACGCGGAAGAGCGGCACTGGGACGTGTTCCCCGGCACCTGGCTGGAGGCCGTCGACGGCACGGAACGCTGCTCGTGCGGCGGCACGGCCTGCCCCCTGCCCGGCGCGCATGCGGCCCGGCCCGACTGGGCGAACCAGGCGACCGGCAGCGCCGCGGCCGCGCGCAGACTGTGGTCGAAGCAGCCGAAGGCCTCGATCCTGCTGCCCACCGGCCGCACCTTCGACGCGCTCGACGTCCCGGAGTCCGCCGGCTTCCTCGCCCTGGCGCGCATGGAGCGGATGGATCTCCCCCTCGGCCCGGTGACCTGCACGCCCGACCGCCGGATGCTGTTCTTCGTACTGCCGGGCGCGGCGCTCAAGGCTCCGGATCTGATCAGGAAACTGGACTGGTCGCCGAGCTCCCTCGACGTGGTGGCACGAGGCGAGGGCCACTACGTCGCCGCCCCGCCGACGCGCGTCGGCGGCCACGGCGCGGTGCAGTGGGCACGCCGCCCCACCCCCGCCAACCGCTGGCTCCCGGACGCGGAGGAGCTGATCAGCCCCCTCGCATACGCCTGCGGCAGGGATGCGGCCGCGGCGAGGGTGGGCCGGGGATAGCGGACCACTGCCCCCGGGGGCGGGGCGGCCCGCCGAGGCGTCCGTAGGGTGGACCCGTACATCAGTACAGGAGTGCCGTACCAGGCACGCACGGGGACACTGAAAGGCGCGAAAGCACATGCCGGACCAGGTGATTGACGAAGCAGGCGGGGCCGGGACGGGCGGAGTACGTACGGCAGCGCCGGCCGTGCAGGTCGAGGGGCTGTGGAAGAGGTTCGGCGAGCAGATCGCCGTCGCGGGGATCGACCTGACGCTGCCCGCCGGCAGCTTCATCGGCCTCGTCGGCCCGAACGGCGCGGGCAAGACGACGACGCTGTCGATGATCACCGGCCTGCTCCGGCCGGACCAGGGCCGGGTCCAGGTCGCCGGGCACGACGTGTGGCGCGACCCGGTCGAGGTCAAGTCCCGTATCGGCGTACTGCCGGAGGGCCTGCGGCTCTTCGAGCGCCTGTCGGGGCGTGAACTGCTCGCCTACAACGGCCGGTTGCGCGGCCTGCCCGGCGAGGAGGTCGACAAGCGCGCGGGCCAGCTGCTGGACGTACTGGACCTGGCGGGCGCGCAGCACAAGCTGGTCGTCGACTACTCGACCGGTATGCGCAAAAAAATCGGGCTCGCGGCAGCGCTGCTGCACAACCCCGAGGTGCTCTTCCTCGACGAGCCGTTCGAGGGCGTCGACCCGGTGTCCGCGCAGACGATCCGCGGGGTGCTCGAGCGGTACACCGCTTCCGGGGCGACCGTCGTCTTCTCCAGTCATGTGATGGAGCTGGTCGAGTCGCTGTGCGACTGGGTGGCGGTGATGGCGGCCGGCACCATCCGCGCGCAGGGCCCGCTGGCCGACGTGCGCGGCGACGCCCCGTCGCTGCAGGCCGCGTTCCTGGAACTGGTCGGCGCACAGGGCAGGGACAGCGGCGAGTCGCTGGACTGGCTCGGCGGCGGTGCCCGTTGAGTACGGCGTCACTGACCTCCGTTTTCGTACGGCTGAAGCTGTCGCTGCTGGGCAACGGGCTGCGCCGGTCCTCGGGCCGCAGGGCCGCGTACATCGTCTCCATGGTTTTTGTGCTGCTGTTCGCCGCCCTCCAGCTGCTGGGGCTGGTCCTGCTGCGCGGCAACGAACACGCGGCGTCGCTCGTCGTCCTGCTGACGGGGCTGCTGGCCCTCGGCTGGTCGGTGCTGCCCCTGTTCTTCCCGAGCGGCGACGAGACCCTCGACCCCACCCGTCTGGTGATGCTGCCGCTGCGACCGGGGCCGCTGGTGACGGCGCTGCTCGTCGCGTCGCTCGTGGGCATCGGCCCGCTGTTCACGCTCTGCGTGGTGGTGGGTTCGGCGTTCGCACTGTCCCACGGCGCCTTCGCGCTGGTGGTGTCGGTCGTCGCCGTCCCGCTCACCCTGCTCGTCTGCCTGGCACTGGCCCGCGCGGTCGCCGCGGCCAACATCCGGCTGCTCACGTCGCGCAAGGGCCGCGATCTGGCGGTACTCAGCGGCCTGGTGGTCGCGGTGGGCATCCAGTTCGTGAACTTCGGCATGCAGCGCCTCGGTGAGGCGGGCGGCCTCGCGGCGCTGGCCCCGGCGGCGTCGATCGTGCGGTGGGTGCCGCCGGCGTCCGCGATCGGCGCGGTGGACTCGGCGGGCGACGGCGCGTACGGCACCGCGCTCGCCCAACTCGCCCTGTCCGCGCTGGCGCTCGCGCTGCTGCTGCGGGCGTGGCGGCGCAGCCTCACGAAGCTGATGACCGCCCCGGACGGCTCGACGCTCGCGGCGTCGGAACCGACCCGCAAGGCGTCCTCGTCCGGGCTGCACGGACTGCTGCCGGAGGGCCGCACGGGAGCGGCGATGCAGCGCAGCCTGCGGTACATCTGGCGCGACCCGAAGACGAAGGGCGCGTGGGTGACGTCCCTGGCGATCGGACTGATCGTGCCGATCTTCAACGCCCTGCAGGGCACGGGCTCGATCTACCTCGCCTGCTTCGCCGCCGGGATGCTCGGCATGATGATGTACAACCAGTTCGGCCAGGACACGTCGGCCTTCTGGATGGTGGCGCTGACGATCTCCTCCACGCGTGACGCGTACGCCGAACTACGGGCGCGGGCGCTGGCGCTGCTGCTGATCACCGTGCCGTACATGGCGCTGGTGTCGGTGCTGACGGCGGCGGCGCTCGGCCGCTGGCACGCTCTGCCGGAGGTGCTGGGCCTGTCGTTCGCCCTGCTGGGCGCGATGGTGGCGACCGGTGCGGTGTCGTCGGCCCGCTTCCCGTACTCGATCCCTCAGGACAGCGCGTACAAGAACGTGGCCCCGGGGCAGGGCGGGCTCGCCTGGCTCTCCATCCTCGGCGGGATGATCATGGGGGCGCTGCTCTGCGCCCCGGTGATCGCCCTCACGATCTGGCTGAACGCCTCTGCCGGATCGGGTGCCGGGCCGCAGTGGCTGCCGTTGCCGGTGGGCACGGTGTACGGCGCGCTGCTGGCGTGGGCGGGCGTACGGTTCGCGGCGCCGCAAACGGCGAGGCGGCTGCCGGAGATCCTGACGGCGGTAAGCAAGGGGTGACAGGCCCGGCACGTTGGGTGCCCGTACGGGTGACGTAGCGTCGTGTCCATGTCGACGCCGCCGAACCCGTACGGGCAGCAGCCGAATCCGTACGGCCGCCAGCCGCAGTTCCCGCAGCAATCGCCCTATCCGCAGCAGCAATCGCCGTACCCGCAGCAACCCGCGTATCCGCAGCAGCAATCGCCGTACCCGCAGCAACCCGCGTATCCGCAGCAGCAATCGCCGTACCCGCCGCAGCAACCTCCGTATGCGCAACCGGGCAACGGGCAGCAGCCCTACCCGGGCGGGGGCGGCGGCTGGGGCGGTCCCGCGCCCTACGGCCCGCCGGTCCCGCCGCCGAAGCGGAAGAACCGCACCGGACTGACCATCACCCTCGCCTTCGGACTTGTCGCGCTGCTCCTCGGTCTGGCCTGGTTCGGCAACCGCGGCTCCGACTCCGACTCGCCGAGTGGCGGCGGGGGTCGTGGTGAGAGCAGCTTCCCGGTGGCCGAGTACGGGCTCTCGGCGCCGAAGACGCTGCTCGACGGCACGTACGAGCTGGCCGACGACCAGTCCGCTGAGCGGCAGAAGCAGCTGGAGTCCTCCACCGTCGACGAGTCCAACATCCGTGACCCGAAGGCCACGGTGGCGCAGTACACCTCGACCTCCGAGGGCGGCGTCCTGATCATTTCCGGCATGCACGGCAGCATCAAGGACCCGGACACTGCCCGCGAGAGCATCCTCAGGGGCGCGGCCGGAGCCGACGGCTCCACCCTCGCCGTACCGGCGAAGGACTTCACGCCCGCGGGGCCGGAGGTCACGATCACCTGTCAGGTCGTCACGACGGACCAGACGGGCGGCGGCACGGCCAACCTCCCCGTCTGCGCCTGGGCGGACGCCAACACGAACGCCTCGGTCACCCTCGTGACCGCCCGGACGACGCAGAAGTCACCGGAGGACATCGACCTCGAGTCGGCGGCGGCGACGGCGGCCCGGGTCCGCGAGGAGATCCGCGGGCCCCTCAGCTGAGGCGCGCCGCACTACCGGCGGCGGGCAGGTCGGCGTCGCAGAAGACGCACACGAAGTCGCCCTCGCGGACGATGTTGAGCTCGTCGCACCCGGTGCAGCGACGGAAAACGATCTCGTGCGTGAACCGGTCCGGGCGGGCGACCCCTGCGCGATCGAGGGCCGCGGCCACGGAAGGCCAACAGTCGGGGTCGGGGCAGTAGCCGGTGGACTGGTTGCTGACCTCGGCCACCTCCCAGCGGCCCGCCGCCCGGCGGAAGGCCACTTCACCGGCCGCCCGCACGCTCCCCCGCCCGGCGCATGCGACATGCTCGCTGCGCCGGGCGGCCAGCCGCAGGAACCCGTAGGCGTCGACGACGTACGTGAACGGCTCGGCGAGCTCGCCGGGCGTCAACGCGGCGGCCCACACCTCGAAGTCGCCGACACCGCGAACGACGCGCCCCTCGGGTGCGTTCCAGGCGGCCCGCCAGATCTCCGGTGGGCCGATGTATGCGTAGCGGCGTGGGCCCGCGGTCGAGACAACCGTTCGGATGCGGAGGCAGGCCACATCCACGCCGGAGAAACGGACCTTGGCGGCGTGGGGCGGTTCAATGGCGTCGACGTGACGCCGGTAGCGGTCGATCCAGTCGATGGTGAACCGCCCGCCGTCGTAGGCCTGACCGGTCCGTACGACGCCGGCGAGGCACCGCACCACACACACGGCGGTGTGCTCGTCCCTCGACTCGATCTCGAGGATGAGCAACTCTGCCGGTACGTCGGCAGCGACCGACATCTCACCTTCCGTTCGTGACGCTACGGCGAGCTCGCCTGTCCGACCTGTCACGGCGTCAACGCACCGTCCAGGAAGGGCTCGATGGCCGTGCGCCAGCCGGACGGGCAGTCGTAGTGGACCAGGTGACCGGCGTCAAAGACCTCTCCGTACCGGCCGCGGGGCAGGACGCGGACCATCTCCTGGGCCTCCGCGCGGCCCAGTTCGCCGTCGAGGCCGCGGACCACCAGCGTGGGGCAGCGGACCTGGGCAAGCTCCTCCCAGTGGGCGTCGTGGACCCATGTCTCCCGTGAAACGAGCATCTGGCGGCGGGAGAAAACCGGCCGCCAGCCGTCGGCGCTCTCCGCCATGACCTCGGCGAAGAACTCCCCGCGGGCCGCGTTCGGCCGCTCGACCCAGGGGTCGTCCTCGCCGAACCACTTGCGGACGTCGGCCAGGGTCGCGAACGGGACGGGCCACGAGCGGAACCAGTCCTCCCATTCGCGCTGCGACGCCGCCCCCAGCGCCGAGGCGCGCATGTCGCAGATGATCAGGGCTGCGACCAGGTCCGGGCGCTTGGCCGCGAGCTGCCAGGCGGTCAGGGCGCCCATCGCGTGGCCGATCAACGTCACCGGCGCGAGGCCGAGTTGCTCGATCGCGGCCTCCGCGTCCGCCACGTACGCCTCGCGTGCGTACGGGCCGTCGGCCGGTTTGTCGCTGCGGCCGTGGCCGCGCTGGTCGAGCGCGACCGCGCGGTGCCGCTCGCTGAGCCAGCGGGCCGTGGACGCCCAGTGCGACGCACGGCCCATCAGTCCGTGGAGCAATAAGACTCCGGGGACCTGTTCCCCTTCGCCGCGGCCTTTCGGCGGGTCCGCGAACTCCCAGGCAGCCAGGCGGACACCGCCTGCTCCGGTCACATCGATGCGCCGCACCATTGGGCCTGGCACCCCCTTCTCTCCCCCGAGTCGAGCCGGCTCCTCACGAGCCCTGCGTAGAACACTGTCAGACTATCGAACCTATATTCGAAAACGCGGCTCTGCCGCGTAACACCCCTCAATCGAGTGACCACGTTGCGGGATTGACCGGCGCTGCCGGGGGGAGATCTTCTGCGGGAGGCGGGCCGCTCGGGGAAAACGGTCCGACGGGATTGACCCTGAGAGCTCGGGGCTCCGGGTCAGCACAGGGGAGGACAGGTCCCGGCGCCCTCGGGCGCCGGGACTCCTCCATGCCGTCAAGTCCCCGCAGACGCGGCGCCGCGGCGGGCAGCCCCGGATGCGGCAGGATGCGGTACGCCTCAGGGCGTGGCGACGGCCGCGACCCATCGCGCGAGAAGCCGCGCAGGCGGACGAGCGAGCGGTCACCAGGCGTCCGCACAGGCGGACGAGCGCGAAGCCGCGCGGGCGTTCGCTCCGGTTTGCGCGCGGGGCGCACGACTGGCGCATCACGCGGTTCCCTCCCCCCAGCCTTCGGCGGGGACCCCACCCCGACCGTGGTCATATGCCTCAGCCACAGGGTGGCACGCGATTCGCCCGGGCGCTGCCATTCCGGGCGGAAAACGGTTTCGGGGAACAGGAAACCCGCCTCGGTCCGGCCACCTCCGCCCCCGCCTCCCCGCCGCCGAAGCAAGGGCGCCCCAGGGGGGCGCGTACGCGACCGGCCCCGCCCCCCACGAAGGGGGCAGGGCCGTAACCGGCGAACTCCGCGGCGCGGGCCGTCAGACCTGCCGCTTCGCCACGAACACGTGCGAGGCCACCTCCACCGCCAGCTCCGCCGCCTCACCGCTGCTGCCCACGAGCACCCCGCCCGCGGACTCCGTCACGCTCACCACGGAACCGGGCTGCACACCCGCCCGCCGCAGCGTGTACATCAGCTGGGCGTCGGTCTGGATCGGCTCGCCGATCCGGCGGACGACCACCGTCTTGCCGTCCGTGCCCGGGTCCAGCTCGGCCAGCGAGACCATGCTGTCGTCCAGGAACGGGTCGGCCTCCGCCTTCTCGCCCAGCTCTTCCAGGCCCGGGATCGGGTTCCCGTACGGCGACTCCGTCGGATGACGCAGCAGCTCGAGCACGCGCCGCTCCACCGCCTCGCTCATCACGTGCTCCCAGCGGCACGCCTCCGCGTGGACCTGCTCCCACTCCAGGCCGATCACGTCGACGAGCAGGCACTCTGCGAGGCGGTGCTTGCGCATCACGCGTGTGGCCAGCCGGCGGCCCTCCTGTGTCAGCTCCAGATGCCGGTCGCCCGCGACCGTCACCAGACCGTCGCGCTCCATACGTGCCACGGTCTGGCTGACCGTCGGACCGCTCTGGTCGAGCCGCTCCGCGATTCGGGCCCGCATGGGCACCACACCTTCCTCCTCGAGCTCGAGGATGGTGCGGAGATACATCTCCGTCGTGTCGATCAGTCCGGACATACGTGCCCCTCGATGCTGTGACGTGAAAGTCGTGCGCTGGCCCCGGCTCAATTCTTGCGCATCCCGCCGACAACCGTGCCGCAGCCGCCCGGCCCTGTATTGACAGGGCAATGGTCCAGACCGCAACGTGATCCGCGACACGGATACCCCCGGGTACTCCCCTCACCCCTGTGGAAAGGGCTCGGCGAATGAGCGAGAGCAAGCTGGCCGGTCAGTTCTTCGACGCCGCGATCGGTCTGCTGCAACGCGTACGGGACGGGGAGTCCGCGCACATCGCGGCAGCCGGTTCCGCGATCGCCGACACCGTCGCCTCGGGCGGCCGGCTCTTCGCGTTCGGCGCGGGACACTCCTCGCTCGCCGCGCAGGACGTCGTCTACCGGGCCGGCGGCCTGGCCCTGATGAACCTGCTCGCCGTCCCGGGCGTGGTCGGCGTCGACGTCATGCCGGCCACCCTCGGCTCCGCGCTGGAGCGCGTGGACGGCCTCGCCGGCGCGGTGCTCGACTCCAGCCCGGCCCGCGCGGGCGACCTGCTGGTGATCATCTCGCTGTCCGGCCGCAACGCCCTGCCCGTCGAGATGGCCATGAACGCCCGGGCGCTCGGCCTCACCGTGATCGGCGTGACATCCGTCGCGTACGCGCAGGAGACGAAGTCCCGTCATGTGTCGGGCACGTTCCTGAAGGACCACTGCGACATCGTGCTCGACTCCCATATCGAGGTCGGTGACGCGGAGTTGACGCACGAGCAGATCGAGGCGCCGTTCGCGCCGGCGTCGACCGTCGTGACCAGCGCCCTGATGCAGGCGACGATGGCCGCGGCGGCGGAACAGCTCGTCGCACGCGGCATCGAACCGCCGCTGCTCCGTTCGGGCAACGTGGACGGCGGCCACGAGTGGAACGGCCGCGTGATGACCGAGTACGGCGACCGCATCTTCTTCCGCCACTGACGCCACGCGGCGCGGGCCGCGCGGCGGGAGACGTGAGCACTCGGGACGGCCGCGCTCGGGACGGCGGCATGCAGGACGGCGGTACGCGCGACGGTCGTACGTGAGGCGGCCACGCGGCGCGCGACGGACGTACTCGGGACGGCCGCCCGCCAGACGGCTGACGGCTGACGGCTGACGGGGGACACCACCACGCGGAACGGCCGCACACGCCAGGGCCGCGCGGCGCGAAGCGGCCGCGCGCACCACAGTCAGTCGCCCGTCACCTGCGCCAGATCCAGCGCGGCCGCCGCGAGGACCGCGACGCTCTCCGCGTACACCGCGTCCGGGCGCTCGAACGCGGGCCTGGCCGCGCCGCGAAGAAAGGTCACCACGCCCAGCGTCCGGCCGCGGCAGCGCAGGACCGTGCACAGCGCATGGGCCGCGTCCCTCGGCCATTGACGGCGCTCCGCCCAGTCCCCGGGCGGGCCCTCCGCGCCGCAGCTCGCCCGGACCGAGCCGACCCGGTCCATCGCCTGGAACGCCGGGTGGCCGGGGGCATAGCGCACCGGCAGGCCGCCTCCTGCCGACCCGGCGCACGGGCCCGGCGCTCCCGCGGGCGACGCGGCGGCCCGCACCAGACGTTCACCGTCGGCCTCGGCCACGTCGAGCAGTACGTGATCGGCGAAGCCCGCCAGCGCGAAGTCGAGATACGCGGTCGCCGCCTCCATCGGGTCCTCGCACTCCGAGGCCGCGCGGCCCGCACGGTGCAGCTGACTGGACCGGAACCGCAGCCGGTCCGCCTCCTGCTCAGCCAGTTTGACGTCCGTGACGTCGTGGAACAGCCACCCCACCCCGAGCGGAACCGGCTCCTCCGTCAGCGGCGAGGCCAGTCTCAGGAATCCGCTGCGCCAGCAGCGCCGTCGCGGCTGCCCGTCTGCCGTGGCGACCGCGACCCACAGATCCACCAGCCCGCGCGGCGCCCCCTCCGCAAGCACATGGTGCAGCGCGCCCTCGAGCTCCTCCACGCCCTGTTCCAGCAGCTCGCCGAGCGGCCGCCCCAGCGCGGACGAACGCCCCGCGCCGAGCGCGCGGGCCGCCTCGCCGTTGACGACCGCGGGCCGCAGATCCACGTCGACCAGTACGACACCCCACGACGCGTCGTCGAAGAGCGCCTCGCTCAGCGCGATGGACCGCTCCAGGTCGATCTGCGCGTGCACCTCGCTGAAGGCGCAGTACACCCCCGCGGGCTTCCCGTCCGCTCCGAGCACCCGCGCCGACTGGGTCCGTACGAGCACCCGCCCGCCGTCCTTGCGCAGCAGCGCGAACTCGTGCACCTGCCGGCCCGGTGCGGACATCGCGCCCATCAGCCGCGCCTGCACCTCGTCGGCGTCGGCGCTGCGCACGGCCCATCCGGCGAAGCCCCGCCGCCCCACCGCCTCCTGCGCCGACCACCCCAGGATTCGCTCCGCCTCGCGGTTCCAGTGCGTCACGGACCCGTCGGCGTCGAACGCGCACAACGCGGCGTCCATCCCGTCGAGCAGCGCCGCGAGCAGATCTGCCCCGGGCGGCCCCGGCTCGGGCCCTCCGGCGTCGAGCTCGTCGGTGATCTCACTCCTGGAAGCACTCATCCCGGCACCCCCCTGCAGGACGTGTCCACGTGCGCCGATGCACCTCAAGTCTTGGCACCTCAGATCATTGAACGCGAACGTGACCCAGGACACACGGCGTTTCCGTAAAATCCCGTCGCCCGCAGATTGGCCGCCGCATGAATCCCCAGCTCGTCCGGGGTGCCGACCGCTGCTCCGACACCCACGGCCAGGAACTCGAAAAAAGGGGTTGATCCGCCCCGAAGCAGTACCTAGGGTCTGTTCCACGCTCAGAAAGGAGGTGATCCGGAAGTGATTTCTTACCGGACAAGCGAGGTGGCTGCGGGCTGACGCCTGCCGTCGCACTCTGTGCACCTCGGCAGGTCGTCTGCCGAAAACCCAAGCAGTCACCCGACCCGTGGGCCGCCGGTAAGTCCGGCCGGCTCCCTCCGTCCGGACGGAGGGACCAAGGCCCACGGGTCGTCTGCGTTCTCCGGACCGCCCGCGGGATGCCGGGCCGCCCGTGCCGAGTCACCGGCCAGGACGTCGGGCCAGGCTCGGTTTGCCCGTGCGTTGCGACCGGGCCTCCCCCACGCGCAGGACTCCCGCCGCCGCGGCCGGCAGCAGGGCGCTCAGGCCGGCCGGGGCCGCGAGGATCGGGGCCAGGTCGGTGAGGGTGCGCGGCCCTCGAGGCGTCCTCGTCCTCAAGGGCGCCGCGGACCGCGACGGGGCTGCCGGTCAGGGGGAAGACCGCGCCGACGATCCGGACGAGGGCCGGCAGCGCGAAGTCGGGGAGGCGTACGCCGACACGAACCACAGGGGCTCGTCCAGGGTCGTGTGGGCCGGGCCCCCTGGACCTGGATCTCGCTAGTGCTGTGGCCGGAAAGGTTTGCCGGAAAGCTCGCGGCGTCCGGTGCGGTGCATCGCAAGGCGGAGGATCTCCCGCGTACTGGATGTACTTGGGTGATGCGACAACGCAGCGAGGTGCCGTGCCGGGCGTCGCGAGCCGGTGAACCTCTCCGGTCACAGCACTAGGGCGCGAGCCGCTCGATCGTCCAGCCCTCCCCGTCCGTGCGGACGTACCGCAGCCGGTCGTGGAGGCGGTTCTCGTGGCCCTGCCAGAACTCGATCGCGTCGGGAACGACGCGGATGCCGCCCCAGTGCGCGGGCGCGGCGACCTGCTCGCCCTCCGGATGGCGGGCGGCCAGCTCCTCGTAGCGTCGCAGCAGCTCGGCGCGGGAGGCGATCACCGCCGACTGGTCGCTCGCCCAGGCGCCGAGCTGGGAGCCGTGCGGGCGGGTGCGGAAGTACGCGACGGTCTCGTCGCGCCCGATACGGGACGCCGTGCCGGTGACGATGACCTGGCGCTCGAGGGGGTGCCACGGGAAGAGCAGCGAGACGTAGGGGTTGGCGTCGATCTCGCGGCCCTTGCGCGAGTCGTAGTTCGTGAAGAAGACGAAGCCGCGGTCGTCGTACTGCTTCAGCAGCACCGTGCGCGAGGACGGCCGCCCGTCGGGCGTGGCCGTCGAGACGATCATCGCGTTGGGTTCGAGGAGCGCCGCGGCGGCGGCCTCGGCGAACCAGCGGGCGAACTGCTCCATGGGCGTGCCCGCAAGCCGGCTCTCGTCGAGCGGTGTCGAGCGGTACTGCTCGCGCATGACCGCCGGGTCGGGTACGACGAGCCCGGTCTCTGCCGGGTCGGGCAAAGGCAGGCCGGAGACGGTGACGTCCGGGACGGCGGGCTTGTCGGCGGCGGAGTCGTTGGCGTCGGCGTGGTCGGTCACGATGCCATCCTGCCGCAGCGACCGAGTCTGCCCGGCACGGAGTGCCGTCAATCCTCCCGGGCCGAATTGGGGCAGTGTGCCGGATGTCACGCTTCCCCGCACCGGACGGACCCGCCAAAATCTTGGGTCGGGCCACTGTGGCCTCCATACAGCAGGGGATATCGTGCCTGCCTCCCGGCGGCTGGGTGACCACCGGCCGCACGGGGCATCACCGGGGTGACCGGCCCACGCCGTCGGCCGCCGCATGACGCACAGATCTTGAGGAGCCGCCTGATGTCCGACTTCGTACCTGGACTCGAGGGAGTCGTCGCGTTCGAGACGGAGATCGCCGAACCGGACAAGGAGGGCGGCTCGCTGCGCTACCGGGGCGTCGACATCGAGGACCTGGTCGGGCATGTCTCCTTCGGGAACGTGTGGGGCCTGCTCGTCGACGGCGCGTTCAACCCGGGCCTGCCGCCCGCGGAGCCGTTCCCGATCCCCGTGCACTCCGGTGACATCCGGGTCGACGTGCAGTCGGCGCTGGCGATGCTCGCCCCCGTCTGGGGCCTCAAGCCGCTCCTCGACATCGACGAGGCACAGGCCCGCGACGATCTGGCACGGGCGGCCGTGATGGCGCTGTCGTACGTGGCACAGAGTGCACGCGGCCAGGGCCTGCCGATGGTGCCGCAGAGCGAGATCGACAAGGCGGAGTCCATCGTCGAGCGGTTCATGATCCGCTGGCGCGGCGAGCCGGACCCCAAGCATGTCAAAGCCGTCGACGCGTACTGGACGTCGGCCGCCGAGCACGGCATGAACGCGTCGACGTTCACCGCCCGCGTCATCGCGTCCACCGGCGCGGACGTCGCCGCCGCGCTGTCCGGCGCGGTCGGTGCCATGTCCGGGCCGCTGCACGGCGGTGCGCCGTCCCGGGTGCTCGGCATGATCGAGGAGATCGAGCGCACCGGCGACGCGACGGCCTACGTGAAGCGCGCCCTCGACAACGGTGAGCGCCTGATGGGCTTCGGCCATCGCGTGTACCGCGCGGAGGACCCCCGCGCCCGTGTGCTGCGCCGTACGGCGCAGGAACTGGACGCGCCGCGGTTCGAGGTCGCGGAGGCGCTGGAGAAGGCGGCGCTGGAGGAGCTGCACAACCGCCGCCCGGACCGGGTGCTGGCGACGAACGTCGAGTTCTGGGCCGCGATCATGCTGGACTTCGCGGAGGTTCCGGCGCACATGTTCACGTCGATGTTCACCTGCGCCCGTACGGCCGGCTGGTCGGCCCACATTCTGGAGCAGAAGCGCACGGGCCGTCTGGTGCGCCCGTCGGCCCGGTACGTGGGCCCGGGCACGCGCAACCCGCGCGAGATCGAGGGCTACGAAGACATCGTCGGCTGACGGCCGCGAGGGGTGTGGGGCCTGCCGTGCGCGGCCCCGCACCCGCTCGGAGGCCGACGAGACGGATCCGGTCGCCGCAGAGGCGGGCCATGTGCGCGGCACGGGGGCACCTGCCGCGCTGAACTGCGAGGGTTCGGGATACCGCCCGTAAGGCGCAGGCCGTGGGAGGCGTGCCGGGCCCCGAGAACCGGCAAGGTTCACCAGAGAGGGCCTACGCCAGCGCTTCCTCCACCAGCACCGCCCACTGCGCCACCACCCGCCGCCGCCGCGCCGCGTCGTCCGTGAGGAGGTTGGCGAGGCCCAGCCCGCGGGCCATGTCCAGCAGGCCCTGGACGGTCTCGCGCACCCCCGGCCGGGACTCGTCGGCGTCCAGCAGACGGACCGCGATGCGATGTGTCTCGCGGCCGACCTTCGCCTCGAGTTCCGTGACCCTGGGGCGCAGCTGCTCCTCGTTGGAGGCCGCCACCCACAGGTGCAGCGCGGCCCGGAACAGCGGCCCCGTGTACAGGTCGACGAGGGCCGCGACGACCGCCGCACGCCCCCGCGACGGGAGTTCCCGCAGTGCCTGCGAGCGCTCCTCTGCGACGTACTCGACGGCCGCCGTGAACAAGTCCTCCCGGGTCGGGAAGTGGTGCTGCGCCGCCCCGCGGGAGACGCCGGCGCGCTCGGCGACCACCGAGACCGTCGAGCCCGCCCAGCCGACCTCGGCCAGGCACGCCACCGCGGCCGCCAGCAGGCGCTGCCGGGTGGCCCGGCTGCGGTCCTGCTTGGGGGCCTTGGCGGTCGGTGGCGTCACAACACCCATGCGGGGTCCCGTCGTTCGAGGAAAGCCGTCATCCCTTCGCGCGCCTCGGCCGATGCGAACAGCGTCGCCGAGCGCTGGACCAGGTCTTCCGCGTCCCGGTCGAAGGTTTCCAGCACCCTAGCCGCGACCAGCTGCTTAGCTGCCGCCAGGCCCTGCGGCGAGGCCCTGCGCAGCCCGTCGAGGAGCGGCGCGAGGGCGTCGTCCACGTCGTCGGCGGCCAGTGTCAACAGCCCGCTGCGGGCCGCCTCCGCCGCGTCGAAACGCTCGCCCGTGAGGTAGTAGCGCTCCGCCGCCCGCGGGTCCATGCGCGGCAGCAGCGGCAGCGAGATGACGGCGGGGGCGACCCCGATGCGCACCTCCGTGAACGCGAAGTCGGAGGCCGCGCTCGCTGCCGCCATGTCGCACGCACCGACCAGGCCGAGACCGCCGGCCCGCACATGACCGGCGACCCTCGCCACCACGGGCTTGGGCAGTGTCACGATCTGCCGCAGCAGCGCCACGAAGGTGTACGGGCTGGGCGGCGTCTTCAGGTCGGCGCCCGCGCTGAACGTGGAGCCGGTGTGCGTGAGGACGACGGCCCGTACGGAGTCGTCCTCCGCGCACTTGCCCAGCGCCTCGGCCAGTTCGCCGACGAGCCGCGCGGACAGCGCGTTGCGGTTCGCCGGGGAGTCCAGGGTCAGGGTGGTGATGCCGCGTTCGTGCGTGGTGGCGATGGTCACGTGCTATTGCTCCTTCGAAGCGTTCTCCCGGTCCCGCAGCTGGCGCCGCAGGATCTTGCCCGACGCGGCGCGCGGGACACCGCCGATGAACTCGACCCGGCGGACCTTCTTGTACGGGGCGACGCGTTCGGCGACGAAGTCCATGACATTGTCCTCCGTCAGGTCCGCGGCGCCGGGCTGCCGTACGACGTAGGCCTTGGGGATCTCGTTGCCGTCCCCGTCGTACACCCCGATCACGGCCGCGTCCGCGATCGACTCGTGCGTGAGCAGCAGCGCCTCCAGCTCGGCGGGGGCGACCTGGAAGCCCTTGTACTTGATGAGTTCCTTGACCCGGTCGACGACGAAGAGCCAGCCGTCGTCGTCGACCCGGCCGATGTCGCCGGTGTGCACCCATCCGTCGGCGTCGATCATCGCCGCGGTGGCTTCGGGCCGGCCCAGGTAGCCCTTCATCACCTGCGGGCCGCGGATCAGGATCTCGCCGCCCTCACCGACGCCCAGTTCCCTGCCGGAGCCGTCGAGGTCGAGGATGCGCATCTCGGTGCCGGGCAGCAGCAGGCCGACGGCGCCGGGCGGCGGGTTCTGCGCTGCGAGCGGCACGACATGGGTGCCGGGTGACAGTTCCGTCATGCCGTACGCCTGGCGCACCGGCGGCAGGCCGAGCCGTTTCGAGCACGCCTCGCCGAGCCGGGCGTCCAGCGGGGCGGCGGCGCTGACGATGTACTCCAGCGACGACAGGTCGTACTTCGCGACCGCGGGGTGCTTCGCGAGCGCGAGGACGATCGGCGGGGCGACGTACAGGCCGTTGATGCGGTGTTCCTGGATGGCGGCGAGGAACATGTCGAGGTCGAAGCGGGGCAGTACGACAACGGTCGCACCGTGCCGAAGCGGCGCGTTCATCAGGGCCGTCAGCCCGTATATGTGGAAAAAGGGCAGCACGGCGAGGATCCGGTCGCCCGGCCCCATCGGCACGAACGGCGCCAGCTGCTCCAGGTTGGTGGCGATGGACCGGTGCGTGAGCATGACGCCCTTGGGCACGCCGGTCGTGCCCGACGAGTACGGCAGGGCCGCGACGTCCTCCGACGGGTCGATGGCGACCTGTGGCTCCGGCGCGGTCGAGCCCAGCATGTCGAGCACGCTGACGTGCCCGTCCGCCCGGTCGCAGACGAAGATCTCCTCGATCCCCGCGGCCAGTTCGGCTGCCCTGCGCGCCACTTCCAGCAGCGGCGAGACGGTGACGATCCAGCGGGCGGAGGAATCGCGGAGCTGCTTGGCGAACTCGTCCGCCGTGGACAGCGGATGGACGGTGGTGACGGACGCGCCGGCCCGGGTGGCCCCGTAGAACACCGCCGGGTAGGCGACGGTGTTGGGGCTGTGCAGGGCCAGCACGTCTCCCTTGCGCAGGCCCGCGTCGGCGAGCGCGGCGGCGATCCGCCGGTGGAACAGGTCGAGCTGGTGGTACGTGACGGTGGTGCCGTTCACCCCGTCGACGAGGGCGGCGGTGTCACCGAACTCGGCGGCGCGTGCGAGCACGGTCTCGTGGATGGGTTCGACGACGGCCGGGACATCTGCGTAGCTGCTGCGGAACACCATGACGGCCCCCTCGGCGTTGGGTTGGACGGCCAGGATGTCGTCTGTCAGTACGACTTGGGGAGACCCAGGGACTGGTGGGACACGTAGTTCAGGATCATCTCCCGGCTGACCGGCGCGATCCGGGCCACCCGGGCGGCCGTGACGAGCCGCCCGAGGCCGTACTCGCGGGTGAGGCCGTTGCCGCCGAGGGTGTGCACGGCCTGGTCGACGGCCTTCACACACGCCTCACCGGCCGCGTACTTGGCCATGTTGGCGGCCTCGCCCGCGCCGGCGTCGTCGCCCGCGTCGTACAGGGCGGCGGCCTTCTGCATCATCAGCCTGGCCAGCTCCAGCTCGATGTGCGCCTCGGCGAGGGGGTGCGCGATCGCCTGGTGCGCGCCGATCGGGGCCTTCCACACCTGGCGGGACTTCGCGTACTCCACGGCCCTGGCCAGCGCGTAGCGACCAATACCGATGGCGAACGCGGCGGTCATGATGCGCTCGGGGTTGAGTCCGGCGAACAGCTGGAGCAGGCCGGCGTCCTCGTCGCCGACGAGCGCGTCGGCGGGCAGCCGGACGTCGTCGAGGACCAGCTCGAACTGCTTCTCCTGGGCCTGGAGTTCCATGTCGATCTGCGAGCGGCCGAAGCCTTCGGCGTCCCGGGGGACGATGAACAGGCACGGCTTGAGACTGCCCGTGCTCGCGTCCTCGGTGCGGCCGACGATCAGCGTCGCGTCGGCGATGTCGACTCCGGACACGAAGACCTTGCGGCCGGTCAGTATCCAGCCGTCGCCGTCGCGGCGCGCGGTGGTCGTGATGCGGTGGGAGTTGGAGCCCGCGTCGGGTTCGGTGATCCCGAACGCCATGGTGAGGCTGCCGTCGGCGAGACCGGGCAGCCAGGTGCGCTTCTGCTCGTCGGTGCCGAAGCGGGCGATGACGGTGGCGCAGATGGCCGGCGAGACGATCATCATGAGGAGCGGGCAGCCTGCCGCGCCGGACTCCTCGAGGACGATGGACAACTCGCTGATGCCGCCGCCTCCGCCGCCGTGCTCCTCGGGGAGGTTCACCCCGAGGTAGCCCAGCTTGCCGGCCTCGGCCCACAGGGTGGCACGGTCGAAACCGGGTCCGTGCCGGCGGCCGAGGGCGGCGACGGCGTCCCGCAGGTCCTTGTGGTCCTGGCTCTCGATGGCGTTCATGACGCAGGGTCCTCCTGAGCTTCGTTGACGACCTCGTTGGCGACTTCGTTCACGACTTCGTTGGCGACTGCGTTGACGACGGCGAGCAGGGCGCCGACCTCGACCTGACGGCCGGGGACGGCGTGGAGCGCGGTGAGCGTGCCGGAGGCAGGAGAGACGATGCGGTGCTCCATCTTCATGGCCTCCAGCCAGACCAGTGGCTGTCCTTGGGTGACACGGGCGCCCTCGACGACCCCGTCCCCGACCCGGACGACGGTCCCGGGCATGGGTGCGAGCAGCGACCCCGGCTCGGCGCGGTCCTGGGGATCGGTGAAGCGGGGGCGCGGGGTGAGGGCGTGGGCACCGGCGGGCGAGTCGACGTAGACGGTGTCGCAGCAGTCGCTGACCTCGTAGTTCCGTACGATCCCGTCGACCTCGAGCGCGACGCGGTGCGCGGTCGCCTTCACGACCCGCACCCCGGGCCGGTCCACCACCTCGTACCCGCCGTCGCGCAGCGGCCGGTAGCGGATCTCGTGGTCGCCGTACGCCTTGACCTGGTCCGCGGACGGCAGGTTGCGCCACGCGCCGCCGAACCGGCCGCTGCGTGCGGCGGCGTCGGCGATCGCCGCGGCGACGGCGGCGTGCTCCTCGCCGGGGGCGGGGGCGGTGAGGTCGGCCAGATTCCGTTCGTAGAAGCCGGTGTCCAGCCGGCCGCCGGTGAAGTCGGGGTGCTCCAACGACGCGACGAGCAGGGCCCGGTTGGTGACGGGCCCGTGCACCCTGGCCCGCCGCAGGCTGTACGCCAGTCTCCGGATCGCCTCGGCCCGTGTGGGCGCCCAGGCGATGACCTTGGCGACCATGGGGTCGTAGTGCACCCCGATGACGTCCCCGGCGCCGTACCCGGCGTCGACCCGCACGGCCGGGGCGGCGCCCGGCACGTCGAGCGCGTGCAGCACCCCCGCCTGAGGCGTCCAGCCCGTGGACGGGTCCTCGGCGTAGAGGCGGGCCTCCACCGCGTGGCCTCGCTCCTGCGGCGGGGACGTGGGCAGCGCCTCGCCCTGGGCGACCGAGAGCTGAAGGGCGACCAGGTCGAGGCCGAACACCGCCTCCGTCACCGGGTGTTCCACCTGGAGGCGGGTGTTCATCTCCAGGAAGTGCGCCCGGCCGTCCGGCGCGAGGAGGAACTCGACCGTGCCCGCGCCCCGGTAGTCCACCGCACGCGCCGCCCCCACTGCCAGCGTGTGCAGCGTGTCCACCAGCTCCGGGCCCAGACCGGGCGCCGGGGACTCCTCCACGACCTTCTGGTGGCGGCGCTGCAGCGAGCAGTCCCGTGTGCCGAGCGCCCACACCGTGCCGTGCGCGTCGGCGAGGATCTGGACCTCGACGTGGCGGCCGGCCTCGATGTACGGCTCGACGAAGACCTCCCCGTCGCCGAAGGCCGATGCCGCTTCGGAGCGGGCCGCCTCGAGCTCCCCGGCGAGTCCGGAAAGGGTGCGGACGATCCGCATGCCCCGCCCGCCGCCGCCCGCCGCCGCCTTCACCAGCACCGGAAGGTCGGACTCGGTGAGCGACCCGGGGTCCAGGGCCGCCAGACCCATGAGTTCCTTCGCCCGGGTCTTGGACGCCATCGCCTCGATCGCGTCGGCGGGCGGCCCGATCCACACCAGCCCGGCGTCGGTGACCGCCCGCGCGAACTCCGCGTTCTCGGAGAGGAATCCGTACCCGGGGTGCACCGCGTCGGCGCCCGCCGCCAGCGCCGCCTTCACGATCAGCTCACCCTGCAGATACGTCTCCGCGGGCGCCCTGCCCGGCAGCCGTACCGCCGCGTCCGCCTCCCGTACGTGCAGTGCGGAGGCGTCCGGGTCCGAGTGGACGGCGACCGTCGCGATGCCCAGCTCGCGGCAGGTGCGGAAGACACGGCACGCGATCTCGCCCCGGTTGGCGACAAGGACAGAGGAAATCACAACAGGCCCTCACATTCGGAAGACGCCGAAGCCGCCGCGTGCGCCCTCGACCGGTGCCGTGTGGATGGCGGACAGGCACAGGCCGAGCACCGTCCGGGTGTCGCGGGGGTCGATGACGCCGTCGTCGTAGAGCCGTCCGGACAGGAACATCGGCAGCGACTCCGCCTCGATCTGCTGCTCGACCACGGCGCGCAGCCCGGCGTCCGCCTCGTCGTCGTACGGCTGTCCCTTCGCCGCCGCGGACGCACGCGCGACGATCGACAGGACACCCGCCAGCTGCTGCGGGCCCATGACGGCGGATTTCGCGCTCGGCCAGGCGAACAGGAACCTCGGGTCGTACGCCCGCCCGCACATGCCGTAGTGCCCGGCTCCGTACGACGCGCCCATCAGCACCGACAGATGCGGCACGCGGCTGTTCGACACCGCGTTGATCATCATCGCGCCGTGCTTGATGATGCCGCCCTGCTCGTACTCCTTGCCGACCATGTAGCCGGTGGTGTTGTGCAGGAACAGCAGGGGAACGTCACGCTGGTTGGCGAGCTGGATGAACTGCGCCGCCTTCTGGGACTCGGCGGAGAAGAGCACACCCTGGGCGTTGGCCAGCACCCCCACCGGGTAGCCGTGCAGCCGCGCCCAGCCGGTCACCAGACTCGGCCCGTACAGCGGCTTGAACTCGTCGAAGTCGGAGCCGTCGACGATCCGTGCGACGACCTCGCGCGGGTCGAACGGCGTCTTCAGGTCCTCGGGGACGATCCCGAGCAGTTCGTCGGCCGCGTATTCCGGCGGCTTCGCCGGTCCCGGATCGGCGTGCGCCTTGCGCCAGTTGAGGCGGGCGACGATCCGGCGGGCCTGGCGCAGCGCGTCCGGCTCGTCGAGCGCGAAGTGGTCCGCGAGGCCGGACGTGCGGGCGTGCATCTCCGCGCCGCCGAGCGACTCGTCGTCGCTCTCCTCCCCCGTCGCCATCTTCACCAACGGCGGGCCGCCGAGGAAGACCTTCGACTGTTCCTTGATCATGACGGTGTGGTCGGACATGCCGGGCACATACGCGCCGCCGGCCGTCGAGTTGCCGAAGACGACCGCGATCGTGGGGATCCCGGCCGCCGACAGACGGGTGAGGTCACGGAACAGCGCCCCGCCGGGGATGAAGATCTCCTTCTGGGACGGCAGGTCCGCGCCGCCCGACTCGACCAGCGAGATGCAGGGCAGCCGGTTGGCGTACGCGATCTCGTTGGCGCGAAGGGCCTTCTTCAGGGTCCACGGGTTGGACGCCCCGCCGCGTACCGTCGGGTCGTTGGCGGTGATCAGGCACTCGACGCCCTCGACGACCCCGATGCCGGTGACGATCGAGGCGCCGACCGGGTAGTCGCTGCCCCAGGCCGCGAGCGGGGACAGCTCCAGGAACGGGGTGTCCGGGTCGACCAGCAGCTCGATGCGCTCGCGGGCGAGCAGTTTGCCGCGCTTCCTGTGCCGGGCCACGTACTTCTCGCCGCCGCCGGCCAGGGCCTTTTCGTGCTCGGTGTCCAGCTCTGCGAGCCTGCCGAGCATCGCGGCGCGGTGGGCGGCGTATTCGGGGCTCGTCACATCGACGGCCGAGCCGAGAACGGTCACAACAAAGCCTCCGGGATGTCGACGTGCCGGGCGCGGAGCCATTCGCCCAGCGCCTTGCCCTGCGGGTCGAAACGGGCCTGCGCGGCTACTCCTTCGCCGAGGATCCCGGCGACGGTGAAGTTGAGGGCGCGCAGGTTGGGCAGCACATGCCGTACGACGGGCAGTTCGGCGGTCTCGGGCAGCAGCTCGCGCAGCCGCTGAGAGGTCAGTTCGTGGGCGAGCCACCGCCAGGTGTCCTCGGTGCGCGCCCATACGCCGATGTTGGCGTCGCCGCCCTTGTCGCCGCTGCGGGCGCCGGCGACGAGCCCGAGAGGGGCGCGCCGGACCGGGCCGTGCGGCAGGGGATCGGGCAGCGCGCCCGGCTCCGCGTCCTCGAGCACGCGGGTCCGCTTCGGCGGCGGGACGTCGACGCGTTCGCCGCCGGGCAGGACGGCCGTGTGCGGGACCTCGCCCGCGTCGGCGTACGCGGCCTCGAAGACCCCGTACGGCGCGCCCTTGCCGGGCGGGGCGGTCACGTGGAAGCCGGGGTAGCTGGCGAGGGCCAGTTCGATGGCGGCGCTGCTGACGGCACGGCCGACGCGTTCGGCGTCCGGGTCGCGGACGACAAGCCGCAGATGGGCGGCTGCCCGCTCCTCGGTGTCGGCATCGGAGGTGTCCGTACGGGACAGTTCCCAGCGCACCTTCGCGGGGCGCTGCTTGCCGAGCGTGTCCTCCAACTGCGCCTTCACGAGGGCGGCCTTGGCTTCGATGTCGAGTCCGGTCAGTACGAAGACGACCTCGTTGCGCCAGCCGCCGAGCCGGCCCAGGCCGACCTTGAGCGTGGGCGGCGGGGCCTCGCCGCGCACCCCGGAGATCCTCACGCGGTCGGGTCCGTCCTGTTCGAGCCGGACGGTGTCGAGCCTGGCGGTCACGTCCGGGCCCGCGTACCGGGCGCCGCCCGTCTCGTACAGCAGTTGCGCGGTGACGGTGCCGACGTCGACCACGCCGCCGGTGCCGTCGTGCTTGGTGATGACCGAGCTGCCGTCGGCGTGGATCTCGGCGACGGGGAAGCCGGGGCGGCGGATGTCATGGCCGGTGAAGAACGCGTAGTTGCCGCCGGTGGCCTGGGTACCGCACTCGAGTACGTGCCCGGCGACGACGGCGCCCGCGAGCTTGTCGTACTCCTCCTCGCCCCAGCCGAAGCGGGCGACGGCGGGGCCGGTGACGAGGGCGGCGTCGGTGACCCGGCCGGTGACGACGACGTGGGCGCCGGCACGCAGGCACGCGGCGATACCGGCTCCGCCGAGGTAGGCGTTGGCGGTCAGCGCACCCGGGAAGCGGGAGGTGAGGTCGTCCCCCTCGACGTGCGCGACGTCCACCGGGACACCGAGGCGGTCGGCCAGCGAGCGGACCGCGTCGGCGAGCCCCGCGGGGTTGAGACCGCCGGCGTTGGCGACGATGCGGACGTCCTTCTCGCGGGCGAGGCCGAGGGTCTCCTCGAGCTGGCGCAGGAACGTCTTGGCGTAGCCGAGCCGCTGGTCCCCCAGCCGGTCGCGGCCGAGGATGAGCATCGTGAGCTCGGCGAGGTAGTCCCCGGTGAGCACGTCCAGCGGCCCGCCGGTGAGCATCTCGCGCAGGGCGTCGAACCGGTCGCCGTAGAACCCGGATGCGTTCCCGACGCGCAACACGCCTGCGCCAAAGGCGCCTCCGGCGCCGGGCGGGACGGGTACGGGGTCGGGAGCGGCTCCGGATCCGGCAACGGGTCCGGAGGCCGAGCCGGTCCAGGAGCTGTCCGGGTGCCCGGAGGCCGGGCCGGTGGCCGACCGCGCGTCGCGGGCTTCCGGGCTTGTGGCGTCGATCCGTGCCGGCCGGCCCGCGGAAGCGGCCCCTCCCGCAGCCGGCGCGGTGCCGATGCCCGGGGCGCCGCCCGGGGCGGCGCCCGGGGCGGCGCCCACACCGCCGGATCTGCCGGTCATGAGCGGCCGCCTTCAGGCGCCCCGGCCGCGGTCGCGCCTCCATCGGACCGGGCCGCGGCCGAGAACCCGCCCGCACCGGGCGCACTCCCACCGCCGACTCCGCCCGGCGCGCGCCCTCCACCCGCCGTGCCGGGCGCGCGCCCACCGCCGGCCCCACCCGGCGCGCGCCCACCAGCTCCCCCGCCCGACGCGCGCCCCTTGCCCGGCGGGCCCGCGAAGGCCTGCGCGATGTCCAGCCAGCGGTCGGCGTCCGCACCCTCGACCCGCAGGGCCAGGTCGTCGCGGTGGGCGCGCTGGGTCACCAGCAGGCAGAAGTCGAGCGCGGGGCCGGTCACCCGTTGCTCCGCGTCCTCGGGCCCGTAGGCCCACAACTCGCCTCCTGGCCCGTCCAGTTCCACCCGGAACGGCTCGGCCGGCGGGGTGAGGCCGTGCACCCCGAACGCGAAGTCGCGCGTGCGCACCCCGATCCGGGCGACCTGCGCGAGGCGGGCCGTCTGCGGCCGTACGACGTCGAGGGCGTCGGCGACGTCCTGGCCGTGCGCCCACGTCTCCATCAGCCGCGCGGTCGCCATCGACGCGGCGCTCATCGGCGGTCCGTACCAGGGGAAGCGTGCCCCGGCGGGGGCGGACCGGAGAACCAGTTGAAGGGCTTCGCGGCCGGCGCGCCAGCGGGCGAGCAGTTCGGCGGGCGGCAGCGCGGCGCCGGCCGCCGCGCCGTCGTCGACGAACGAGTCCGGCGCCGCGAGAGCCGTCTCCACCTCCGCGGCGAAGCCCGCCGCGTCCGTGACGGCCACGAGCGCGGCGGAGTCGGTCCAGGCGAGGTGGGCGATCTGATGGGCGACGGTCCAGCCCGCGGCGGGGGTCGCTGCCGCCCATTCGCCGGGGCTCAGCTCCCCGACCAGCCGGTCGAGTTCATCGCTTTCGCTGCGCAAGTCGTCGAGTACGACGGCCGGATCGGACACGGAACGCTCCCCTGTGGGCACGACGGTCTGTGGCTCGGAGCATGGCAGCGCACGAAGAAACAAGCAAGCATGCTTGCTTTGATTTTCGGCCGACTCAAGCGGCGACCCGATCCCCTCGCAGGTCAAACCGGTTGCCGTCGCAGAATTGATTCTCTTTGCACCGCAGGGGTGGTTCGACCCATCGGCCATTGCGGCCGACACCACCACCCCGCCTACGTTGAGGACCGCCCCCCTTCGGTCCGGCCCGGACCGCCCGCGTCCGCCCGGTCAACACGTCGATCCACCGCATTGCAGATGCTTACTCTCTGTGCTCATATGTCACAGTCAGTTACGTCCAGCCTGTTCCGATGACATATTCAGCCCCGACCGCGGGGCCGTCTTGCCATGCGCCCAGGCCGACAGCCCACGAGGAGCCCCATGTCACGACCACGACTGTCCAGGCTGGTCTCCGCCTGTGCCGTCCTCTCCGCCCTCACCGCCGCCCCTCTCGCAGCCGCGCTGCCCGCCACCGCTCACGACGGGGCACCGGAGCCCCGTGTCGCCTCCAAGGACGGTGCGCCCGTCACCGGCGGCGAGGCCGCCGTGGACAAGGCGGAGGCCGCCGTGCTCGGCCAGGAGCACGCCGAGCGGCACGCCCAGGCCCGTGTGCGGGCGCAGGACGCCGGCGACTACCCGCAGCCGATGCGGACGGGGCGGCTGGAGTCGCTCACCAAGTCGCAGGCGGAGCACAACGCCACATTCGACGCCGCGGAGTACGGGGCCTTCAAGGACTACTTCCCGTCACCCGACTTCGGGGTGCACGTGGCGCAACTGCCCACCGGCAAGGTCCTGCTGTTCTCCTTCGAGAGGATCGAGACCGACCCCACCAGGGAGACCGCGCCCACCCAGATCATCGGCAAGGAGAACGCGGGCCGCGCGTATCTGTGGGACCCGAAGGGCACCGGCGCTGCTGCGTTCAAGAAGGTCACGCCGCCCACCATCAACATGCCGGACGGGAAGAACGAGCCGCGGCCCGCGCCGTTCTTCTGCGCGGGTCATGCCTTCCTGCCCAACGGGATGCTCGGCGTCTTCGGCGGCAACCTCGGCGGGAACCACGGCGCCGGCGCCAAGCTCTCCCTCGTCTTCGACCCGTGGACCGAATCGTGGTCCCTCAACCAGGAGATGTCCGTCGGACGCTGGTACCCGAGCGCCGTCACCGGGGCCGACGGGCGGATCCTCATCATGTCCGGCCAGTCGGAGCTCGGCTGGGCGACCCCCACCGCGATCGTGGAACGCTTCCCGGCGCTGACCCGCGAGGTCCCGACCTCCAGCACCGACGTCCCCGAGAACGTGCCGGTGGACGTCTTCAAGGCGGAAGCCCCGTACAAGCACGACTATCCGCACCTGTTCTCGCTGCGCGACGGCATGATCTACGGGCTCGGCCGCGACCACGACCAGCAGTGGCTGTTCAACCCGCTCACCGAGACCCGCACGAGCCTGCCCGACAGGCCCGACGAGTTCATGCGCAACTACGGCTCCGCCGTGCCGCTGCCGGCCGGCTTCCGCGGCCCCGACTCCATCCTCGTCCTCGGCGGCAACAGGGACGACCCGAACACCTACCAACTCGTCGGCGGCCAGTGGAAGAAGAAGGAGCCCCGGGCCTTCGGCCGCACGCAGGACGACACCCTCATCCTGCCCGACGGCACCCTGTTCACCGTCAACGGCGCCCACGACATCCGCGACTACGGCAACGGCCTCTACAACCCCAACGCCGATCTGAAGTACCGCCAGACCGAGATGCGCGACACCGACGGCAACTGGAAGCTCGGGCCCGCCCAGCGGCTGCCGCGCGGCTACCACTCGAACGCCGTCGTCCTGCCCGACGGCCGGATCATGGTCACCGGCGACGAGGCCCAGCAGATCGCCAACGACCCTGATATCGGCGACGACATGGACGGCAGCATCGAGATCTACGAGCCCGCCTACCTGCACAACGGCGCGCGCCCCGGCCTCTCCGCCGTGCCGCGCCGCACCATCGGCTACGACTCCCGCTTCACGGTGCTCACGGCGGACTCCGAGGCCGTCAGCCGCGCCGTCCTGCTGGCCCCCACGACGGCGACCCACGCGGTGAACTTCAGCCAGCGCCACCTCGACGTCCGCATCAGGAGCCGGGGCGACGGCTCCCTCGAACTGCAGGCGCCGCCGTCGGCCAAGGCCGCGCCCCCCGGCTACTACATGCTCTTCCTCCTCAACGAGGACGGCGTGCCCAGCATCGCCAAGTTCGTGTCCTTCGGCCCGCCGGCCGCCCGGTGACACAGCGCTCCGGACCGACGCCGAAAGAGAGGAAGTGAAGGCAGCATGACTGATCTGGCACTGCGGAACAGCACGGAGATCCAGGGCGACGTGATCGCCGGCTTCAAGAAGGACCACGTACAGCTGCTTTTCCTGAAGTTCGACGACGCGACACGGGCGCGCACCTGGCTGCGGCGGCTGAAGCCGCGCATCGCCACGACGCGGCAGGTCGCGGCGTTCAACGCCGCCTTCAGCGCGGCACGCCGCAACACCGGCGGCGACGACCCCAGGGCGCTCACCGCCGTATGGCGCAGCGTCAGCTTCACCCACGGCGGTATCCGGACGCTGACGGACAAGGACCCGTTCCCGGACGCCAGGGAGGGCACCACGGAGCACGCGTTCAAGCAGGGCTCCGCCATGCGGGCCGGGAGGCTCGGGGACACCGGGGACAACTCGCCGGAGAACTGGCTGTTCGGCGACAGCAACGCACAGCCCGTCCACGCGGTACTCACCATCGCCGCCGACAAGGTCGAGGATCTGCGCGCGGCCCTCGCCCAGGAGCGGCAGGAAGCCTCCGTCCACAAGGTGGTGATCATCTTCGAGCAGGACGGCGGCACCCTGCTGGGCGACCGGCGGGGCAAGGAGCACTTCGGCTTCAAGGACGGCGTCAGCGAGCCGGCCGTCAGGGGCTTCGACGAGCCCGACCCCCAGCGCCCCGAGTGGAAGAAGGGCAGCCCCGGGACCCGGATCATCCCGGCCGGCGAGTTCGTCGTCGGCGAGGAGACGGTCTCCGGCACGCCCTCCGGCATGCCGGAATGGGCGAAGAACGGCTCGTTCCACGTGGTGCGCCGGCTCGGCCAGGACGTACCGGGCTGGTGGGCGCAGGTCGGCGCGCGGCTGAAGGAGCTGAAGAACGCGAAGGCCGTGCCGCCGGAGGCCACCTCGGAGTGGCTGGCGGCCCGCATGGTCGGGCGCTGGCGATCGGGCACGCCGGTGGCGAAGTGCCCGCACGCCGACGTGCCGTTCGACCCGGAGTGCGCGAACGACAACGACATCAGCTTCGCGAACGACCTGGAAGGGGAGATCACCCCGCTCTTCTCCCACCTCCGCAAGACCAGCCCCCGGGACGGCCTCGCGCTGAAGAAGGGCGACAAGCCGGTACCGGAGAAGGGTGGGCTGGACGGCCGCCGCATCATGCGCCGCGGCATCCCGTACGGTCTGCCCTTCGACCCCGCGGGCGCGGGTGGCCACGGCCCCGACGCCGCTCGCGGCCTGGTCTTCGTCAGCTACCAGGCAGACCTGGTACGGCAGTTCGAGTTCATCCAGAAGGACTGGGTCGTCGACACGAATTTCCCCGACCGTGACCCCAAGGTCGGCGCCGACCCCATGATCGGGCCGTCGACCGACGTCACCATCGGCGGCCGGCAGGTGCACTTCGAGCAGTTCGTACGGACCGAGGGCGCGGTCTACGCGTTCGCGCCGTCGCTGTCGGCCCTCGACCGGCTGGCCGACGGCAAACTGGCGGACGACGCCCCCAAGATCAAG
This sequence comes from Streptomyces sp. NPDC027962, assembly GCF_055566095.1. Taxonomy (NCBI): domain Bacteria; kingdom Bacillati; phylum Actinomycetota; class Actinomycetes; order Kitasatosporales; family Streptomycetaceae; genus Streptomyces; species Streptomyces sp. NPDC027962. Next base: position 202,572 of record NZ_JBVHTA010000003.1, read on the forward strand.
GTACGGGTCAGGGAGAACGGAAACCACGACATCTCCGCCGTCTCCGTCATCGACATCGGCGAACAGGTCGACGCCGGCAAGGCCAAGCTGACGCTCCAGGACGACGGCAGACTCGTCGTCTTCGACGAGAACGAGAACCCCCGCTGGGCCTCGAACAACCCGGCGACCGCAGACGCCCGCGCCGTGTTCCAGGAGGACGGCAACCTCGTCATCTACACGCCGGACAACCAGCCGGTGTGGGCGACGGGGACCGACGGCAACCCGGGAGCCAAACTCTCGGTCCAGTCCGACGGGAACGTGGTGATCTACGACAGCGGCGACAACCCGATCTGGCACACGAAGACCCAGCACTGACCGGGACCGCCCCTCGACGGGAACCGGCCCGCCGCCCGAGGCGGCTGTCGGCCAGGGCACGTCCTCATCGCCCTGGCCGGCGGCGTGCGTGCCGTGCCGGTACGGTTCCGGGCACGGCACGCACGCTGCCTTCAGGAGATGATCGGCCGCCAGGAGACGGCCGGGGCGGTCAGTCCTCCTTGCTCCTGGTGGCGTCGGGGGTGAGGGTGTTCAGCGGCGCGTTCTGCGGAAGGCCGCTGAGGGCCTTGTCGGCCTGGAAGTTCAGGGCCATTCCGGGCTGCATGTCGAGAAGTACCCATTCCTGGTCCCAGATGAAGGGTGCGAGTCCCGCGCCGCTGTTGACCATGCCCTGGGTCTCCCACACGTTGCCCTCGAGCGTGAGCACCTTGGCGTTGGCCGTGTTGCCCTGGGCCGTGATGGACACCGCACACGGGATCTCGTCCGCGGGGTAGTCATCGTTGTCGGTCAGGTCCTCCCACGTGTAGTCACCGATCGGCTCGCCCACCATGCCGTCGCCGTCATCGTCGACCCCGCCGTCGTGCGGCCGCTGACCGACCCACGTCTCCCCGTTGGGAAGAAGCGCGATGCTGAACTCCTTGGCGTTGCTGGGAGCGTAGCTGTCGATGTCGACGCATCCGCTGGTACCCGGCTCACCCTCCGGACCGGTCGGACCGGTCGGACCCTCCGGACCGGTCGGACCGGTCGCACCGGTCGCACCGGTACCCTCCGGACCCGTCGGACCGGTCGGACCGGTCGGACCCTCCGGACCGGTCGGACCCTCCGGACCGGTCGGACCGGTCGGACCCGTCGGACCGGTCTTCCCCTTCCTGTCCTTGTCCTTGTCCTTGTCGCAGTCGTCGCTCAGCTCCGAGTGACGGGGACCGTTCGGGCTGTCCTCGACCGTGGCGCAGAGTTCGGCCACGGACGTGCCCGCCGAACCCGGGGATGTTCCAGCGGGGGCGGCCGCCATCGCCGGAACGGTGAAGCCCAGCATCAGGATGGCCAGCGACGCCATCGCGCCGCGGGCGACCAGCCTGCTCCGCTGCGGAAGCGGGCCGAGGCCGGAAGGGGGCCTGTGGTCAGGACTCATGAATTACTCCTTCTGGAACCGAGTGGGGTGCTTGCACCGGGAGGACCTGAGGGCGTCCCCCTCGGCATGCTTTGCCTTCCAGAGCCCCGGTCTTGACCCACACACCGAACGATCAACACTTTGGCCCAGCAAGAGGTGACCGTTCGTATGACACACGGTCGTGCCGCCCGCGCTTCCACCGGCCGATGGGTGAGGCCGCAGGCATGCCGCCATTCGGGGGTTTCCGGCTACACAGGGGTCGGCTCAGAGCCGAGCCCGGGGCCTTGCTGGCATCTTGAGGGCCTCGGACTGCCTCAGCCTCTGGAAGGCATCGTCATGCACGCGCCCCCCACCACCGGCACATTCCCACCGCAGCAGTCGACCCTCCGGGAAGGGAAGACACAGGAGCCTTCTCGCGCACGTCGCTTCAACATTCCGTGGTGGATCTGGGCCCTGGCGGGAGCGCTGTTCCTCGCGTACACGGCGTTGTCCGTACGCATCCATCACCAGTTGCATTCCCACGCCTTCGACCTGGCGATCTTCGAGCAGGTCGTCCGCTCCTACGCGGAAGGGCATCTGCCGGTCTCCGAGGTGAAGGGCCCCGGCTTCCCCGTCCTGGGAGATCACTTCCATCCGATCCTGGCTCTGGTGGCACCCCTGTACACGCTGTGGTCCAGGCCGGAGACCTTGCTCGTCGTCCAGGCGGCGCTGATCGCGGTGAGCGTGGTGCCCATGGCCCTCTGGGCCCGCCAGGCGCTCGGCTCCCCGGCCGCCGCGGTCATCGGTGTCTGCTACGGGCTCTCCTGGGGTATCGCGAGCGCCGTTGGCGCGGACTTCCACGAAGTGGCGTTCGCCGTCCCCCTCCTCGCCTGCTCGCTGGTCGCGTTGGGGACCGGCCGGTCGCGCACGGCCGTGTACTGGGCGCTGCCGCTCCTGCTGGTGAAGGAGGATCTCGGGCTCACGGTCGCCGTGATCGGTCTCGTCATCGCCTGGCGGGGCGAGCGCAGGCTCGGGATCGGCACCGCGGCGGCCGGCCTGGCCGGGACGCTGCTGACGACGCTGGTGATCCTGCCGGCTTTCCATCCCCAAGGGCTCCAGGGCTATCTGTTCTCGCACACGATCCAGGAACGCGGTGACAGCGGGCTGACGGATCTGCTGTACAAGGTGACGATCGGTCTCATCACGCCCGAGCCGAAGGTCAGCACCCTGCTGTTCCTGCTGGCCCCGACTCTGTTCCTGGCCCTCCGGTCCCCGCTGCTGTGGATCGCACTGCCGACCATGCTGTGGCGCTACGCATCGACGCTTTCCACTCACTGGGGCACCACGTACCACTACTCGCTGATCCTGATGCCCATCATCTTCGCGGCGTTCGTCGACGCCCTGGTCCGACGGCGCTCGAACGCACCCAGCCTGCGCCGCTACCTCGCGGGTTCTGCCGTGATCACCGCTCTGATCCTTCCGCAGTTCCCCCTGCGGCAGCTGGTCGAGCCGGCCACCTGGCGGACCGATCCGCGTGTCGCCGTCGCCCACCGCCTGATGGACCGTATCCCCGACGGAGCCACGGTCCAGGCGAACAACGACCTCGTGCCTCAGCTCAGCAACCGTACGAGCGTCAGCCTCTACGGCTGGCCGGACAGCCGGACCGGCCCTGAGTGGATCGTCGTGGACACCCAGGTGCCGCAGCACCGGCGATGGCCCCAGAGCTTGATCGAGGAGCGCGTATCGCTGGACCGTGCTGTCCGGACCCAGGGGTATCGCATCGTGGCCGAGGAGCAGGGGTTCGTCCTGCTCAACCGCAGGAACTGACGGATGATCCGCCCCTGCCCGGACTGGAGTCCGGCCCCACAGCACCAGAGACCTTCGCGCACCGGTCATGCAGGCCTTTGCGTCAGAGAGTTGGATGGACCCCGATGAAATCGACGATCTGCCTGAACATGATCGTGAAGAACGAGTCGCGTGTGATCGAACGGTGTCTCGCGTCGGTCCGTGATCTCGTGTCCACCTGGGTGATCTCCGACACGGGATCGACGGACGGCACCCAGCAGCTGATCCGCAGTGCGCTCGCGGGCATCCCGGGTGAGCTCCACGAGGAGCCCTGGGTGAACTTCGGGCACAACCGCAGCCTGAACCTCGCCCATGCGCGTGGCAAGGCCGACTACCTGCTGCTGCTCGACGCCGACCACGTGGTCCGCCAGGACGGTCCGCTCCCGCGGCTGACGGCCGCTTCGTACATGCTGCGGCACGAAGGCGAGTTGGAGTACCGGATCAAGCGGCTCGTCCGGGCCGACATCGCCTGGCGATATGAGGGCGTCACACACGAGTACCTCACCACCGACGATCCGTCCGCGGATCAGAAGAACCTCGACGCCCTGGTCATCATGGACTTCGCCGACGGGGGATCGCGCCACGACAAGTTCGAGCGGGACGAGCGTCTGCTCAGCGCTGAGCTGGAGCGCGACCCGGCCAACACCCGGACGGTCTTCTATCTCGCCCAGACCAAGCGGGACATGGGCAAGACGCGGGAGGCCATCGACCTCTACGAGCACCGTGCGGGGATGGGCGGCTGGGCGGAGGAGGTCTACTACTCGCTGCTCCAGGTCGGAATCCTGAAGGCGAACAGCGGGGACTGGCCGGGCGGTATGGAGGCGCTGGTGCGGGCGTGGGAGTCCCGTCCCGCTCGCCTCGAGGCCTGTTACGAGCTCTCCTCACGCCTGCGCACCATGGGCCGCCATCGTGCGGCGCACGCCTTCGCGTGCGCCGCTCTCGGCCGGCCTGCCCCGGACGACCTGCTCTTCGTCAACCCCTGGGTGTACCGCTGGGGGCTGCTGTTCGAGTTCTCGATCACCGCATACTGGGTGGGGGACTATGCGCGTTCGCTGCAGGCGTGCGACCGCCTCCTGGCCATGTCGGACCTCCCCGAGGCATTCCGCAAGCAGACACGCGCGAACCGGGAGTTCGCCGCCCGGCGGGCCTCCGCGATCCTGCAGTCACCTGGCGGGAAGCGGGACGGGCAGGCCCGGGCGAAGTCCGCGAAGCGGATGCAGAAAGCGGTGTCCGGCCAGGGGAACCCCGCGAGGGCGAAGTCCTAGGGCGTGTTTCGAAAGTAGCGTCGTCCGCCCGCAGGGCGGGGCCCGCGGCGTCTGGTGCGTGCGATCGCAAGGCGGAGGATCATCCTCGTACTGGACGTACTTGGATGACTCCGACAACGCAGCGAGTGTGCGTGCCAGGCGTCGTGGGCCAGGCGGGACTTTCGAAACACGCCCTCGTGGACTGGTAGCCCGGACCTCAGCCACACGTACTCCCTACGCCCGACGCGCGGCCTTCCCCGGCTTCCCCGCCGCCTGCGTCCGCACCGCCCCCATGCTCGCCACGACGACCAGCACGATCGCCAGCCCCTCCGCCGGCGACAGGGCCTGGGACAGCACAAGGAACCCGGCCGTCGCCGCGATCGCCGGCTCCAGGCTCATCAGGACCGCGAACGTCGCCGCCGGCAGTCTGCGCAGCGCCAGCAGTTCCAGGGTGTACGGCAGGACCGACGACATCAGCGCCACCGCGAGCCCCAGCCCCAGCGTCGACGGCACGAACAGCCGCGAGCCCGCTTCCACCAGCCCGAACGGCAGGCTCAGCAGCGCGCCGACACCCATCGCCAGCGCCAGCCCGTCCGCCTGTGGGAAGCGCCGGCCGGTGCGGGCGCTGAAGACGATGTATGCCGCCCACATGCCGCCCGCGGCCAGGGCGAACGCCGCGCCCACCGGGTCGAGCCGGTCGAAGCCGCCGCCGCCGAGCAGGACCACGCCGCCCAGGGCGAGCGCCGCCCACAGCAGGTTCACCAGTCTCCGTGAGGCGATCACCGACAGGGCGAGCGGGCCCAGCACTTCCAGCGTGACCGCCGCGCCGAGCGGGATCCGGTCCACAGCCTGGTAGAACAGCATGTTCATCCCGCCCATGGCGGCGCCGAAGGTGATGACGGTCGCCCAGTCGTTGCGGGAGTGCCCGCGCAGCCGCGGCCGGCACACCGCGAGCAGCACGACGGCGGCGAGCACCAGCCGCAGCGTGACGACGCCGAGCGCACCGGCCCGCGGCATCAGCAGCACGGCGACGGCCGCCCCGAACTGCACCGAGAGGCCGCCGGCGACGACAAGCGCGACCGGGCCGAGCGAACAGCGTACGCCAGGAGCCTGCGCGGCCGTGCCCCCGGCCGCCTGCGTCGCCGCGCCCGCCGCCTCCGGCAGCACGACCGCCGCGCCCGCCTGCGCGCCGGCGCCCGTGTCCACGGACTGCGCGTCCTTCACTCGTGCCTCCCGAAAGCCTGCCCCTCGACCGTCCTCCCCACGCTACGGACCGGGGCGTCGCGCGTGAAATGCGATTCTCGCTGCGGTTATGCTCCACACGTATGAGCATCGAGCTGCGCCATCTCCGCTGCTTCCTCGCCGTCGCGGAGGAGTCGAGCGTGACCAGGGCCGCGGCGCGGCTGGGCCTCACTCAGCCCAGCGTCTCCCGCACGCTCGCCGCGCTCGAAGAACACGTGGGTGTGCGGCTGGTGGACCGCTCCACGCACCATCTCGTCCTCACGGCTGAGGGCCGGGCCTTCCATGACAAGGCCGCCGTGGCCGTCGCCGCCTTCGACGAGGCGCTCGATCCCGGGGGCCTGCCGCACCGGCCGCTGCGACTCGGGCACGCCTGGTCGGCGCTCGGCCCGTACACCACCCCGCTGCTGCGCTGCTGGGAGCGCGACCACCCCGACACCCCGCTCGAGTTGCTGAGGATCGACGACCGTACGGCGGGCCTCTCGCGCGGCGAGGTCGACGCCGCCGTGCTGCGCGGCCCGGTCGGCGACCCGGGACTCGCCACCGAGCTGCTGTTCACGGAGCCCCGGGTCGCGGCGGTGCCGTCGGACAGCCCGCTCGCGGCACGGGCCTCGCTGACCCTGGCGGACCTGGCCGCCTGGCCGGTCGTCCTCAACACCGTCTCCGGGCTGACGACGCTCGACCTGTGGCCCGCGGACGCCCGGCCCACGGCGACGATCAGGGTCGCCAACACGGACGACTGGCTCACCGCGATCGCCGCGGGCCGCGGCGTGGGCTCGTCGGTGGCCTCCACCGCCCAGATGCACGCGCACCGGGGCGTGGCCTACCGGCCCTTGTCCGACGCCCCGAGCGCGCCCGTGTATCTGGCCTGGCGCAGCACGAGACCGCATCCGGCCGTCCCTCAACTGGTGGCTCTGGCACGCGCGGTGGCCCGGCAGCGCTGACAGGCCCTGCCCCCGGCCCGGCTGCGCGGGCACCGGCGCGACGCCGGGCCGCCCGGGCGGCCCCGTGATAGGCAGGGCGCATGAAGCGTGACGAACTGGTGTGGTTCCTCCGCAGGTACAGGCTCGCCGTCCAGGCGTCGGTGGCGCCGGGCGGATCCCCGCAGGCGGCGGTCGTCGGATACGCCGTCAGCGACGACCTGGAGATCGTGTTCGACACCGTCGAGACGACACGCAAGAGCCTCAACCTGCGGGCCGACCCGCGCATCGCGCTCGTCGTCGGCTGGGACGACGCCATCACCGTCCAGCTCGAGGGCACGGCCGACTTTCCCACCGGGGACGAGCTCGAGCGCGTACGGGACTGCTACTTCCGCGTGTATCCGGACGGGCGTGACCGACTGAGCTGGCCCGGGATCACCCACGTGAGGGTGCGGCCCTCATGGGTGCGGTACAGCGACTTCGCCCAGGAGCCGCCGCATGTCGTCGAGGTTTCCGCCGCACAGCTGGACTGAGCCCACGGGCGGGGGATCACAGCGCCTGTCGGCGGCCCGCCAGAAGCTTCCAGCCGAGGCGGACGCCCCGCACCGCCAGGATCAGCAGCAGAACCGCCGTCACGCAGCCCGCCGCGCTCAGCGCGCCCAGCGAACCGCCGCGCAGCAGTGAGACGACGAAGGAGCCGATGCCCCTGGACGTGGCCTCGTCCACCGGGTCCACCGCGATCGCGGCCACCAGCAGCTGCCCCACCAGGGCCGATACGAGCAGGACGGCAGCGGCCCGCGTCAGCAGCCCCACGATGTCGGCCCGCCTGGCTCTCCCCCGCATGACGACCGCCCTTTCGTTGCGTGGCCGGCCGCCCATCCTGCCCGATCCCTCACCTCACCCCGCGGCCAGGCCCTCCGCCAGCACCTCCGCCAGGTGCCTGGCCCGGCGGTCGGCAAGCTGATCGAGCTGGGTGCGGCAGGAGAAGCCGTCCGCCAGCAGCTCGGTGCCCGCCGCGGCGGACCGTACGGCGGGCAGCAGTTGGTCTTCCGCGCACGCCACCGACACCTCGTAGTGGCCCCGCTCGAAACCGAAGTTGCCCGCGAGTCCGCAGCAACCGCCGCTCAACTCCCCCTTCAGGCCTGCCTTCTCCCGCAGCCGCCGTTCGGCCGCGTCGCCGAGGACCGCGTGCTGGTGGCAGTGGGTCTGGCCCGCCACCGGGCGGCCGATGTGCGGCGGCGCCCAGTCGGGGGCACATTCCTCCAGCGCCTGGGCGAAGGTCCGTACCGTCGCCGCGAGCCGGCCCGAGCGCGGGTCGTCGCCCAGCAGCTCGGGCAGGTCGGTCCTCAGGGCCGCCGCACAGCTCGGTTCCAGGACGACGACCGGCACATCGAGCTCCAGCAGCGGCTCCACGACGTCGAGCGTGTGCCGCATGACCTTCCGCGCCCGGTCGAGCTGGCCCGTCGACACATAGGTGAGCCCGCAGCACACCCGGCCGGGCGGCAGCACGATGCCGATGTCCGCCGCCTCCATGACCCGTACCGCCGCCCGGCCGACGGACGGCGAGAGGTGGTCGGTGAAGGTGTCCGGCCACAGCACGGCCGTACGGCCTTCCCTGAGCACTTCCGCACGCTCGCCCATGTGCCCGCGCAGCCAGCCGCGGAACGTCTGCGGCGCCAGGCGCGGCAGGTCCCGCTCCGGGGCGATGCCACCGATCCGCTTGGCGAGAGCGGCCAGCGGCCGTACGCCCCCCAGCGCGTTGACCGCGGGCGCGAACGGCGCTGCGGCCCGCAGCCACTGCGGGAGGCGGCCCATGGCGTAGTGGGCGGCCGGCCGGCGGCGGCCCGCGTAGTGGTGGTGCAGGAACTCGGCCTTGTAGGTGGCCATGTCGACGCCCACCGGGCAGTCGCTTCGGCAGCCCTTGCAGGAAAGGCACAGGTCGAGCGCGTCGCGCACCTCGGTGGAGCGCCAGCCGCCGGTGACGATCTCGCCGGCGAGCATCTCGTGCAGCAGCCGCGCCCTGCCGCGGGTGGAGTGCTGCTCCTCGCCGGTCGCCCGGTACGAGGGGCACATCACGCCGCCGCCCGCCGCGGCCTGCGTCGTACGGCACTTGGCGACGCCCACGCAGCGGCGCACCGCGCCGGCGAAGTCGCCGCCGTCGTGCGGATAGCCGAAGACGACGTCGACGGGCCGGTCGGGCAGCACGGCGAAGCGCAGGTCCGCGTCCAGCGGGCGGGGGCGTACCAGCATGCCCGGGTTCATGCCGCCGGCCGGGTCCCACACGTCTTTGAAGCGGCCGAAGAGTGCGACCAGTTCGTCGCCGTACATCTTCGGCAGCAGCTCGGCACGGGCCTGTCCGTCGCCGTGTTCGCCGGACAGCGAGCCGCCGTGCGCGACGACGAGGCCGGCGACCTGCTCGGAGAACGCACGGAAGCGCCGCACTCCGGCCTCGGTCAGCAGGTCGAAGTCGATGCGGACGTGGATGCACCCGTCACCGAAGTGGCCGTAGGGGGTGCCGCGCAGTCCGTGTTCGGCGAGCAGGGCGCGGAACTCGCGCAGATAGCCGCCGAGGCGGGCGGGCGGTACGGCGCAGTCCTCCCAGCCGGGCCAGGCCTCGCCGCCGTCGGGCATCCGGGTCGCGGTGCCGGACGCGTCCTCCCGTACCCGCCACAGGACGCGCATGGCGGCCGGGTCGTCGACGACGGTGCCGTCGAGCACGTCGGCCGCCCGCACGATCCGTTCCGCGCGGTCCCTCGCTTCCGCCGGCGTGGCGCCGCCCGTCTCGACGAACAGCCACGCCCCGCCGCGCGGCAGGCCGTGCCCCGTGGGCACGAGGTCCTCCGCCATGCCTTCGACGGTCAGCGGGCCGTGCGGCAGCAGGCCGGCGGCGGCCTCGGCGGCGGCGCTCTCGCCGGGGTAGCCGAGGACGGCCAGTGCGCGGGCGGCCGGGGCGTCCACGAGGCGTACGGTCGCCTCGGTGAGCACGGCCAGGGTGCCTTCGCTGCCGCAGAACGCGCGGGCGAGGTCGGCGCCGTTCTCGGGCAGCAGGGCGTCGAGGGCGTAGCCGGAGATGCGGCGGGGCAGGCCGGCGGGGAAGCCGGTGCGCAGGAGGGCGAGGCTGCTGTCGACGAGTTCGGCCAGGCCGGGCGGGGCGCTGCCCTGCGCGCCCCGGGCGAGGTGGTGACGCGTACCGGAATACGTGATGGCCGACAGGTCCCGGACGTTGTCGGCCGTCGTCCCCCACGCTACCGAATGCGATCCGCACGAGTTGTTGCCGATCATCCCGCCCAGCGTGCAGCGGCTGTGCGTCGACGGGTCGGGCCCGAAGACCAGGCCGTGGGGCCGTACGGCGCTCTGCAGCCGGTCCAGGACGACGCCCGGCTGCACCAGCGCGGTCCTGGCCTCCGGGTCGACGCCGAGGATCTTGTTCATGTGGCGGGTGAAGTCCAGGACGACGCCGGTGCCGGTGGCCTGTCCGGCGATGGAGGTGCCGCCGCCGCGTGGCACGACGGGTACGCCGTGCTGCCGGCAGATCTCGAGGGCGGCGGCGACGTCGTCGGCGTCGCGGGGTGCGACGACGCCCACCGGGACCCGCCGGTAGTTGGAGGCGTCCATGGTCGTCAGGGCCCGGGCGGCGACGGAGAAGTCGACCTCGCCGCCGACTGCCGCATTGAGCGCGCGGGCCAGTTCGCTCGTACCCCTGGTGTGTTCAACCATGTGATCCAGGATGACCCCTGGGGCCGCTGCCGCACCCGCAGGAAACGTGTCACTTGCACACGTTGTGCGCACCCGAACATGAGGAGTGCCACAGGACTGGCCCAAGTGATCGTCAACCCCCCTATAGTGACGTCCACTTCGCCAGGAAGCAGCGGCTCCAGTTGCGCCCCCCGCCACCCCGGAAGGCACCACTCGATGACCGGCACCTCCGAGAAACGATGACCGGCACGACCACCCGGGCGGTCCCCGGAGACGTCGGCACGGCCACCGACGCCCGTCCCGACGCCCGTTCCGAGGCCCGTCCCGAGGCCCACTCCGGCGCGTTTCCCGACGCCCGTCCCGGCGCGCTGAAGATCGCGGTTGTCGGCGGTTTCGGCGCCGGCCGGTCGACGATGGTGCGTTCCGTCAGCGAGATCCGTTCGCTGCACACGGAGGAGGCGATGACCGGGCCCGCGGACCGGCAGGAGGGCTCGGGCCGGGTCCCCGCCAAGACGGCGACGACCGTCGCCCTCGACTTCGGCCGTATCACGATCGACGAGGAACAGGTGCTGTATCTGTTCGGCACACCCGGACAGGAACGTTTCCGCTTTCTCTGGGACCGCCTCCTCGCGGGCACCACCGGCGCGGTCGTCCTCGTCGACACCCGCGCCGTGGCCGATGCCCGGTACGCGATCGAGCGCCTCGGAGAGCACGGCACACCGTTCATCGTCGCCGTCAACGACTTCGGCGGCCCGTTCCGCTCCGAGGAAGAGATCCGCAAGGATCTCGCCCTCGGGTCGTTGGTGCCGATGGTCGAGTTCGACGCCCGGGACCATTCGTCAAGCAAGTTCGTACTGATCGCCCTGGTGGAGCATCTGCGCTCGCTCGGCCGCGCACACGGCACCTGACCTCCAGGTCAGCAGTGGTGGAGGCGTCTCAGCCGCCGGACCGCGCGCCCGCCCGGCAGCCGGACCGGTATACGCTCCGGGACGTGGCTGATATCCAGATTCCCGCTGACATCAAGCCCGCCGACGGCCGTTTCGGCGCGGGCCCCTCCAAGGTGCGTACGGAGGCGCTGGACGCCCTGGCCGCCACCGGCACCTCTCTCCTCGGTACGTCCCACCGCCAGGCCCCGGTCAAGAACCTGGTCGGCGCGGTGCGCGACGGTGTGCGCGAGCTCTTCTCGCTCCCCGACGGCTACGAGGTGATCCTTGGCAACGGCGGATCCACCGCCTTCTGGGACATCGCGACGCACGGACTGATCGACAACAAGTCCCAGCACCTGTCGTTCGGCGAGTTCTCCTCCAAGTTCGCCAAGGCCGCCAAGCTGGCGCCGTGGCTGGCGGAGCCCACCGTCATCTCCTCGGACCCCGGCACGCACCCGGACCCGCAGGCGGAGGAAGGCGTCGACGTCTACGCCTTCACCCACAACGAGACCTCCACCGGCGTCGCCGCCCCGATCCAGCGGGTCGCCGGCGCGGACGAGGGTGCGCTGGTCCTGGTGGACGCCACCTCCGGCGCGGGCGGCCTGCCGGTCGACATCACGCAGAGCGACGTCTACTACTTCGCCCCGCAGAAGTCCTTCGCCTCCGACGGCGGCCTGTGGATCGGCGTCTTCTCCCCGGCCGCGCTCGAGCGCGCAGCCCGCATCCACGGCTCGGGCCGGCACGTCCCCGAGTTCTTCTCGCTGCCCACGGCGATCGACAACTCGCTGAAGAACCAGACGTACAACACGCCGGCGCTGGCCACGCTCTTCCTGCTGAACGAGCAGCTGAAGTGGATCAACGGCCAGGGCGGCCTGGACTGGTCGGTCGGCCGCACCGCCACATCCTCGCGCACGCTGTACGGCTGGGCGGAGGCGTCCAAGTACGCGACCCCGTTCGTCGTCGACCCGGCGAAGCGTTCGCAGGTCATCGGCACGATCGACTTCGCCGACGAGATCGACGCGTCCGCGGTCGCCAAGGCGCTGCGCGCGAACGGCATCGTCGACACCGAGCCGTACCGCAAGCTGGGCCGCAACCAGCTGCGTGTGGCGATGTTCCCGGCGGTCGACCCGGCGGACGTCGAGGCGCTGACGGCCTGCATCGACTACGTGATCGAGAAGCTGTAACCGCTCTTCACCAGGAAGGGCCCGGTGTCGCGGAATCGCGGACGCCGGGCCCTTCCTCGTTCCCCCGCGGCGGCGGACGGCGGACCTCAGGCCATCTGCACCAGCCACCAGGAGGCCCGCATGTCTGCCGCAGCAGTCGAGCACCCCTGTGACGGCGAGCCGCGGACGCTGCCCGAAGAGGCCGGCCGCCTCATGGAGCAGAACCCGGTTCGGCCGACGAGTACGCCACGAAATCTACGCCCCCCGGCCGGCAGGTCACCCTTCCCGCCTCGATCGGCGCCGAGGTGAAGCTGGATGCGGCCGAGCTGTTGAAGGCCGGGCAACGACGGACGGATACCGTCAGCGGCTGAGCCGCTGGAAGCGCCGGACGGCCAGCGGTGCGAAGACCACCGTGATGACGACCGGCCACACGACCGCCATCAGCAGCGAGTGCTCCTGGATCCAGCTGCCGTCGCTCGCCACCGGGTTGCCGAACAGTTCACGGGCCGCCGCGGCCGTCGAGGAGATCGGATTCCATGCGGCGATCGTGCCGAGCCAGTCCGGCATCGTCGACGGGGGCACGAACACGCTCGAGATCATGGTGAGCGGGAAGGCCACCGCATAGAGGCTGCCGGCCGCCTCCGTGCTGGGGACGAGCAGCCCGAGCAGGATGCCGACCCAGATCAGGCAGAACCGCAGAAGCAGCAGCAGTCCGAACGCGGCCACCGACGCGACGACGCCGGTGTCCGTGCGCCAGCCCATCGCGAAGGCGGTCGCGGCCAGGATCGTCAGCTCGGCGCAGGCGATGATCAGGTCGTTGACCCCGCGGCCCGTGACGACGGCCGACGGCGCCATCGGCATCGAGCGGAAGCGGTCGATGACGCCCTTGGAGGCATCGGTGACCACGGCGATCGCCGTGTTCATGAAGCCGAAGGCCATCGTCATGGCGAACATGCCCGGCATCAGGAAGTCACGGACGCTGCCTCCGTCGGGTGACTTCATCGCGCCGCCGAAGACATATCCGTAGAGCAGCACGGAGAGGATCGGGAAGCCGAGCTGCCAGGCGATCAGGACCGGCTGGCGCTGGTAATAGGTCAGGCCGCGCCGGACCATGTTCCCGCAGTCGGCCACCGCCCAGTAGACGCGGCCGTGCCTGTCGTCGAGGCTCAGGTCCGTCGTTGTGGTCGTCGTCGCGGTCGTCCGGGCCTGCGCGTGCTTCACGTCCGCCGTGTCGGTCGTGCTCATGCCGCTTCCTCCGTCGTCTGTGTGCCGTGTCCGGTCAGGCGCAGGAACACGTCGTCCAGGCTCGGCCTGCGCAGCCCGATGTCCTCCACCGGGATCCGTTCGTCCTGGAGATTCCGCGCCACCTCGGTGAGCGCCGCCACCCGGTCGGTCACCGGCGCGTGGACCCGGCGTTCGAAGGCGTCGGTCGTCGGGTCGGTGTCGGCGACCCGGGCCACGGTCCTGGCGATGGCCGGCAGGTCGGCCGCCTCGCGGGCGACGACCTCGATACGGTCGGCGCCCACACGGTTCTTCAGCCCGTCGGGGGTGTCGTCTGCGATGGCGCGGCCCTGGTCGATGACGGTGATCCGGGAGGCGAGCCGGTCGGCCTCCTCGAGGTACTGGGTGGTGAGCAGCACGGTCGTGCCGCCCGCGACGAGCCGGCGCAACGCCTCCCACACCTCGCCGCGCGAGCGCGGGTCGAGCCCGGTCGTCGGCTCGTCCAGGAACAGCACGTCGGGCGCGAGGATCATCGACGCGGCGAGGTCGAGTCGGCGGCGCATGCCGCCGCTGTACTCGCCGACGCCCTTGTCGCCCGCCTCCACCAGGTCGAACTGCTCCAGCAGTTCGGTGGCCCGCTGTGCCGCGCGCCTGCCTCCGAGGTGGAAGAGGCGGCCGAACATCTCCAGGTTCTGCCGGCCGGTGAGCACCTCGTCGACCGCGGCGTACTGGCCGGTGAGTCCGATCCGGCGGCGCACCTGCTGCGGGGCGCGCCGGACGTCGATCCCGGCCACCCGCGCTCGGCCTCCGTCGAACCGCAGCAGGGTCGCGAGGACCCGTACGGCGGTGGTCTTCCCTGCGCCGTTCGGCCCGAGCAGGCCGTGCACGCTGCCTTTGCCCACGGCGAGGTCGAAACCGGCGAGGGCGCGTTTGTCCCCGTACCGCTTCTCGAGCCCTTCGGCCATCACTGCGTATTCGTCCACGTCCGCCCCTTTACATCGACCCGACAAACCAACCGAGTACACCGTACCCAGATAAGAGTACACCGTACTCAATTTCTGGGCGCGGGATTAGGGTGAAGCCATGACGACGACGGAGACGAGTGGCAGCGGCGACATCCGGCGCAGCCTCGAGCTGCTCTGGGGCACCGGCGAACGGCCCTCACGCGGCCCCCGGCCAGGGCTCACCGTCGACCGGATCGTCACCGCCGCCGTGGAGATCGCCGACGCGGAGGGCCTCCCCGCGGTCTCGATGCGCCGCCTCTCCACCGAGCTCGGCACCGGCACGATGTCCCTCTACCGGTACGTCCCCGGCAAGGGCGAACTGCTCGACCTGATGCTCGACCGGATCACGGGCGACATGCTCGCCGGTCAGGAGCCCCCACCCGAGGGGACCGACTGGCGCGACGCGGTCCGCGCGATGGCCCGTGCCCACCTCGCGCTGCACCGCGCGCACCCGTGGCTGCTGAAGGTCAACCAGTCCCGCACGGTCCTCGGCCCCGGCGCCGTACGCGGCCTGGAGCTGTCACTGGCCACCCTGCACGGCATGGGCCTGCGCGACCCCGAACTGATCTCGGTGATCATCGCCGTGCAGAGCTTCGTCTCCGGCATCGCCCGCATGGAACTGGAGGCCGCGGAGGCCGCGAAGCAGACCGGGCAGAGCGACGCGGAGTTCTGGAAGAGCCAGGAGCCCTTCCTCGAACGGGCCATGGCGACCGGCAACTACCCGCGGCTCGCGAGCCTGTCGGAGGACGCGTTCGGCTCGGACTTCGACCACTTCGCCTTCGGACTCGACCGTCTGATCGACGGCTTCGAGCAGCTGGTACGCGAACGGGGCTCGGGCGGCTGCTAGGGCGTGTTTCGGAAGTCCCGCCTGGCCCACGACGCCTGGCACGCACACTCGCTGCGTTGTCGGAGTCATCCAGGTACGTCCAGTACGAGGATGATCCTCCGCCTTGCGATTGCACGCACCAGACGCCACGGGCCCCGCCCTGCGGGCGGACGACGCTACTTTCGAAACACGCCCTAGTTGCGGCGCCGCCGCAGTGCGAGCACCAGCAGCCCGGCGCCGCCGAGGATGAGCAACCCGTACGTGGTGGCGCCGCCCTCGCCGTCACCGCCGGCGGCCTCTCCCCCGCCCCCCTCGGGCTTGGTGCGGTCCTCGGTCCGGCCGGACCCGCCGTCGCCTGCGCCCTCGACCGCCACCGGCTCGACGGGGCTGCGCTCCCCTTCCGTGCCGAACATCAGCGCCGTGCCGTCGAGCGTGTACGTCACCGACTCCGACTGCCCCTGGATCGGCGCGCGCACCCGGTGGTCGGCGCCGAGGCGGCCGTCCTTCCACTCGTAGCCGCGGGCGGAGAAGTACGAGCGGAGGACGAGTTCCTTGCCGTCCGGCGAGAAGGCACCGTCGGTCACCCACGGCACCTCCCCGATCCGCCGGAAGACGTTGGTCTGCCCGGTCTTCAGCGTGGCCGGGCCTTCGTAGAGGCCCCCGCCGTCCTCGTTCTTCGACGCGATGTAGACGCGCCCGGTCTTCGGATGCACCATCAGCGCCTCGGCGTTGCGCGCGCCGTCGGCGTACTTCACGTCGAACTGCGTGGCGTTCACCGTCTGGTCGCGCAGCTGCTCCGGCTCGGGGAAGCGGTAGATCCAGACGTGGTCCCAGCTTCCGTCGAGGTTGTCGCCGATGTCGCCGACGTAGATGTTGCCGTCGGGACCGACCGAGATCGCCTCCATGTCCCTCGGCTCCCCGACGCCCCGCAGGGTGATGGTCGCCACCGTCTTGCCCGTCTTCGCGTCGACGCCGAAGATCCGCGGCTGGTCCTGGTCGTTGTGCGTCCAGTAGATCCCCGGGTGCGCCCGGCTCGCGGCGAGCCCGCTCGACTCGGTGATCCGCGGGTCCTCGATGGTGAACCCGGAGCCGTCGTCGGCGGCGGCGGGCACGGCGGCGGCGAGGACGAGAGCGACGGCGAGGCCGGTGACGTACGGAAGCGAACGCATGCCCCAAGCCTGCCACCTCCGCCTGCCACCTCCGCCTGCCTCCTCTGCCGGGCGGCGCCTACGGTCACGGCACTCACCGGTGTCCGTGGCCGGTCTCACATCGCAGACCGGTGACGGGTTACCGGCGGGTTCGGCGATGATTGCGCCCATGCGATTCCTGTTCGTCGGCGACTCCATGACCATCGGACGCGCGGGCGACTACAGCTGGCGCTACCGGATGTGGCAGCACCTCGAGGCATCCCCCGCCCCGTACGAGATCGTCGGCCCGCGCGACGAGCTGTACGACACGGAGGCGAACGCCCCGGTGTCCCACGCCTACGCCGACCCCGCGTTCCCCGCCGCCGCCCGCCGGCACCTGGCCGGCTGGGGCGAGGGCTGGCTGCACATGGCCCCCGTGATCCGCGGGACGGTGGCCCGCGAGCGCGCGGACATCCTCCTCGTGTCGCTGGGCCTGATAGACCTCGGCTTCTACACGGACAGCGACCAGACCGCGGCGAACGCCCGCGCGTTCATCGCCCAGGCACGTCTCGCCAACCCGCACGTCCGCATGGTCCTGCTCCCGGTCATCCCGAACATCCGCGCCGAGTCCGACGCCCCCTTCGCCGCCGAATGCGACCGTTTCAACACACTGCTCGCCAAGGCCGTCGCTGACCTGGACACGTCCACGTCCCCGATCCTGCTGGCCTCCCACCCGGCGTCCTACGACATCCACACCGACACCTACGACGGTACCCACCCCGGCCCGACGGGCGAGATCAAACTGGCGGGCGCGTTCGCGGACGCGATGCATCAGGCGTGGGGGCTGGGCGGGGCGTACGCGATCGCCGCGTAACACGTGGCGCGTGGCGCGCCACCTGCACGGTCGACGGGGAGCCGGCCGAGTGGCGAACGGGAAAGGTGAGCCAGGTCAGCGGGCGCGCCCACAAGGGCGAAGGCGAGGACCCGCGGGGTTCGAAGGGGGCATCGACGCAGTCGACTTCAGGGTGTCCGCGGTCGCCGTAGTCCCTGGAGGAGCAGTTCGATCAGTCGGCGGGGGTCGTAGCGGGGATCGCTGTCATGGCCGATGCAGAGGTTGCCGATGCCGCGCATCAGTTCGTAGGCGTGCGTACCGGGCTTGATTTCGCCGGCGTGGGTTGCGGCGTCGAGCAGGTGCGTGCAGACGGGCACCAGGCGGTCGAGGAAGTAGGCGTGGAGCGCGTCGAAGCCGCTGCTGTCCGATTGCAGTGCGCCGGCGAGTCCATGCTTCGTGACCAGGAAGTCGACGAAGAGGTCGACCCACTGGCGGAGTGCCGTGAACGGGGAGTCGGCGTCGGCCAGCAGGGTCGGGCCGGCCTCGGCGCAGGCCTCGACCTGGTGCCGGTAGACGGCGACGACGAGGTCCGCCCGGGTGGGGAAGTGGCGGTAGACCGTTCCCATCCCGACGCCGGCCGCGGCCGCGATCTCCCGGATCGGCGCGTCGACGCCAGAGGTGACGAACACCTCGGCTGCGGCGTCGAGCAGCGTCTGCTGGTTGCGTACCGCATCGGCCCGCTTGCTGCGGGCCGACGCCCCTCTGGACTGGCCTGCAGTCGGCACCATGCTCTCCTTCCGGCGGAGTTGACGAAACGGAACACTGCTCCGTATCTTAATTGGAACAGCGCTCCGCTTTCAGCCTAGTCGAAGCCTGCGCTCCTGACCCCGCCCTGCCCGCTGCCCGGCCGCATGAGCCCGGCGGCAGAGGCCTCGAAGGGAACTACGCGTGATGACTGAATCGACTTACACCGCCGACACCTTCAGCTCGCCCAGTCCGGTCCTCTCGGTCAGTCCGGTCGTGCTGTCGGCTCCCGGCAGAGCCGTGGACCTGGAGGTGCGCGTCTCCGCCCCGGTGACAGGGGACGAACTGCCGGTCATCCTCCTCTCGCACGGTCTCGGCTTCTCGAACAACCTCTCCTCGCTGAACGGCTACGCCCCCCTCGCCCACTTCTGGGCGGCACACGGCTTCGTCGTCATCCAGCCCACCCATCTGGACTCCAGGACGCTGAGCCTGGAGTCCGGCACCCCCGGGGCGCCCCCGCACTGGCGCTCACGGGCCGAGGACATGAAGCGCGTCCTCGACCGGCTCGACGTGATCGAGGCGGCCGTCCCGCAGCTCGCCGGGCGCCTCGACCGCAGCAAGGTCGCCGTGGCCGGGCACTCGATGGGAGGGCACACCGCGAGCCTGCTCCTCGGCGCCCGGCTCACCGATCCCCGCGACGGAACCGTAGTGAACCTGGCCGAGCCCCGGATCAAGGCGGGTGTGCTGCTGGCCGCCCCCGGCCGGGGCGGCGACGCCCTCACCGCGTTCACCGTCGAGAACTACTCGTTCTTCTTGACCACGGACTTCTCCGAGATGACGACGCCCGCACTCGTGGTCGCCGGCGACAAGGACGACTCCGCCTTTCTGACGGTCCAGGGCCCGGACTGGCACGCCGATCCCTACGTCCTCTCCCCGGGCCCCAAGTCCCTGCTCACCCTGTTCGACGCAGAGCACGGGCTCGGCGGGATCTCCGGATACGACGTCGCCGAGACGACGGACGAGAACCCCGAGCGAGTCGCCGCTGTCTCGCGGCTCACCTGGGCCTACCTCCGCACCCAGCTCTACCCCGGCGAATCCGCCTGGCGGGCAGCGCAAGAAGCCCTGACGGCCGGCCCCGACCCGCTCGGACGAATCGAGTCCAAGTAGAGCCAACACCACCTCCGCAGCGGTGCCAGGGCGGCCAGGCCCGCCGGTCGGCTGATGCCGCCCAGGGCTCACCCCTCCCGTGATCACGCCGCTTGGCCGTAGCCGGCCGTGCCGGGCAGGCCGTCGCCGCGCAACGCGCCGAAGTCGACGTCGGTCGCCCACCGCCCCGGCACGCAGAGCTTCAGCCGCTCAGGAGGTCCGGATTGTCGGCCAGCGACGACAGATGTCCCCGCGGGTCGGCGATGAGCCTGCGCGTCGACAGGTCGAGCATGCCCGCCACACCGGTGATGTCCGCCGCGACCGTGCCGTCGTCCTTGAGGATCTGCTGCACGACCTTGAAGGTCTTGCCCTCCCCGTAGACGAACTGGCATGTCACGCGTACCTGGTCCCCGCCGCGAAGCTCCCGCGCGTACTTCACCGTCACCTCCAGCGCGACCGGGCCCACGCCGCCGGCCAGAAGCTTCTCCTGGGGCAGACCGGCGGCCCGCAGCAGCTCCCACCGCGCATGCTCGGCGTACTGCAGATAGACGGCCTGGTTGAGGTGCCCCTGTGTGTCCAGTTCGTAGCCGCGCACGGTCACGTCGACAGAGAAAGTCATGCCCCTGGCAACATCACCGCCCGTGCCCGCATTCCTGGCCCGATGGCCGGTTCGCGCCCCGACCGCCGAGCCGCTGCCGCCTCGATGCCGAAGAATTCCCACCGCGCCGGTTTGCGGACTTTTCGGACGGCGACAGCTGGGCACCCGCTGTGGCGTCGGATGCATGCCACATTCCCGATTTCCCGCAAGGGAGGACTCATGGCCGGCGAGCTGCGAGCCAAGGACATCATGACCAGCGGTGCCACATGCGTAGGCGCGCATCAGTCGCTTCACGAAGCGGCCAAGATGATGCGGGACCTGGACGTAGGCGCCCTGCCCATCTGCGGTGACAACAACAGGCTCACGGGCCTGGTCACCGACCGGGACATCGTCGTCACCTGCTGCGCGGACGGCGTGGACCCGGCGACGGTGCAGGCGGGCACCATGGCCGGCGATCTGCACTGGATCGACGCGGAGGCGGACGCCTCGCAAGTCCTGGAAACCATGGAGAGCAATCACATCAAGCGCCTTCCGGTGATCGACGTGGCGGGCGGTCACCGCCTGGTCGGCATGATCACGGAGGCGAATGTCGCCAAGAACCTGAGCGATCAGCAGATCGCGGAGTTCGCGACCCGCATCTACGCGGAGGCCTGACGGGCCGGCGTCGGGCGGCACGGGAAGGGACGTGCCGCCCGACAGTCGTGCCCGAAGGCGAACGGGCCGTCGAGGCCCGGACGTCAGAAGACGAACGGGCCCGGGTTCTGCGGGGAAGTAGCCGTGCACTGTGCCGTGATGCCGAAGACGACGACCGTCAGGGACGTTGCCTCAAGGCTGTCGCCCGCCGCGACGGTTCCGTTCAGCGGGCCGGTGGAGACCGCGCCGCCCGCCGGGATCGCCGGGTTCGAGTTGCCGGTGAACGTCGCCGTGCCGGTGCCGTTCTCGGACAGGGTGAGCGTGGACTTCACCGAGTTCGCGCCGATCGGGATGGGCGCGGTGATCGCCTCCGTGGAGACCTCGATGGTCGCGGCCGTACCGTCCTGGGCCGCCTTGAGCGTGGCCGCTCCGGAGCCGTACGAACCGCAGTCGAATGACAACGTTGCCGTCTCGGGCGTCACGGCCTGCGCCGCGGGCGCCATGGCGAGGGTGGCCGCGGCGCACGCGCCGAGGACGAGCAGAGTGCTGTGCTTCATGGGGGGATCCGCCCTTCGTGGGGGGTCACGGGCTGGTGCGGGCATTGCGGCACATGGGTCCCGAGAAGGGAAGACCGACACGCCCCGGCCCGCTCACAACGGCCGGATCCCGTCCCCGCTCAGAGCGCGGCCCGCGTCAGCCGGTTGGCGAACGTCGACATCGTGTACACACCGATGCCCATGACGACCTCCAGCGCATTCCGCGACGTGAAGCCGTGGGCGAAGAAGGCACGCAGCTCGTCATCGCCGACGGCGCCGGCCGTACGGAACACCTCGACCGTGAACTCCCTTACGGCTTCGAGGCCTTCGTCCGGAAGCGGCCGCTGCTCGCACAGGGCGGCGATCAGCTCCTCCTGCGCGCCGAGCGAGCGCAGCTTGCCGGTGTGCATGGCCACGCACACATGGCACTCATTGCGCGCGGCGACCGTCATCACGACGACCTCGCGTGCGACCGGGTCGAGCGTCGTCGCCTCGAAGGCGACGCTCAGCTTGAGGAAGCCGTCCAGCAGGTGGGGCGAGGCGGCCAACCTGGCCACCGCGGGCGGCAGATGGCCGAGGCGCTTGACGGTGGACTCCATGGCGCGGCGTGCCGCGGGCGGCGCCGTTTCGAGGGTGTGCTCGGTGAACACGGGCAGCTCCTACAATGGACAACATGGTTGACGACCCAGAAAACGTAAACCAGGTTGTCGAAAGGCGCAAGGCGGATACGGCAGACACCGACGTGCCCGGCTACGAGCTGCCCCTGCTCCTCTTCGCGGGTTTCCGCTCGCTCATCGACAAGCTGCACGCCGAACTGGCCCGCCAGGGCCACCCGGAGATGCGCCCCGCGTACGGCTTCGCCATGCAGGCGATCGGCCCGGCAGGGGCGACCGCCAGCGACATCGGCCGACGCCTCGGCGTCTCCAAGCAGGCCGCCGGCAAGACCGTCGACCGCCTCCTGACCCTCGGCTACGCGGAACGCGCGAACGACCCGGCCGACGCCCGCCGCAAACTGATCCGCCTCACCCGGCACGGCCTCGACGCGCTCGCCCGCTCGGCGGCGATCTTCGACGAGCTGCACGCGGAATGGGCGCAGGCGATCGGCCCAGAGCGCCTGCGCGACCTCGAAGCCGCCCTGCGCACGGTCACCGCGCCGGACAACTTCCGCCTGGACGCGGCGGGCTGGCTGGGCGGCGCGTGACCCCGTTCCGGGGGCGCACCCCGGTTCTGTGCGTACCGTTGCACTGCGCGGCTGCCTGCGTGCGAGCGGCAGCCGGGGAGGAACGCGACGATGACCGCCTTGGAGGAGCGCAGGATCGAACCGGCCCCGGCACCTTGCAGACGGTTTCCGAGGGGGCGTGGCGTCCCTTGCTTGGAGTGGACTCCAAGCAGTTGGCTTGTGACCCATGAAGTACACGCAGCTCGGACGCACCGGACTCAAGGTCAGCCGACTCGTCCTCGGCACAATGAACTTCGGGCCTCAGACCGATGAGGCCGCAAGCCACAGCATCATGGACTCCGCGCTCGGCGCGGGCATCAACTTCTTCGACACACGGCCAAGCAGGTACTTTGATGCCTGTGTGCCACTGCGGCCGCCGCCCCATCGGAGCGGGCGAC
The DNA here is from genome assembly GCF_055566095.1 of Streptomyces sp. NPDC027962. Taxonomy (NCBI): domain Bacteria; kingdom Bacillati; phylum Actinomycetota; class Actinomycetes; order Kitasatosporales; family Streptomycetaceae; genus Streptomyces; species Streptomyces sp. NPDC027962. The sequence goes on from NZ_JBVHTA010000003.1 coordinate 225,291, forward strand.
GGCCGTGCTTCCAACCGCTACTCGATCACCAGGCAAAGGCTTCCGGCGACGGCCCCGGGCCGGGGAAGATCTCGTCCAGGCCAGTCAGAAGTTCGTCACTCAGCTCCAGCTCCAGGGCGCGCAACGCGCTCTCCAGCTGCTCCACCGTGCGCGGGCCGACGATCGGGCCGGTGACGCCGGGCCGGGTCAGCAGCCATGCCAGCCCGACTTCGCCCGGCTCCAGGCCGTGCTTGTCGAGCAGGTCCTCGTACGCCTGGAACTGCGCCCGCACGGTCGGGTCGGCGAGCGTTTCCGCCGCGCGGCCCTCGGTGCGCCGCTTGCCCTCGGTCTCCTTCTTCAGTACACCGCCGAGGAGGCCGCCGTGGAGCGGCGACCAGGGGATGACCCCGAGGCCGTACTCCTGCGCGGCCGGGATCACCTCCATCTCGGCCCGCCGCTCGTAGAGGTTGTACAGGCACTGCTCACTGACCAGGCCGACCATGCCACGCCGGGCGGCGGTCTCGTTGGCCTGGGCGATCTTGAACCCGGGGAAGTTGGAAGAGCCCGCGTACAGAACCTTCCCCTGCTGGATCAGCACGTCGACGGCCTGCCAGATCTCCTCGAAGGGAGTGCGGCGGTCGATGTGGTGAAACTGGTACAGGTCGATGTAGTCCGTCCGCAGCCGCTTGAGGCTGGCGTCGACGGCCCGCCGGATGTTCAACGCCGACAGCCGGTCCTCGTTGGGCCAGGTCTCACCCTCACGTGACATGGAGCCGTAGACCTTCGTGGCGAGGACGGTCTTCTCCCGCCGGCCACCGCCCTGGGCGAACCACGTCCCGATGATCTCCTCAGTGCGGCCCTTGTTCTCGCCCCACCCATACACGTTGGCCGTGTCTACGAAGTTGAGACCTGCGTCGAGCGCGGCATCCAAGATGCTGTGACTTGTCGGTTCGTCTGTCTGCGGGCCGAAGTTCATCGTGCCGAGGACGAGTCGGCTGACCTTGAGTCCGGTGCGTCCGAGCTGGGTGTACTTCATGAGGCACAAGCCAACTGCTTCGAGCCCACTCGAAGCAAGAGCCGACCACTCAGCCGCCCACTTATGCGACAACGTGCATGAGTCACGTCCGTGCATGGACGGCCGCGAGCGGCCCCGTACGGTCGTCCCAGGCGGCCCGACCGGGTCGACAGGTCAAGGGAGTTCCGCATGGCACGCGAAGAACTGACTCGGCTCACCGGCAACGGCAACGGCAACGGCACATGCGGAGAGGACGACTGCCCGAACGTCTACCGCACCGCTTCCGGCTCCATCGTGGTTCAGGGCGACGTGTCCGACGCCTTCACGCCCCCGCAGGGCGAGGGGCTCGTGGAGATCCCCGAGAGCGTTCTTCGGGAGGCCCTTCGTGCTCTTGGATGGTGACGAGTGGCGGGCGATGCTCCGGGGCTTCCAGTCGGAGGCGTGGCGGCTGGAGACCCTGCCCCAATACCTCGTACCGCAGGAGGCGGAAGAGCTCGAAGCCTTCCGGGCCGGCAAGCGCGTCGACCCGCACGCCTACTCGTCCTCGTACACGGAAGACCTGAAGCGGCTGCGAGGCGAGGGACGGAGCAAGGGGCGCGTGCACGTGCTGACTCGACCGCTATCCGAGTACCTGCGCTTTGAGTTCTCCCGGTACTACGCCCCGCATGTGCTCGCCGGGGAGGACATCCGCATCCTTGACGTGACCGACCGAGACAACCCGCTGCCGGATGTCGGGGACTTCTGGATGTTCGACCACTCGACGATCGCCTGATGCACTACGCGTGCGACGGCACGCAGATCGGCCGGGAGCTGTACGACGCAGACCCTGCGCATTTCATCGAGTGGCAGCGCATCGCCGTTGCCGAGTCGGTTCCCTTCCTGGAGTACGCGGAGCGCGTGACGGAGTGACGTTCGAAGCTGAGCAGCTTGGCGCGTCCGGCGCCGAACTCGCCTCGCTGCTTCGGGACTTGCGCAAGCGGGCTGGCCTCTCCGGGGACCCGCTCGCGGCGCGCTGCAACATGTCCCAGTCGAAGGTGTCCCGCATCGAGAACGGCCGGACACGACCGTCCCTAGTCGATGTCGAGCAGATCTTGCGAGCGCTGGACGCTCCGCAGGAACTCGTCGCCGAGGTCTCCGCCCTCGCCAGAATGGCGAACACCGAGTGGCGGAACCTCCGAGAACTTCGGCGCAAGGGCCTCGGCACGAGACAGGCAGAGCTGAAGTCGCTCGAAGCGTCCCGACCATGAGCAGGTGGACACCCGATGACGACCGCGTCCTCCCTGCGGCGGACCCCATCGGCCCCGGCCGTCGTCGGCTACGTCCGCGCGGCCGCAGGACAGAGCCCCGTCCCGCAGATCAACAGGCTCGTGCGGGCCGGCGTCGCCGAGGAGTACATCTACATCGAGCGCACGAACGGCCATAAAACCGCCTGGCCCGAGAGGGACTTGCTGCTGCCCCAACTCCGCTCCGGCGACACCATCACGATCACCCGGCTCAACCGGCTCTTCTACTCCGTCCAGAACCTCATCCTCGTCGGCACTGATCTGCGCGACCGCGGCATTCGGCTCCACGCCGTTGAGCAGGACATCGACAGCAACACCATCGAAGGGCGTGACTTCTTCGGCATGATGTCCGTCTTCGCCAGCCTGCACCGAGAATTCGTACTGGCCGCGACGAACGACGGCCTGGCCGCCGCCCGCGCCCAGGGCAGGACCGGCGGACGACCCCCGCGACTTACCCCTGAGCAGGCCGAACAGGCTCAGCAGCTCTACGACTCCGGCACCCCAGTCCCGAAGATCGCCCGCACCTTCAAGGCGGCACCCGCCACGATCTACCGCTACATCACACCCAAAGCAGCGAACTGACGGCCGCAGGGCAACCAACATGCTCCGTTGTCTTCGCTCAGTCGACCACCCGTCAGCACCATCCAGGCGTCACGGCGTCACGATCTGCGGACGCGCGAACGTCGAGTTGTCGATGACAACATCCATCATCGGCAGCGGGTCGACCTCCTGGAGATAGATGCCCTCGGCCATCAGATACCTGTTGCGGTGGATCGACTCGGCTTCAGACCCGGCCCAGTTCTGGTCACGCTCGGCACCTCGCCGAACAGACAGCTCCGCATCGACCTGCAACCAGATCCGGAAGTCCCAGTACTCATTGATCTCCGGCCGGAACGCGAAGACACCATCCACGATCAGCACGGCGTCCGCCTCAAGCGGCGTCGTTTCCGATGAGTGATCTCGCTGGGTCAGCGGGTCGATGCTGCACAGCACGCAGGATGTCGCTTCCGATGACCGGCAGGGATCCAGCAGCAGGCGCTTGACCGCCTCATAGTCATACGCGTTGCGGTAGTACCCCTCACCAGACTCCCGGTCATACAGATGCCGGTCCCTCCACGGCTTCTTGAAATCGTCGAGAGTCGCCCGGAGCACGGGCCGCCCCGCAGCACTGATCCACTCAGCCAGTTCATGTCCGAAGCTCGTCTTCCCAGCGGCAGTGAAGCCGTCGATCCCCACGAGCAGACGGCCCTGCCCGAGATTCAGGATGCGCTTGACGATCTCTTCGACCAGCATGCTGCGCTCGCCGGAGGCCGCCGGAGGGCAGGGCTGCCGCCAGGACGAAGCCGAATGATGCACGTCCGCCTGTGGTGATCTCATGGGACGAACCTATCGGCTGACTCAACGGCCAGGAAGATCACCGATCAGCAGCCAGAGCGCCGAACCGGCCACGGCTGTCCTCCCAGGCCAGCAGACACGATGAAGTGAGACAGCCATCGGCATCTGCTCAGCGCGGGCACGATGAGATGAGACACGGGCGTGGTCTCCTCTCACACCAAAGAGCATCATCGCTGGTCAGCAGGCCCCACGAAAGCAAGATCCAATGAGACGGGACACCTCCTCCCGTGAATAGGCTGCGGCTTCATGACGGATGATCTGCTGACTAGGCGGCCTAACTCCCGAGGAGCAAGAGGCGCTTCAAAACCGGATGCCCCTCCTCGTTGGGGATGTGGCTCGCGCGAGTGCCGTGGTCGAACTGCACCTTCGGCAGCTCATGCAGGCGCTGATCGACTCGAAGTATGCGGAGGTGACGGCAGCGGGGCTTGCGGCCAACGAGCTCATCGAAACGTGTGCGGCCCTGGCCAAGATCAATAGGGAGATAACAGAGGCGCAGCGCAGCGAGTGCCTGACTCACCTGTCGGCGTTGAAGCCCCTCTATACCCGCCGGAATCGGTTGATCCATGGCCTGTGGGCACCTGCGGGGATGCGGACAGACCAGGATGAGCCGGCTGAAGTCTTGGCGCTGGTTAGCAAGCGACGAACCGCGACGAAGGCTGTGAACATCACTTTCGTGGAGGCAGAGGAGCTTGCGCATAGCCTCAGGGAAACAGGAATGAGCATCTTCCGCTGGGTCTGCGGAGCCCTGCTCCCGCAGCTGCAAAGGGAGCAGGTGACGGCAGCGCCCGAAGTGACTGAGTAGCGAGACGAGGACGGGTGGGGTGTGCCCACTTTAGGCCGACCCTTTCGACCGCCATGTCTTAGCAGTTCAGATCCTGCCACGGTTCCAAGGGTCGCCAGGGCGGCGGCGAAGAGAAGCGCACCAGGAAATCCGCAGCTCAGGGCAGGTGTGAGGCTCCAGCCGGCGGCGGAAGCCTGCACGGAGGGGCGGCTTTCCAGGCTTGGCGTGAGTCCCTGGTCTTCCCGATGTCGGCCCCTTCGGGGCCGCTCTGCCGAAGCCTCTTCGCCCTGGGGCGGCAGAGCCGCCCCTGGTCGCTTGCTCTCCCGCCGCCGCGACTCGAAGTGTCTTCCTCTGTCGGCCCCGAACGGGGCCGCACTGGACTTACCCATAACAGAGAAGAGAGGACGCGAACATTTGCCCAGCTCAGGGCATGAGCCGACATACGTCTCACGTGCTCTGACTACACGCCGGGCGTGCGGTCCTGGTGAAGACGGCACGGGACGGGAGCACCCTTGGCCTTCTGGAACAGGTGGGACGGAAGCACCAGGCACGCCGCCCCTGAGCGGGGCGAGACGAGGTGCAGATCCTTGGCCCGCGTCACCGCGTTGCGGGTGCTCTGGTCGGACAACCGGTTGCCGTCCCTGCCGAGCAGCGTTGCGAGGCGGCCCGGTTCGAAAGCCGCGTGCCCGTGCCTGTCGGCCCATCCGATGGCGGCGAAGTGGCCGCGGTAGGCGAGCGGATGGCCGGGGTGCTGCGCCATCCGCCGGTACTCGTGCTGGGAGACGCCGCCCCACGGGCGGTCATGGCCGAAGCTGATAGCCACCGAGTGTGGCTCCTTCCTGTGCGGCGCACACAGGTGCGCCAGTGACCCCCGCCGGACGGCGGGACATGTGCCTCCCTTTCTTCGCGGGGGTGGAGACCGGCCACGGTCGGCACGGTCTCTCTTCACAGGCGACGTCCGAGCCTTCCGGCTCGGACTCGGTCTCGTGCAGTCGGGAGTGACGGCTGAGACCTGCCAGGAATCCTACAGATCGAAGGAGGGCCCGGAGTGGGGCCCTCCTGTCGTACGGCGGCGAGGCGGTCAGTCTTCGCTGTGTACCGCCGCCAGGTCACGCACGCGGCGCTTGAAGTCCATCGGGATGAGGATCTGTACGCGGCCCTTCCCTTCCTGCCACATGCCGTCATGCCCCTCCGGAGACATGGCCTGCACGGCAGTCATGGGCGGGACCTTCTCGGCGTGGATGACCGCCTTGATGCCGGCTGCCCGGAGTTCCCTGCCCTTCTCGTGCTGGGTCGACAGCTTCGCCCAGCGTTCCCGGTAGGTCTCGCCTGTCGGGATCTCTTCCCATGTGTCGGAGCGGGTGGGCTGGGCCATGAGTTGCTCCCGCCTCGCGTCCAGCCGCTTGTACGTCTCCCGGTACTCCTGTTTGCCCAGCTCGCTGGAGTAGAGACCGGCTTGGCGGTCCTCCCGGAGTTCTGCCAGAGCGCGGTTGACCTCTTCGATGTCTCGTGCGAAGTCCACACCTGGGCGGAAGACCTTCCGCACGATCTCGACATTGCCGGCCGCGCGCAGGAAGACCTCCTCGACCGCTCCCTCCAGGACGTGCGCTGCGATGCCTTTGCTGCCTGTGGGGCACGGCTTGTGCGTGGTCCGGGATGCGCAGCGGTAGTACGGCCAGTTCCGCCCCGGGCCGAGGTACGCGGGTTCACCGCAGGTACAGAACGCGACTCTGAGCAGAGGGGAGCCGCCCTTCCTGTTGCCGTTGCGCTTGCTGGTGTTCTCGTTCAGCTTCTTGTTCGCCAGCTCCCACTCCTCCTGGGTGATCAGCGGCTCCGCCCGTTGGAGAGGGCGCCCTTCCGTGTCACGGACGATGCGGGTTCGCTTCGTCTTCTTGCCGTCGATGACGATTTCCTCCGTCACCTCCATCTGACCGAGAACGTTCAGGGAGCGCACCACCTTGGCTGTGTTCGCGGCGGTCCACCGGCCGCCCTTCGGGGGCTTGCCGTTCCTGATCAGCTGGGCATCGAGCGACACCGGGGTCTTGGTCGGGTCCTCGTTGAGCCACTGGGCGATGCTGTTCGCCGACTCGCCCTCGATGAGCCGACGGACGATCTCGCGCAGTGTCCCGGCGGTGTCCGTTCCGTAGTCGTCCGGGACCAGCCGCCAGCCGTCACCGGTGTCCTGCTTCTCCGCCCGGTAGCCGTACGGGATACGGCCACCACGCCAGCGGCCCTCCTTCACCAAGTGGTTGTACGAGGACTTCGCCCTGGCCTTGATGGCTTCGAGCTCCCCTTCCGCGAAGGAGGCGATCAGGCTGAACAGCAGCTTGCCCATCTGCGTGTTGAGGTTGATCCCGTCCTCGACGGTGGCGACCTCCTTGCCGTGCTTCTCGCACCACTCCACGAGCGTGTGCACGTGGAGCACACGCCGTGAGAGGCGGTCGAGCTTCAGTGCGCAGATGATGTCGTACTCGTCGGCCCGGGACTCCTCCAGTGCGATCCGGTGCTCGATCGAGCTGACCTCCTTGCCGATCGTAGAAGGCAGCCACTTGCCGAACTCCGGGCGCTTCCAAGGCTCGACACCGCCCGACACGTCGATGTCCTCGACCCAACCGACGACGACGTGCCCTTCCTGGTCGGCCCATCGTTGAATCGATCGGCGCTGGCGCTCCGGCGATGTGGTCTCGTCCGACACCTTCGACAGGCGGACTACTCCCAGGACTCGTGCCACTTGCTCTCCCCATCCCCTGTGGTGCTTGGGGATTGACGCTAGGCCCCTGCGGGCGTGACTCAAAATGGATTGTTCGACATGGCCAACGTCTACGGCTGGGGTGAGAACAAGGGCCGCACGGAAGAGATCATCGGCAGCTGGTTCGCCAAGGGCGAGAGCCGCCGCGACAAGGTCGTGCTCGCCACCAAGGTGTACGCGAACATGGGCACCGACGGCGAGGCCTGGCCCAACCACGACAAGCTCTCCGCCCTGAACATCCGCCGTGCGGTGGACGCTTCGCTCAAGCGGCTGCGGACCGACTACATCGACCTGTACCAGTTCCACCACATCGACCGGGACACGCCGGTCGAGGAGATCTGGCAGGCGATCGACGTCCTGATCCAGCAGGGCAAGATCCTCTATGCGGGCTCCTCCAACTTCCCCGGCTGGAAGATCGCCCAGACCAACGAGACCGCCCGCCGCCTCGGGTCCTACGGCCTGGTCAGCGAGCAGTGCCTGTACAACCTGGCCGAGCGCCGCGCCGAGATGGAGGTCATCCCGGCCGCGCAGGAGTACGGCCTCGGGGTCATCCCCTGGTCGCCGCTGCACGGCGGACTGCTCGGCGGCGTGCTGAAGAAGGAGGCCGAGGGCAAGCGGCGCAGGGACGGTCGCAGCGCGAGCGCCCTGGAGAACACCAAGGTGCGCGAGCAGGTCCAGGCGTACGAGGACCTGCTCGACAAGCACGGCCTGGAGCCCGGCGAGGTCGCCCTGGCGTGGCTGCTGACCCGGCCCGGCGTCACCGGCCCGATCGTCGGCCCGCGCACCCAGGAGCAGCTGGACTCGGCGCTGCGCGCGCTCGATCTGGAGCTGAGCGAGGAGATCCTGGCGTCCCTGGACGAGATCCTCCCGGGCCCGGGGCGGTCTCCGGAGGCCTTCGCCTGGTGATCGAGTAGAACCTCGTGGGCACGCCGTCGCCCGTTCCGACGGGCGACGGCCGCCACCGCGCGGGCAGCGCGGGAGGCAGGTCAGCCGAGGGCCGCCGCCACGATGACGATCACGAACATCAGCACCAGCACGGCAGCCATGATCTGGTTGCGGGTCTTGGGGTTCACCCAACGAGGTTAACCCGCGGCCTCCAGCGGCCAGGATTCGACCACCTCGTAGCGGGGCCGCTCACCCGGCACCCCGCTGACCGGCAGGTTGCTGCGGACGAGGGCAAGCTCATCCACCTCCCAGGGCGTGCCGTCGAAGGTGTCCAGCGCCTCGACGTACGGACGCAGATCGCCGGACTCGCGGGTGCGGGCGACGGTGAGGTGCGCCTGGTAGCGGCGGTGCTCCTCCATGCTCACGCCGGCCCGCCGGGCGGCCGCGTCCGCGCGTTCGGCGAGCAGCCGCATCTGCTCGAGGCCGCCGGCCGCCCCGATCCACAGCGCCCGCTGCCCGAACCGCCCGCCGCGGTGCAGCCGGAGCGGAAACGCCGGCGTCCGGTGCGCGGCCCGCGAGAGCCGCGCCCGCAGATCGGGCAGGAGCTCGTCGTCGACCTCTCCCATGAAGGCGAGCGTGAAATGCCAGCCGGGCCGCCCGGTCCAGCGCAGTGCCTTGGCGCCGGGAAGGGCGCGGAGGGGGCCCAGAGCGCGGTCGAGCTCGTCGACGGCCGGTGGGGGCGGGATGACGGCGGCGAACAGTCTCATGGGCCCAGTGTGCCGGTGGCCTCCGCCGACGGCGGCCGTTTTCCCCGGGGGCTCCGCCCCCGCACCCCGGCGCCTCAAACGCCGGCGAGGCTGGGCCCTCCCTTGCGCCTGGTGGCGTGGAAGGTGCCACCGCCCACGGCCCGGCGGCCGTGGAGGGGGGCACCTCCCACGAAGAGGCCCAGCACGGGTCCTGCCCGAGCGCCGGCACGGAATGGGCGGCGTGGGGAAACACCCCGCGTGGCGGCCGGCCCCGACCCGCACCTCATCGCGGCGGGCTGGAGTTGCCGGGCAACGTCGGCCCGTCCGGCGTCGAGGGCACCGCCCGGAGCGCGGTACCGGGCCCGGGTCCGGGTCCGGGTCCGGGTCCCGGAGGAGCCCGGCACGGGAAAGGGCGAGTGGGAGGAACGGCCCCCGCAGGGGCCTTACGCCGCCGTAGCCAGCTCCTCGCGCGGGACGAACCGCACCCGCGGGTGCCCGCCGTACCAGCCGAAGCGCAGGCGCAGACCGCCGACCCGCGCCAGCATCACACCGACGCCGATCGCCGCGAGCGCGGCCGTCGCGCCGCCCGCGGCGAAGCCGATGCGGGCTCCGTAGGTGTCCGTGATCCAGCCGACGAGCGGGGCGCCGACGGGCGTGCCGCCGGTGAAGACCATCATGAAGAGGCTCATCACGCGGCCCCGCATCAGCGGGTCCGTCGCCATCTGGACGCTCGAGTTCGCCGTGACGTTGACCGTCAGGCCGAACATGCCGATCGGCACCATCAGCACCGCGAAGATCCAGAACGCGGGCGCGAACGCGGTCACGATCTCGAGCACGCCGAAGAGCACCGCCGCGCCGACCAGCAGCCGCAGCCGCGAAGTGCCGCGCCGGGCCGCGAGCAGGGCGCCGGCCAGGGAGCCGGCCGCCATCAGCGTGTTGAGCAGGCCGTACGTACCGGCGTCGCCGTGGAAGACCTCGTCGACGAACGCGGAGAGCCAGATCGGGAAGTTGAAGCCGAACGTGCCGATGAAGCCGACCAGGACGATCGGCCAGATCAGCTCGGGCCGGCCCGCGACGTACCGCAGGCCTTCGCGCAGCTGGCCCTTGCCGCGCGGGGCGCGCTCGACCTTGTGGAGCTCGGATGTCCGCATCATCAGCAGGCCCGCGATGGGCGCGATGAACGAGAGGCCGTTGAGCAGGAAGGCGTATCCGCTGCCTACTGCGGTGATCAGGACACCGGCCACGGCAGGGCCGACGAGTCGCGCCGACTGGAAGTTCGCCGAGTTCAGCGAGACGGCGTTGCGCAGCTGGTCGGCGCCGACCATCTCAGCGACGAACGACTGCCGTGCCGGGTTGTCGACGACGGTGACGAGACCGAGCAGGAAGGCCGTCAGGTAGACGTGCCAGACCTGGACGTGTCCGCTGAGCGTGAGACCGGCGAGCGCCAGGCCGGTGAGGCCCATCGCGGACTGGGTGGCGAGCAGCAGCAGCCGCTTGGGCAGCCGGTCCGCGAGCACCCCGCCGTACAGGCCGAAGAGAAGCATGGGCAGGAACTGCAGCGCGATGGTGATGCCGACCGCGGAGGCCGATCCGGTCAGGCTGAGCACCAGCCAGTCCTGGGCGATGCGCTGCATCCAGGTGCCGGTGTTGGAGACGACCTGTCCGGTCGCGAAGAGCCGGTAGTTGCGGATCCTCAGCGAGCTGAACATCGTCTGCTTGGGGGTGGGCGGGGTGTCGGTGGCGGTCGGTGCGGGGGCGGAGTCTGCTCCGGGTCCCGTACTCAAAAGGGTTCGCCTCCTCGGCGTCGGCGGTCGCTGGACAATCTGCGGTTCACCGCATGTGCGCGAGCTTCTCCAGGACAGGAGCGGCCGCGCGCAGCGTGGCCCACTCCTCATCGTCAAGACCCTCGGCGAGCGTTGCCAGCCAGGCGTTCCGCTTGCGGCGGGACTCTTCGAGCATGGTCTCCGCGCGCTCGGTCTGGCTGACGACCTTCTGCCGGCGGTCGTCCGGGTGGGGCTCGAGCCGGACCAGCCCCTTGGCTTCCAGCAGCGCGACGATCCGGGTCATGGACGGCGGCTGGACATGCTCCTTGCGGGCCAGCTCCCCGGGGGTGGCCGAGCCGCAGAGGGCGAGGGTGCCGAGCACCGACATCTCTGTCGGACTCAGCGATTCGTCGACGCGCTGGTGCTTCAGGCGGCGGCCCAGCCGCATGACGGCCGAGCGGAGCGAGTTCACGGCGGCGACGTCTGCGTCAGTACCGTGGGACAAGTCAGGCATGTTTGTTAGCTTAACTCATTACCCTGGCTAAAGACCAGCCGGTTACGGCTCCAATGAGCGCATCACCCATACGAGTGAGACGCATCCGCAAAGTGACGCTCGGGCGACCGGGTTGACGCGACCCTGAGCCACATGGGATCGACAGTGCTCAGCCTGCGGATGGACGGCGATCTGCTCGACCGGCTCCGGGAGCGCGCCGCCAAACGGCACATGAGCGTCCAGGACTATGTGGTCCGGGCGCTCATTCGCGACGACTTCGACGAGCGCTTCAAGGCGGCCGTCGACGAGACGGAGAAGTTCTATGGCGTTACGTGACCGATCCTGATCGGTCACCTATGACCGGTCAGGTCAGACCGAGAGCCGGCATCGCGTAGTAGAAGACGAACACCGCCGAGACCGCGTACATCGCCCCCGGCACCTCGCGCCCACGCCCCGCAGCCAGGCGCAGGGCGGTGAAAGAGATGAAGCCGATGCCGATGCCGTGGGTGATCGAGTACGTGAACGGCATCATCACCATCGCCAGGAACGCGGGGGCGGCGATCGTGAAGTCGCTCCAGTCGATGTCCTTGATGGAACCGGCCAGGATCAGGAAGCCCACCGCCACCAGGGCGGGCGTCGCCGCCTGGGACGGGACCATCGTGGCGAGCGGCGTCAGGAACAGCGCCACCGAGAACAGCGCACCGGTGACGACCGACGACAGTCCCGTACGGGCGCCCTCGCCGACGCCGGCAGTGGACTCGACGAAGCAGGTGTTGGCGGAGCAGGACGTGGCGCCGCCCGCGGCGACGGCGATGCCGTCGACGATCAGCACCTTGTTGATGCCGGGGTAGTTCCCGTCCTTGTCCATCAGCTTGGCCTCGTCGCCCACGGCGAGGATCGTGCCCATCGCGTCGAAGAAGCAGGACAGCAGCACGGTGAAGACGAACAGGACGCCGGTCAGCAGGCCGACCTTCCCGAAGCCGCCGAACAGGCTGACCTGACCGAGCAGTCCGAAGTCGGGGGTCGAGAGCGGGTTGCCGGGCCACTCGGGCGTGGTCAGGCCCCAGGACTCGACGTCCGCCACGGCGTGGATGATCATCGCGCCGACCGTCATCACGACGATCGAGATGAGGATCGCGCCCGGCACCTTGCGGATGATCAGCGCGAGAGTGAGCAGCGTTCCCAGCGCGAAGACGAGGACCGGCCAGCCGAGCAGATGGCCGCCGGTGCCCAGCTGCAGCGGGACGGTGGTGTGGGCGGCGTCGGGGATACGCGTGACGAAGCCCGAGTCCACCAGCCCGATGAGCATGATGAACAGGCCGATGCCGATCGCGATGGCCTTGCGGAGGCCGAGCGGAACGGCGTTCATCACGCGCTCGCGCAGGCCCGTGGCCACCAACAGCATCACCACGACACCGGCGAGCACGACCATGCCCATGGCGTCCGCCCAGGCCATCTGGGGCGCGAGCTGGAGGGCGACGACCGTGTTGACGCCGAGTCCCGCCGCGAGGGCGATCGGGACGTTGCCGATGACACCCATCAGGAGGGTGGAGAAGGCGGCGGTCAGCACGGTGGCGGTGACCAGCTGGCCGCCGTCGAGCTGGTGTCCGTACATGTCCTTGGCGCTGCCGAGAATGATCGGGTTCAGCACGAGGATGTACGCCATCGCGAAGAAGGTGGCGAAGCCGCCGCGGACCTCGCGGGCGACCGTGGAGCCGCGCTCCGAGATCCTGAAGAAGCGGTCCAGGCCGCCGACCGGCTGCTGGGGCCCGGGCGGCAGGTCGGGGGATTCGACCGTGGCGGTGGCCGTGGTGGACATGCAGAACCTCAGTCGTACGCGAAGGGGGGCGACACAGGGAAGGGCAAGGGAAAACCGGCCTGGTTTGGATGTTCCAACAAGGAAAACCAGCCAGCCGGAATCAGTTTCAGTATGAACATATGAACGAAAGATCGCTACTCTCCGCGCGTAGACCCTTGGCGCGCACGGCCCGTCCGACCGTGCGTCCCACCCGGCCGGTGTCCACCCCTCCCCCGCCTACACTGTCGCCATGGCGAAGTGGACCCCCCGGCACAAGGCACCCGAACCCCTTGAGGGCCCGATCGTCTCCACGATCGTCGGCGGCACGCTCCTCTGGTTCGTGATGTTCCTCGTCCAGGTCCCCTTCTACAGCTGGTTCGACGACCGCGATCTGACCTGGTGGGTGTGGACCTGCCTGGCCGGCGCCGGCCTCGGGCTCATCGGCATCTGGTACGTGCGCGGCCGGGACGCGGCGATCAAGCGCGCGGCGGCCGCGGAAACGGCTGGGCGCGACGAGCCCCAGGAGCCGGGCCCGCACGCCTGACCCCGTACGACCGGCCCCGGCGACCCCGAAGTCGCCGCCCGGCCCGTCCCGGAAGCCTCCCGCCGTCGCCCGTAGTCCTCAGGGACGATTCCCGTCCGACCGTGGTGCCGTCTTCCGCCTCGCCCGGGGGTGAACGGACCGCTCCGGCCGTAACGTCGAGAACATGACGCAGCGGGCGGACAGGGGACCCGGCGCCCCCGAGCCGGAAGGGCCCGTCATCGACGCGGGCGCAGAACTCGACCCCCTACACCCCCGGCGGCTGCCGGGGTCACCGGGCGGGAGACCGCAGGCGGGCGGACTGACGGCCGCGCAGGTCGCGGAGCGGGTCGCCCGCGGGGAGGTCAACGACGTACCCGTACGCAGTTCCCGTTCCGCCGTCGACATCGTCCGCGCCAACGTCCTCACCCGCTTCAACGCGATCATCGGCGTCCTGTGGGTGGTCATGTTCTTCGTCGCGCCGATCCAGGACAGCCTCTTCGGCTTCGTGATCATCGCCAACACCGGCATCGGCATCGTCCAGGAGCTGCGCGCCAAGAAGACCCTCGACGGGCTCGCGGTCATCGGCGAGGCGAAACCGAGAGTGCGGCGGGACGGCGTCGCCGCCTCGATCTCCACCTCCGAGATCGTCCTCGGCGACCTCGTCGAACTCGGCGCCGGCGACAAGGTCGTCGTCGACGGCGAGATCGTGGAGGCGGACAACCTGGAGGTCGACGAGTCGCTGCTGACCGGTGAGGCCGACCCCGTGCTCAAGCAGCCGGGCGACCCCGTGATGTCCGGCAGCTTCGTCGTCGCGGGCGGCGGCGCGTTCACGACCACGAAGGTGGGCCGTGAGGCCTACGCGGCGCAGCTCGCCGAGGAGGCGTCCCGCTTCACGCTCGTCCACTCCGAGCTGCGCTCCGGGATCTCCACGATCCTGAAGTACGTGACCTGGATGATGGTCCCGACCGCGATCGGGCTGATCATCAGCCAGCTGGTCGCGAAGGACACCAACGTCAAGGACTCGGTGGCAAGGACGGTCGGCGGGATCGTGCCGATGATCCCCGAGGGGCTGGTCCTGCTGACCTCCGTCGCCTTCGCGATCGGGGTCATCCGGCTCGGCCGCAAACAGTGCCTGGTGCAGGAACTCCCCGCCATCGAGGGCCTGGCCCGCGTCGACGTCGTCTGCCTCGACAAGACCGGGACGCTCACCGAGGGCGGCATGGACGTGACCGAGCTGCGCCCGCTGGACGGGGCGGACGAGGTGCACGTACGCCAGGTGCTGGGTGCGCTCGGCGGGACCGACCCGCGGCCGAACGCCTCCCTGCAGGCCGTCATCGCGGCCTACCCCGACGGCGGGAACCACCGCTGCACCGGCACCCTCCCCTTCTCCTCGGCCCGCAAATACAGTGGCGCCACCTTCGCGAACGGCGACGGCGACGGCGACGGGCACTCGACATGGCTGTTGGGCGCACCCGACGTGCTCCTGCCCGCCGGGCACGCGTCCCTCGCCGAGGTCGACCAGCTCAACCGGCAGGGCCTGCGGGTGCTGCTGCTGGCCCGGGCCACGGGACCGCTGGACGCCCCCTCGGAGCGGATCCCGGCCGCCCTGGTCGTCCTCGAACAGCGCCTGCGGCCCGACGCGTCCGAGACGCTGCGCTACTTCGCCGACCAGGACGTGGCGGCCAAGGTCATCTCCGGAGACAACGCTGTCGCTGTGGGCGCGGTCGCGGCCAAGCTCGGCCTGCCCGGCGCCGACGGCACGCTCGACGCGCGCAAGCTGCCGGCGGAGCGGGAGGCGATGGGCGCGGAGCTGGACGGGGCCGCGGTCTTCGGCCGCGTCAGTCCGCAGCAGAAACGCGACATGGTCGGGGCGCTCCAGTCCCGCGGGCACACGGTGGCGATGACCGGTGACGGCGTCAACGACGTCCTGGCGCTGAAGGACGCCGACATCGGTGTGGCGATGGGGTCGGGCTCCGAGGCGACCAAGGCCGTGGCACAGATCGTCCTGCTGAACAACAGCTTCGCGACGCTGCCGTCGGTGGTCGCGGAGGGCCGCCGGGTCATCGGCAACATCACCCGCGTCGCCACCCTGTTCCTGACCAAGACGGTGTACTCGGTGCTGCTGGCGCTCCTGGTGGTCTGCAGCCAGGTCGAGTACCCCTTCCTGCCCCGCCATCTCACGCTGCTCTCCACCCTCACGATCGGCGTCCCTGCGTTCTTCCTGGCCCTCGCGCCCAACAAGGAACGAGCCAAGCCGCACTTCGTACGGAGGGTGATGCGGTACGCGATCCCCGCGGGCGTGATCGCGGCGGCGGCGACGTTCAGCGCGTATGTGCTGGCCCGCTCGTACTACAGCGGCCCCGGCGCGCTGGCCGCCGAGACGAGTGTGGCGACACTGACGCTGTTCCTGGTCGCGATGTGGGTGCTCGCGATCATCGCCCGCCCGTACACGTGGTGGCGCATCGGTCTCGTGGCGGCGATGGGGCTGGGCTTCCTGCTGGTGCTGTCGGTGCCGTGGCTCCAGGAGTTCTTCGCTCTGCGGCTGGTGGGCCGGACAATGCCGTGGGCGGCCGTGGCGATCGCGGCGGCGGGCGCGGCGCTGCTGGAGGTCTCTTGGCGAGTGGTGAGCCGGCGCTTCCCCGCGTGAGGTGCCCGGCATGGCGCAGGCCCCACCGCCGAAGGCGGCGGGGCCTGGTCCCGGGCGGGTCAGGAGTTCAGGAACTTGCCGCAGGACGATTCGTACACCCACCGGTGGGAGCTGATGTTGTTGTCGACGCCGGCGCCGCTGGTGAACGTGTGGCCGGTGAGGTTGCTCATGTAGTACTCGGACTTCTTGATGCAGGTGTGGCCGCCGCCCCAGTCCTGCCCCGTTCCGTTGAAGACCTGGACGGCCATGCCGGACGTGCCCTTGTGCAGGATGGACTGCGCCTTGTTGGTGTCACCGCCCTGGAAGGGCCCCGTGCTGTTGCCCCAGTCCGAGTCCCAGCTGTCGGTGCTGCCGAGATAGCCGCTGCAGTTGTCGTAGTTGTAGGCGTAGAACCGGCCCGAGACCGCGTTGGCGTAGGCGGTGTCGCAGGCCGACGCTGCCTGGGCGCCGCCCGCGGGAAGGATCACCCCGAGGCCCGCGAGACCGAGGGTCGCGGCCGTGGCGAGAGTCTTGCGCATGGTGCATCACTCCTTGTGTGGTGGTTTCCGATGTCCCGCAGCCGAGCTGCGGAAGTCTTCGACGCCCGGGGACCGGGCGGGTGTGGTCAGGCCGTCGTGCCGGTGATGTCCTCGGCGCGGGCCAGGGCGACGAGACCCATCCGCTGGTAGGTCGCGACGTCCGCGCCGTACCGGGCCGACTCTTTCGCGCGGTACTCGGCGGCGAGGGTGCGTGCCGTCGCGGCCAGCGGTGTCTCGGTCGCACACGTGGCCTCCGCGACGGCCAGCCGCACCTCGACGGCGAACGCCTCGTCCGGGCCCAGTCGCCCGGTCAGTTCCGGGAGGGCCTCGCGGACCGCCGGGGGGTCGTCGTAGTCGTGCCCGATGTCGCGCATGCACGCCGACCAGGTGTCGAGCGCGGCCGTGAAGCGCTTGTCCTCGAGCAGGTCGGACACGTACAACCGCTCTAGATTGGTGGCGGTCTTCTCGGCACGGAACCACGTCTCGAAGTCGCCGTACAGCCTGTCCTTCGCTTCGGCCCGGCAGCTGTCACGGGGGGTGCGCACGGTTCCGCCGCCGGGCAGCTCGGCCGTGAGCATCCCGCTCGACGGGCCGCCTTCCAGCGTCATGCTGTAGCGGACGCGGTCCCTCTGCGGAAGCGCGTTGGCATACGCGTGGTTGGGGTCGTCGCGCTGGAGGTCCTGCACCTTCTGCTGGAGCCGGCTTCCGAAGCCGTTCCGCTTCGCCCAGCCGGTGTCGGCCAGCACATAGCCGGAGCCCTTCAGGTCGTCGGGCGTCGGCACCGGGCCCACCCAGTACGTGAAGCCCGACTCCGCCATGCACTCCTTCACCAGCAACTGCTCGGCACGCTGCACAAGGATCTGCTCGGGTCCCGTCAACTCCCTGCCCTCGTCCCCGGGTTCGGCTCCGGCCGCCGGCGGTCCCGGGCGCCGGGCGCGGTCCGGTCCCGCCGGTGCCGCGGCCGTGCACCCGGCGGCGGTGATCACGACGATCACGACACCCGCGCAGGCGGAAGCGAACGTATGCCTCATGCTGGTTGCCCCCCGTTGACCGGTACCGCCTTCCGGCGGCACCTTTCCGCTGTTTCGCACGGACGGCACTTCGGGACCGTGGGGCCCGACGCGCCTGCCACGTCAAAGAATTGCCCGTTCGCCAGGCTCCGGCCATGCTGTTGCGGCTGAACGCAAAAGCCGAGCTTCCCGGGGGGAACAGAATGCTCCGCGTCCACTTCAGCGACCTGGACCTGGCCAGAACCAGGGTCATGGCCGCTCCCGATCCGCTCTGGGAAACCACCGCCAGCCTGCATCGACTCCAGACGCGAAAGGGCAGATGGGCCTATGCGGGCTGGTACCGGACGGCGCGCGGCCGACTGCGCGAGAAGGGGCTGGAACGCGCCCTGCGCAGCGTCCTGCTGCCGCTGTTCCCGAGAGCCTCCTACTTTCCGGATTTCCTGACTCCGGCCAATGCTCCGGATCTCGACGAGGGGCTGGAATCAATTCTGGCAACACCGCCACGCCGTATCCTCAAGGAGTTGTCCATTCTGGACAAGGGCTCCGGAGCTCCTTCATGGGCACCGCAATTGGCCGAACTGCAGACCCGTAGGGAATTCGTGCGCCTCCTGCGTGCGTACTACGAGGCGGTCGTCGACCCGTACAAGGAGCAGGTCCAGGCGCGGGTCGAGGCCGAGCGCGCGGCGTGCTGCCGCAGGCTTCTCGACGGAGGCGTGGACGACGTACTGGCCGGCCTGGGGCCGACGATGCGCTGGAGAGCCCCGGTGCTGGAGGTCACCTACCCTGCGGACGACCGGGACCTGCACCTGAACGGTCGGGGACTGACGCTGTTCCCCTCCTACTTCTCGTGGACCGCCCCCGTGAGCCTGGCCGACCCGCGTCTGCCGCCCGTCCTCTGGTACCCGCTGCTGCACGAGCCGTCAGACACCGCGGACGGCACCGCCGGCGGCTCCGGTCCCGGGAGGCCTCTCGCCGCGCTGCTGGGGCGGGCCAGGGCCGCCGCCCTGCACGCCGCCGCGGCCGGTGCCACGACCGGCGAGATCGCCCGTGCCGCGGGTGTCTCGGCGTCCTCGGCCAGCAGGCACGCCTCCGCTCTGCGCGACGCGGGCCTTGTCACCAGCGTCCGGTACGGCGCGAGCGTGCTGCACACGCTCACGCCTGCGGGCACGTCCATCTTGCGCGCCGCCACCCGGCACGGAGAAGGCCCCGCCGGGCGGCAGGGCCTTCCGATGTGAGCGTCGCGCAGGCGGAGGATCCACGTTGCGGCGTGTCCTGGCCGGTGAACGACCACGACGATACGTGGACGGCCGTGGCGATCGCGGCGGCCGGCGCGGCGCTGCTGGAGGTCTCTTGGCGCGTGGTGGGGCGGTGTCACCGCGCCTGGCGCCGGGCCGGCCGGCCGGCGACCGTCAGGCGTGTGCCCAGCCGTGCGGCGCGGGTGAGTAGTAGAGACTCTCGATGTTGTCCGGCACCGGTGTGTAGGGCGGGTCGTCGTTTCGGCGGTGGCGACCGGGCTGCACCGACTCACTGTCTCCGGCCCTTGGCGACAAGCGCCCCTCAGCAGCCAGGAACTGGGCGCGCAGCAGGAGCGCCCTGGGACTGAGACCCAGCTCTTCGGCCACCGTCTGGAGGTCCAGTCCGGACTGCCAGCTCCACTGGAGGACGGAGTCCATGCCGGGTGACCAGATCACCGAGTCCTCGGCGGGCCGCGCACCCTGCTCGATCGGAGGTGCGCACACAGGAGTCGGGGCCGGCGCAGCCGGTGCCTCCGCACGCGGGGTGGGGAACGCGACGTCCGGTGCCACGCACTCGTCCTCGTGCGGGGTTGGGGCCACGCGGTGTTCGGGACGCAGGGTGAGGATGTGCTCCGCGACTGTGCGGGCATCCGTCTTGCCGACGGTCCTGCGGGCGACACGGACCTCACGCGCGTTCAGGCCCATCAGATCTGCGACCGCACCGTCGCTGCCGACCGTGACGGCGAACGCGGCGAGCGTACGCGCCCGATCGGCATGTGCCTCGTCCAGGAATGCCCTCGCCTGACGCACCTTGTCGTCGCTGCTGCAGAAAGCCTCAGCCAGGAGTGAGTTGCGCTCCCAAAATTCACGTGGTTCCACGCCCGGTCAACGATCTTTCACGACGGGGGACACCTGCCCCGCCCACCTATACCCCAGAACGGCCTATTCTCATCATGGGCAGAAAATCCATTGAACCGCTTACTCAACAGTCACAACGCGGCGCCTCGGCGGGCCGGTTGACCCGTGCTCCGCGCAGGGGGCCGGCCGCCCCCTGCGCGGAGCGCGCTACGGCCGGGCGTAGGGCCGGGTCATGATCTCCATGTTGTGACCGGACGGGTCGTCGAAGTACGCTCCCCGGCCGCCGAACAGGCGGTTGATCGTCCCGGGCTCGGTGTGACCGGGATCGGCGAAGTACGTGACCCCTACCGCCTCCAGGCGGGCGATCATGGCGTCGAACTGCTCGTCGGGCACCTGGAACGCGTAGTGCTGCGACTGGATCGGCTCGTCGGCCGTCTCGTAGTAGTCGAGCGTCACGCCGTTGCCGAGGTCGACGGGCAGGAACGGGCCGAACGGCGCACCGACCTCGAGGCCGAGGACGGCGGCGATGAACTCGGCCGACAGCTGACGGTCCTTGGCGTACACGGCGGTGTGGTTGAGCTGGACGGTGGTGACGGACTGCTGGTGCGGCATGCTGAGGTGACTCTCCCAGGTCTTGGTTCCTTGAAGGACAGGTCGAAGACGGGGAGAAAACGGCGGGGCTCTGGCCCGCCTCGCGCTCACGCCGAGGCCGGGCGCCTCACTCGTGCGTGGCCCATGGCCGACCCGGCAGTCACCCGACCGACCCTAACCGCCACCGCGGAAGGCGGCAATCGACTTCCGGCCGTGGGAGGGGGAGGACCTGCGGGCGGAAGGGAATCGGTCACGTGCAGGGGGAGTTCACCGGATATGGCTGTCATCCACAGGACAACAATGGCGCCCGGCAAACTCGAGCTGCTCGCGGCCTGGCTTCCCACGCGGCCCTGGTACCTCGGCACGGGACGCGAGCCGGAGCTCGCCAAAGCCGGCGGCTTCCGGCTCGACGACCCGCAGGGCGAGGTGGGCATCGAGTTCATGGTGGTCACGGACGCGTCCGGCGACGAGCCCGTCGCGTACCACGTACCGTTCTCCTACCGCGCCGCGCCGCTCGACGGAGCCGACGAGGCGGCGCTCGTCGGGACCAGCGAGCACGGCGTGCTCGGCAAGCGCTGGGTGTACGACGGCGTCCACGACCCGGTGGTCGTCGCCCAGTTGCTGGCCTTCGCGCAGGGCCGGGCCGAGGCGCAGGCCCAGAGCGTGTCGAACGCCCCGGACCCCTCCGTCACGGGCCACTTCGCCGGTCCCGGACTCCCGGCGGACAGCGCGCCGGGAGTCGTCACCGACGGGCCCGACGGCACGACGGCCTCCCTGGCACCCGAGCCCCTGGCGCTCCAGGTGACGCGCGTCCTGCGCCCGGCGGACGAGGGCGTTTCCGGCACCGCCGTCCGGGGCCACGTCACCGCCACCTGGCACCTCCCGGACGGCACCGACCACCGCGCCCGGTTCTTCACCCTCCTCGACACATTGCCGCGCTGAGGGCGAGCGCAGACGCGGGGCGCCGAGGCGGGGCGACCTGCTGAACGGCTGGGCGGCCGAGGTCAGAGGCAGGAGTCCGAGGCCGTTCCGACCGCCACTTCCGCCCAGACGGTCTTCCCGACCGGCACGCGCGGCTCCGCACCCCAGCGGACCGCCAGGTGCCGCAGGGCGACCCGCCAGGCGAGCCGCGCGCCTCGGGGTGTCGAGCCGAACGACGCGGCGAACTCCGCGCGCGACTTCGCTGGTGAACGTGTACGGCTCGGGACTCGGCCCAGGGGCACCGGTTCACCGACAACACGCTGATGGTCGCCCGCATCGAAAAGGCATCTCCACGTCGAGTGAGAACTCGGTCCGCCGAGCCCGGAAGGGGATGCTCGCACCGTTCCGGTTCCGAATCCCTTGTCCGCGTCGACACGGAAACGCGCAACGCTCCGATTACAGGGTCCGGACGAACACAGAAGGCCCCGGGACTGGATGTCCCGAGGCCTGTCTCACCGCGACGGTCCACTCACGAGCGGACGGGGCGAGCAAATGCTCGTGGCCGAGAAGGCTTTGAGGCAGGTCTTTCTCAGATGCCGGTGGTCTGCACCGAGACGAGGCCGTTGGCCGCACCGGTGACCGCGCCGACCGGCACGACGGAGGCGACGGACTGGGCGGCGCCGACGACGTCGCCGACGTTGACGGCAGCACCGTAGCCGTTGGCACCGGCGTGGGCGCTGGCGACACCGCCGGAAATGCCGTCCAGCTCGCTGTCGGAAATCTCGGCGGTCTCAACAGAGGTGAAGTCGTTACGCACTTTCTCTCCCTTTTCACTTCGGAAAATGCCGGGACTGTCGACCCGAACTCACGTCAAAGGACAACAGGCCGGCGCAGACGGCCGCCTGACGCCCGTAGCGGGTCCGCAGACACGACCCCCGCACCAAGGGATGAGATCACGCCACTGGGCCAACCGGCAACGCTGGTTCCGGTTTTGACGGTGAATACTTCTTCACGACAAAGTCAACTGACCTGCACTTCTGCTGTGACGGTCAACAGACGTATCCCACCACGGAGTTTCCGGTGCGAGATATCGGCAGATGTCTGCTTCCCTGGGCGTCGGGACAAGGATGAACCGGAATGTGCCGGCGGCGACTACAGGCCATTGCCGTCAGACGCGGGCGACCAACGCGTACCGCTCGTCCGTCACGGCGCCGCCCCACAGGGCGGGTTCGCCGCTCAACGGCTCGATGCGCAGGTCGGTGACAAGGGGGCGCACGGCGGCGGCCAGGTCGTCGGCGGTGACGCCGCCGTGCCAGGGCAGGGTCTCGGCGCCCGCCACATACTCCACACCTGCCTGGCCGGACTCGCGCCAGCGGCCCTCGACCAGGACCAGCGTGCCGCCGGGGCGTATGCGGCCCACCCAGGCGGCGAGGGCGGCCTGCGGATCGGGCAGGGTCCAGACGAGATGGCGGGAAAGCAGGGCGTCGAACGGCTCGTCACCGGTCGGCGGGGCCGCCGCGTCGCCCACCAGGAAGCGGCCCGGCAGACCGGCGGCCCTCAGCTTGGCGCGGGCCCGGTCGACCATCCGCGGGGACAGGTCCACCCCCGTGACCCGGTGTCCGGCCTCCGCCAGCAGAGCGGAGAGCGAACCGGTGCCGCAGCCCACGTCCAGTACATCGGACGGACGCGTCGGGCTCGACGGACTCGACGGAAGCCAGGACGTCGTCAGGAGTCGCGACCAGGCCGCGCGGGTCTCCTCCGCCCCGAGGCCGTGGTCCGGCTCGGCGTCGAAGTCGGCGGCGGCTGCATCCCAGTACGCGGCGATCGCTGCGGAGTCGGTCATGCTCCGATGCTGTCACCCGGAACTGACAGTGCCGTGGTGGGCGAGTGCCGCGTGCGGGTCGTCGCCCACAGGGCGGTGGTCGATGTGGACGGTCGCGGCGGTCAGCCGGGGTACGGCGTGGATCAGGGCGTGCTCGGCCGCGACGGCCAGCGAATGCGCCTGGACGACGGTCAGTTGCGGGTCGACCACGATGTCGGCCTCGGCCCGCAGCGCGTGCCCGATCCACCGCATCCGCACCTGTCCGGTGTCCAGCACTCCGTCCACGCCGCGCAGAGCGGTCTCCGCGGTCTCGACGAGGGCCGGATCGACCGAGTCCATCAGGCGCCGGCAGACCTCGCGGGCGGCGTCCTTCAGGACCAGCAGGATGGCGATGGTGATCAGCAGACCGACGACCGGATCGGCCCACCGGAGGCCGAGCGCGGCGCCGCCCGCGCCCAGCAGGACCGCCAGCGAGGTGAACCCGTCGGTCCGGGCGTGCAGGCCGTCCGCGACGAGAGCGGCGGAGCCGATCCGCCGGCCGGTGCGGATGCGGTACCGGGCGACCCACTCGTTGCCCGCGAAACCGACCAGCGCGGCCGCCGAGACCGCCCACAGGTGGGTGATGTCGCGGGGGTGCAGCAGCCGGTCGACGGCCATGCAGGCGGCGACGACCGCTGAGGCGGCGATGGTGGTCACGATGACGATGCCCGCCAGGTCCTCGGCCCGGCCGTAGCCGTACGTGTAGCGGCGGTTCGCGGCGCGCCGGCCGAGCAGGAAGGCTATGCCGAGCGGGACTGCGGTCAGGGCGTCGGCGGCGTTGTGGACGGTGTCGCCGAGCAGCGCCACCGACCCGGACAGGGCGACGATCACGGCTTGGACGGCGGTGGTCGCGCCCAGGACCACGAGGGAGATCCACAGCGTGCGCATGCCGTCGCGGGAGGTCTCCATCGCCGCGTCGACCTTGTCGCCCGACTCGTGGCTGTGCGGCCGGAGCAGGTGGGCGAGGCGGTGCCGCGCCCCGCCCCGCGCAGGCCCCTGACCGGGATGGTCGTGGCGGTGGTCGCCGTGGCGGTGGTCGCCGTGGTGGTCGTGCCCGTTCGGATGAGTGTGCCGAATGCCCGCCATGGCACCTACCGTTGCACACGGAGCACATTGCGGCTACAGCCGTCGTACGCCCTGTGACCAGGTGCGATGCCCTTGCAAGTACGCGCGGACAGCACCTGGCGCACGGGCCCGTCACATCTGGGCCACGCGGGCGCAGGGCCCCTCCTCACCGCCCGGGCGGGAACGTCCCCCGCACGTGGTGCCCATGCGTCAGGAGTGCGTCACCGTACGGCGGCGACGGACCGCGCGAGACCCGGAAGGGACGGCCTACGCGTCGAACCAGCGGTCCCGCGCCAGCTCCTCCGTGCGGGACGGGTCCTCCAGCAGCGCCGCGACCTCGAAGCGGCGCGGCCACTGGCCGGCCGACCAGGCGAGGCCCGCCGCCACGCCCTCCAGGGTGGCGGCGTGGAGTGTGCCGTCCGGAGTGCGGCGCCAGTCGAGTTCGCTGCCGCCCGCGATCAGTTCCTCGTGCTCGACGTACGAGGAGGGCGTCGACGGGCCCAGCAGGATGCGGACGGACTCCGGGACCTCGTGCTCCTCCCCGTCCGTCGTGACGTCCGCCTCGACCGCCTCGCTCAGGCGGCGTACCTGGAAGAGGTCGGCCAGGTCCTCTGCGCGCGTGGGCGTCACCGGGAGCAGGGGCAGGCCGGCGGACAGCGGGAGGAGGTCGGGGGTGTCCGCGACGACCGCCTCTGCCGCGTCGACCACCACCACCTCGCCGTCCACGACCGTCCGCAGCTCGTCGGGGAGCGTGACCTGTTCCGGGTCGAGGTCGGCCAGCGCCGTATAGAGGGCGTGGAGCTGACGGGCCGACACCTGGCGGTCCGGGTCCGCGAGGCGCGACAGCAGCTCCGCCGCGCCCCCCGGTTCGTCGAGGAGCGCGGCCACGGACGTGCGGACCCCGAGGGCGTGCAGCACCTGCGCGTCCGCGAAGCCGGTCGTGTCGGCCGACTCGTACAGGCCCTCCAGCAGCGGGTCGGCGCCCGCAGCGCGCAGTCCCGCGGGGCGGCGGCCGTCGAGCACGGGGTGGTCGCGCAGCCACCACGCCGTGTACGGGCGCACCGTCTCCGTCGTGCCGTCCGGCAGCAGGACCCGTACGGACTGGGTGAGCGCGTCCCGCAGCGGCGGCTGCGCGAGCAGCGCCAGGGCCTGCGGCCAGCAGTCGTCGTCCACCAGGTCCAGGTCCCGCACGGCGACGATCTCCGTGGCGACCGGCGGCACCGGAGTGTCCGGCAACCGGTCGAGGACGTCCTCTGCCCACACGTCGACCGCGTCGAGCAGTCCGGCGTCGTCAGGCTCGGCGTAGTCGCCGGCGCGCGGCTCGAGTTCGTCCGGGTCGAGGACGACGTCGGTGGCGCGGACCAGGGCGAAGTTGGCGAGGACGCCGCACGCCGCGAGCGGCTGCTCGCCCCACCGCTCGGCCAGTTCCGCGTCGCACAGGGCGAGTTCGTCCCCACGGATGACGGAGGCGAACGGGCTGCCCGGCAGGACGAGTTCGCCGGCGGGGGCGAGCTCCCCGTCCTCGTCGGGCAGCGCCAGCGCGCCGAGCCACGGCTCGTCGCCCGGCTCCAACTCCGCGTCCCTGACGAGAGCGAGGACCGTCTCCGCCAGTTCCTCCGCGTCGAGCGAGTCCGCGTCCTCGTCCCAGATCTCGCCCGCGTCGAGCGACGCGGCGACGGCCGCCCGCACCTGGGGCGTCGTGAGGACGGCCCGCGGCGTCGCGGGCAGCGCGCCCAGCTTCTCCAGCAGTGGGTGGGCGGCGTCCGGGTGCACGACCTTGAGGCCGAGCCGGGCCAGGTCGGCCGGAGTGTCGGCGAGCGGCAGCAGTGTCTGGCGCGGGCCGATGGTGGTGCGGGAGTCCGCGAGGGGCACCGGCAGGCCGGAAAGACGGTCGGGGTCGACGCCGGCGAGGCTCTCGTACAGCCGCTGCCACCACGCCGGTTCGCGTTCCAGACCGGCCAGCCGGTCGATCGCCTCCGTCAGCGGCACGCGCGCCACGCCCAGCGTGCGCAGCTCCACACGGCGCTCGAGGCCGGCCGGCAGCAGCGTCGGCATCACCTCGGCCAGTACTCGCACGGTGTCCGTGCCCGCACCCTCCAGGACCTCCGCCTCGATGGGCCGCAGCCCTCCGGTGGTCACCCGGTCCGGCAGACCGGTGTCCTCGTCCGCGACATCCCGCGGAACCGCCGCCTCCAGAAACGCGGTGCGCGGCAGGCGCTTCAGGATCGCCGCCCGCAACTCGCCGTCCAGCTCCCCCTTGCCGAGCGGCCCCGGCACAAGGTCGATGGTCCCTGTCGTCACCGGCTGCCAGGAGCCGAGCAGTTCGGCGTACGCGTCGGCCGCGCGCTCCACCAGGAAGGCGGTCAGCGGGCCTCGGGCCGGGTGCCGGCGGGTGGTGTCCAGCGGCAGCGACGCGATGAGCAGTGCCGGTACGCCGAGGGGCTCGTCGGTCGGCGTCGGCGCATGCACGACAGGCTGGGTCTGCGGACGGGCCGGCGCGCCCTCGTCATCGACGGGAACGGCCCAGGTGACGGTCCAGTGCGGCCGCAGGCGCTCCTCGACGGGGCGGTCGGCGAGCAGCGCCGGCTCGATGGGGCCGCCATGGCTGACGACCCGCCAGCGGTGCTCACCGCGCACGCTGTCCTCGATGCGCACGTACGGGTCCTGCGCGTGGCGCTCCAACACCCGCACGCCGTCCGGGGTTTCCACGACGATCTCGGCGAGGCCGGTGAGAGTCAGGAGCAGTGCGTCGTCGATACCGGCGAGCAGCCGCTCCACAAGGTCGACGGCGGCGCCGTCGCGCAGCGGCAGGACGACGACAGTGTCGTAGCCTTCGGGCGCGGTGCCCTCGGCCGGCAGCGGAAGCCGCAGCAGCGGTACGTGGCCGTCCCGGCGGCGCAGCTCGTCCCCGAGGCCCGGGCTGGCCTTGGCGACCTGACCGGCCAGCTCCCTGGCCTCCGCCAACGACCAGCGCACGCCGCCGTGCCGGCCCATGACGGCGGGCTCGTCGCTCACGGCGAGGACGGCGGCGAAGCCGACACCGAACCGGCCGACGGCGGCCTCGTGGCCCTCGCGCTTGGCCGAGGCGCGCAGGGTGCTCAGCGATTCGACACCGGTCGCGTCGAGCGGAGCGCCGGTGTTCGCGGCGGCGAGCACGGCGGGTTCCTGGCCGTTGGCCGGCCGCAGCGTCAGCCGCAGCCGGCCGGGGACGCCGGCGCGGGCGGCGGCGTCGGCGGCGTTCTGCGCCAGCTCGACCACAAGGCGGTCGCGGTAGCCGCCGAGGGCGAGGTCCTCCTCGGCGTTCGCGTCCTCCCGAAACCGGGCCGGGCTCGCGCCCCACGCGTCGAGCACACCGCGCCGCAGCCGTGCCGTCCCGAACGGGTCGGCCCACTCGGTCGTCCTGACGCTCACGGTGTGACTCCGCTCTCTCGCATCACCGGGGCGGAGTCCGGTGTGTCCGGGGGCCTCGGCGGGGCTTGCTTGTTCCTGGGGCCGAAGGTACCGCGTGGCTGCCCGCGGTGACGCGCGGCGGCCCGCGGCGAGGCCCCCACGCCGCCCCTTCCCGAAACCGGGGCTCCGCCCCGGGCCCGTGGCCGGTGGCCGCAGGGAGGCCTGCGGCCTCGTCCTCGAACGCCGGGCCGGCTGAGTTTCCCGGCCGTGACGACCGGGCCCGAACGAGCCGGAGCCCAGGGGTCCGGCCCCGGCCCATGGACACACCACGACCCACGACCGTGCCCTCAAACGCCCGAGCGGCCGGCTTCCCGACCCGGACAGCCCACCCCGGAGCGCCGGACGAGCTTCATTCCCCCACCTTGACCACCGGACCCGAACAAGCCGGAGCCCATGGTCCAGCCCCGGCCCATGGACACACCACGACCCACGACCGTGCCCTCAAACGCCCGAGCGGCCGGCTTCCCGGCGGGCGAGCGTTACGAGTGGCCCAGGTCTTCCGACGGGCCGTCCGGCTCTGTTGGGACCGAGCCGCCGTCGCGGGCGGGGCGGAGAGGGAATTCGTCCGCCGCCATCGAGTCGAGCACAGGCGCCGGCGGCTTCGGCGGCTTGGGCATGACCGCCGCCTCCGAGTGCCCGCCGCAGCCGTACGCCAAAGACACCACGTGCCCTTCCGCCGGCGAGAACTCGTTCGCGCACACTCCGAACGCCTGCCGCAGCGAGCCCGCCATCGGAACCAGGAAGCCGCACGTGATGCACGCCGCCGGAGCCGCCTGCGCCATCGGCGTCTTCGCGCCGAAGGCCTCCTCCCAGCGGTCGGCCGCGCTGTGCAGGCCGTAGCGGGACAGCACACGCGCCCTGCGCATGCCCAGTTCCTCGGCGAGCGCCGCGATCTGGCCGCGGCCGTTGCTCGTCGTCGCCTCGATGGCCGGCCTGCGGTCGGTGAGCTCCGCGTCCTCCGCCTCGACCCGCTCGACCAGGTCGTGGGACGGCGGGTGCTCGGCGAGGACCGAGTTCGGCGGCGGCTCGTCCTCGCCGGTGTAGCCGGGCTCCAGGCGCAGGTCGTCCGCCTCGGTGGGCAGCAGGTCGCCGGGACCCATGTCGCCGGGCCGCAGCCGTTCGCTCCACGGCACCCACTCGGGGGCGAGCAGCGCGTCGGGACCGGGCAGCAGGACGGTTTCGTCAAGGGTGACGACCTTGGCACGCGAGGCGCGCGTGACGGTCACGGCCCAGCGCCAGCCCCGGTAGCCGGGCTCCTGGCACTCGAAGGAGTGCGTGACGACCCGGTCCCCTTCGGAGACGACCGACACATGCTCTCCGACCACCCCGGGCGCCGCGGCCTCCTCGGCCGCCTTCCGGGCAAGGTCGACCGCCTCGGCGCACAGACGGTCGGGGGTACGGCTTCGCGTCGTCGCAGCACTCACAGGTCTCGCTTCTCTCCTACGCCGTCTCACGGATGCGCTCGGCCGATTCCGAGGTACTGGGCGGCGCACGGAGCGGACCAAGGGGCCGCAATCGACGTGCACACGCCCGGACCGTCCTGATCCCGGGCACACCTAACGTCACCCATTCTGCGGGATGCCGAAGAGGCGCGCGGCCGAAACCAACCGCCGGTGGCGCGCTACGCACGCTACCCCTTCCTACGCCCGCCGCCCACCTGCCCGACCCAACACGGGACGAACCGACAAGGATGCGGCCTGCTCGCCGGAGCGGGACGAGGGTGCAGCGCGCAGGAGCAGGAGGCAGGCAGGACGCAGGCGCGACGCGGGCAGGCGCAGCAGCGGCAAGGGCGGAACACGCCCGACGCCCGGGCGCTGCCACGGTTCGGGGACGCGGGGGTTGGGGCACTATGACGGGGTGGCAGCCGCAAGGTCGTCCGACTCAGCCGGGCCGCTCCGCAGGGCGGGCCGGACGGTCGGCCGTGCCCTGCACCTCCCCATCACCGGCACCGCCCGCGGCATCCGCAAGGCGACGCACGCTCACGGAGCGGGCGAGTCGGGCCTCGGCAAACTGATCGAGCTGCACGCCGTCAACGGCGCCGGCGACGTCATGATCACGGTGGCGCTGGCGTCCACGGTGTTCTTCTCCGTACCGACCGACGAGGCCCGCGGCCGGGTCGCGCTCTACCTCGTCGTCACGATGGCGCCCTTCGCGCTGCTGGCCCCTGTGATCGGCCCGCTTCTCGACCGCGTCCCGCACGGCCGCCGCGCGGCCATGGCGGGCGCGATGCTGGCCCGTGCGCTGCTGGCGCTGACGATGTCGGGTGCCGTCGCGACGGGCGGCCTGGAGCTCTATCCGGCGGCGCTCGGCGTGCTGGTGTCCTCCAAGGCGTACGGGGTGGTGCGCAGTGCGGTCGTGCCCCGGCTGCTGCCGCCGAAGTTCTCGCTGGTGAAGGCGAACTCGCGGGTCACACTGGCAGGCCTGCTCGCGACGGGGATCGCGGCGCCGATCGGGGTTGCGCTGCAGCAGATCGGGCCGCAGTGGCCGCTGTACGGGGCGTTCGCGCTGTTCGTCCTCGGTGCCTACTGGGCGTTCACCATGCCGCACAAGGTCGACTCGGCGAAGGGCGAGTCGAAGGTGCACATGCTCACGCACGGCGAGACGAAGCCGAGCCTGCGCACGGTCGGCCCGTCCGTACTGCACGGACTGCAGGCGAACGCGGCGCACCGCGCGCTGTCCGGGTTCCTGATCTTCTTCCTCGCGTTCCTGCTGCGCGAACACCCGCTCGCCGGGCAGTCGGCCGCCGTCTCGCTGGGGATGGTGGGTGTCGCGGCGGGCCTGGGCAACGCGCTGGGCACAGCCATCGGGGCCTGGCTGAAGTCCCGCGCCCCCGAGGCGATCATCGCGACGATGCTGGCCCTCGTCCTGGCCGCGGCCGTCGCGGCGGCGGTCTTCTTCAGCGTGGGTATGGTGGCGGTGCTCGGCGCGATGGCGGGGCTGTCCCAGGCGCTGTCGAAACTGTCCCTCGACGCGCTGATCCAGCGGGACGTCCCGGAACAGGTCCGCACGTCGGCGTTCGCCCGCTCGGAGACGCTGCTGCAGATGGCGTGGGTGCTGGGAGGCGCGATCGGGATCGTGCTGCCGCTGAACGGTGTGGTGGGCATGTCGGTGGCCGCGGGCATCGTCGCGGCGGGAGCGGTGACGGCCGCGCGCGGACTGCTGGGGGCGGGGCGGCAGGGCAGCAGGCCGCGGGCAAAGGTGGCTTAGGGCGTGTTTCGAAAGTCCCGCCTGGCCCACGACGCCTGGCACGCACACTCGCTGCGTTGTCGGAGTCATCCAAGTACGTCCAGTACGAGGATGATCCTCCGCCTTGCGATCGCACGCACCAGACGCCGCGGGCCCCGCCCTGCGGGCGGACGACGCTACTTTCGAAACACGCCCTAGGGGCTGCGCGAGGCTGGCACAGGCAAGGCGGGCAGGGCCTGCGGGCGGACGCGCCCGCCCGCGCGGCGGCCGAGGCCGCCACCCTCGTGGCGCAACCCGGTCGCGCCGCGCCGCGTACCCCCGCGCGGCAGGAGGAAGCGGGCCCGATAGCCTTCGGCTCATGACCGTTGCGTTCTTCTCGGGCAAGCGCCGCCGGGCCGCTGCCGCTCTCGGTGCCGTCTCCGCCGGGCTCCTCGTCCTTTCCGCCTGCGACAAGCCGACGCCGCTCGTCACGGTGACGATCGGGTCGGACTCCGTCCACGCGGAGGCCGCCTGCTACAACGACGGTGAGGCGATCAAGGAGTCCGAGATCCAGGGCTGCCTGACCAAGAAGCCGACGGAGACCATCAAGGTCGACATGAACGACCAGGTCCGCATGGGTGTGGACCCGGAGATCGCGGAGAACGGCTGGACCCTGCTGTTCGGCGCGCAGCCGGTGGAGCAGGAGCCCTTCAAGAAGACGTACCGGTCCATTCCGGGCAATGCGTTCTTCTCCTCGCCGACCGGTGAGCCGACGGCCAAGACGGCCGTCAGCGTCATGGAGACCAAGGGCAAGAAGGTCGTCGGCATCTGGAACTTCTCGTTCGAGAAGGCATCCTGACCCGGAGGTCGATGCCGTGCGCGTGCTTGTCGTGACTGCGGTGGCGGCCGAGGCCGCCGCCGTCGTCGCGAACGCGGAGGGTGCCGCTGCCTCCCTCCCCGGCGGCTACGCACTGACCCGCACCCCCGCCTACGACGTGCTCGTCGGCGGTGTCGGGCCCGCCGGTGCCGCCGCAGCCGCCGCGACGGCGCTCACCGTGGCGGACCGGCCCTACGGCCTGGTCGTCCCCGCCGGGATCGGCGGCGGCTTCCCTCCGCACGCGCCCGTCGGTTCGCTCGTCGTGTCGGACTCCGTGATCGCCGCCGACCTCGGCGCCGAGACCCCCGACGGCTTTCTGCCCATCGACGAACTCGGCTTCGGCCGCACCACGCACCCCTCGCCGCCCGCCCTGTCCGCGCTCATCGCCAAGGCGCTGGGCGCGACCCACGCACCCGTACTGACCGTCTCCACCGTCACCGGGACCGCCGCCCGCGCCGCCGAGCTCTCGGCCAGGCACCCGCGGGCCGCCGCGGAGGCGATGGAGGGCTTCGGCGTCGCGGAGGCCGCCGCCGCGCACGGCGTGCCGGTCGTGGAGATCCGCGCGATCTCCAACGCCGTCGGCCCCCGGGACCGCCTCGCGTGGCGCATCGGCGACGCCCTGTCCGCGCTGCGGCAGGCGTTCCACCAGCTCGCCCCCGTCCTCGAGGAGCAATCGTGACCCTGCGGATCGCGTACTCGCCCTGCCCGAACGACACCTTCGTCTTCGACGCCTGGGCGCACGGCCGGGTCCCCGGCGCCCCCGCGCTGGACGTGACGTTCGCGGACATCGACATCACCAACGGGATGGCGGAGCGCGGCGAGCTCGACGTGCTCAAGGTGTCGTACGCGGTGCTGCCGTGGGTCCTCGAGGAGTACGCGCTGCTGCCGTGCGGCGGCGCGCTGGGCCGGGGCTGCGGTCCCCTCGTCCTCACCCGCGAGGCGGGTACGGACCTGACGGGGAAGACCGTCGCCGTGCCGAGCGAGCGCTCGACCGCCTATCTGCTGTTCCGGCTGTGGGCCGCGGACGTCGTCCCCGGAGGGGTCGGCGAGGTCGTCGTGATGCCGTTCCACGAGATCATGCCGGCCGTGCGCGACGGCAAGGTCGACGCCGGACTCGTCATCCACGAGGCCCGTTTCACCTACCGGGACTACGGGTTGCACTCCCTCGCCGACATGGGCGGGCACTGGGAGTCCACGACGGGCCTGGCGATCCCGTTGGGCGCGATCATCGCCAAGCGGTCGCTGGGCGCACCGACGCTGCGGCTGCTCGCGGAGTCGGCGCGCACGTCGGTGCGCATGGCGTGGGACGACCCGCAGGCGTCGCGTCCGTATGTGCTCGAGCACGCCCAGGAGATGGACCCGGCCGTCGCCGACCAGCACATCGGGCTGTACGTCAACGAGTTCACGGCCGACCTCGGGGACGACGGCTACGCGGCCGTGCGGGGGCTGCTGACACGCGCGGCGGCCGAGGGGCTCGTACCGCCCCTCGGCCCGGGTGCTCTCTCGTTCGTGTGAGCTCGTTCGTGTGAGCGGGTCCGTACCGCCGGTCGGGCTCAGACGTCCAGCTGGTCGGCCACCGCACGCAACAGGCCCGCGATCTTCGCGCCGTGCACCTTGTCGGGGTAGCGGCCGCGCTCCAGCATCGGGGTGATGTTCTCCAGCAGCGTCGTGAGGTCCTGCACGATCGACGCCAGCTCGTCCGGCTTGCGCCGCTGGGCCGCCGCCACGGACGGGGTGGGGTCCAGCAGCGTCACCGACAGTGCCTGGTCGCCGCGCTGGCCGGCCACCACACCGAACTCGACGCGCTGGCCCGGCTTCAGGGCCTCGACTCCGGACGGGAGCACGGAGGAGTGCACGAAGACGTCGCCGCCGTCGTCGCGGGAGAGAAAGCCGAAGCCCTTCTCGCTGTTGAACCACTTGACCTTGCCGGTAGGCACGTCTGTCCTCGTCCTCGTACTCGTTGGGCGCTGGGGCACCGCAAGTTGGGGCGCCGAAAAAACGGCTCTGGATAGCACTACAGCGGGTCGCCTGACCCGCCACCCCCAAGGCTAATGGTCCAGAGGCCGGTGACAAGACGTCCCCGACCGGTTCCTGTGCGCAAGGGAACTACCCTGGCCGAATGACTGCTACTCCTGCCTCGGCCGCTGCCGCCCCGGGTGACGGGCTGGTGCGCGCCGGCGCCATCGTCTTCATCGTCGGCGCGGTGGCCACTCTGGTCACGGTGGCCCCGCTGTTCCTGGACACCGAGCCGTTCCCGACCGTCGCGTATGCGGTGAGCATGCTGATGGGCGTCGGGTTCCTGGTCGCCGCGGCGGGAGTGCTGCGTTCGATCGCCGCGCAGCGGCGTCAGGCCAGATCCGCGCGGTCCGCAGCCACGGCCTCCACGCCGACGGGCTCCGCACTGTAGGAGCGCAGCCAGGCCGGGAAGGCGGTGAGGTCCTCGAGGACCACGTCCGCGCCCGCCCCGCTCAGTTCGCCCGCGTCGCACGGCCCCGTCGGCACCGCCACCGACAGCGCGCCGGCGAGGCGCGCGCCCCGTACGTCGCCGATGTGGTCGCCGATGTACACCGCCGCGCCGTGCTCGAGCAGCGCCTCCGCCTTGGCCTCCGCCCACAGCCAGCCGATCACCTCGTCCGGCGCGATGCCGAGGTGCGCGAGGTGGAGCTTGGCGTTGGGCTCGTGCTTGGCGGTGACCACGATCGCGCGGCCGCCGAGCTCCTGGACCGCCGCTATCGCCTCGCGGGCGCCCGGCATCGCAGGGGTTGGCTCGATCGCGTACCCGGGATAGATCTCGCGGTACCGGTCGGCCATCTCCTGGACCTGCTCTGCCGGGAACCAGAGCGCCAACTCCTGCTCCAGCGGCGGCCCGAGACGGGTGACGGCCAGGTCCGCGTCGATGTGCACACCCGTCTCCGCGGAGAGCGCCCGGTAGGCGGCGTGGATACCGGGGCGTGAGTCGATGAGCGTCATGTCGAGGTCGAATCCGACGGTGAGCGGGCGCGGCGCGGACGAGGAAGCCATGGGGGTCATTGTGCCCACGCGTCGGCGCGAATGTGCGCCCGCTTAGACTTAGCCAAGCCTTACCAACCTTGCTTTCGTCGGTTTCCTCGAACTCCCGCCTCACTTCCCCATCCGATTGGTGCCCATGTCAGCCAGACGCGCGCTCGCGGCCCGCCGCATCGGGTGGACGGCCGCCGCCGTCGCCGCCCTGCTGCTCGCGGTGCTGCTCAGCCTCGCGGTCGGAGCACGTGCCATCGCGCCGTCCACCGTCCTCGACGCCGTACTGAACGGCGGACACAGCCCCGACGCCGAAGTCGTACGCGAACTGCGCGTGCCACGCACCCTCATCGGTCTGATGGTCGGCGCCGCGCTTGCCCTCGCCGGCACGGTCCTGCAGGGCATCACCCGCAACCCGATCGCCGACCCGGGCATCCTCGGCATCAGCCAGGGCGCGTCGGTGGGCGTGGTGCTGGCCATCGCCTTCGCCGGAGTGCACACGCTCACGGGGTACGTGTGGTTCGCCTTCACGGGCGCGGCGCTCGCGTCGGTCGCCGTGTACGCGATCGCGGCCCGCGGTCGCGGCGGCGCGACCCCCGTCAAACTGGCGCTCGGCGGCGCGGCGATCAACGCGCTGCTGGTGTCGGTCACGATGGGCATCCTGACGACGAAGGCCGCGGCACTGGACGAGTTCCGCTTCTGGCAGGTCGGCTCCGTCGCCGGGCGCGACGCGGAAGTGGTCGGCCAGATCTGGCCGTTCCTGCTGGTGGGCACGCTCCTCGTGATGTCGGTGGCACGCGGCCTCGACGCGCTGGCCCTCGGCGAGGACGTGGCGAAGGGCCTCGGCCAGAACGTCGCGACGGTCCGGATCGTGGGCGGCGTCGGCGCGACGGTCCTGACCGGCGTGGGCGTCGCGGCGGCGGGCCCGATCGCGTTCATCGGCCTCGCGGTCCCGCACATCGCCCGCGCGATCGTCGGCAGCGACCACCGGTGGCTGATGCCGATGGCGGCGGTCGTCGGCCCGGTGATGCTGCTGGTGTCCGACGTGACCGGCCGGATCGTCTTCCCGCCGAGCGAGGTCCCCGCGGGGGTGATGACGGCGCTGATCGGTGTGCCGTTCCTGGTGACGCTGGTGCGGCGGAAGGCGGTGCCGGCGTGACGTCCGTGCTTCGCGGGGCTCCGTCTTCGAAAGGATCCCATTTCCTCCTGCCCTTGCCTTCGCGTCTGGAGTTCGGGCTCCGGCCCCGGCGGTCCGTGCCCGCCGGCCCTTACGAGGAGGGCGCCGAGTGAGCGCTGACACCGTCACGACCGTCCGCCCCGCCGGCTACGCCGTCGCCCGCACCCGCCGCGCCAGCCTCCTGCTGCACCGCCGCTCCGCGACCGTCGCCGCCGCCTTCGCCCTCACGCTCGCCACGTCGTGCGTCGTGTACCTCTGCGTCGGCGAGAGCTTCGTCGCGCCGGGCGAAGTGCTCAAGGTGCTCTTCGGGCAGCCGTCGCCCGACGAGCTCGTCGTGGGGACGCTGCGACTGCCCCGCATGGTCCTCGGGCTCCTCGTCGGCGCCGCCTTCGGCCTCGCGGGTGCGCTGATCCAGACCGTCGCGCGCAATCCACTCGCCAGCCCCGACATCATCGGCATCAGCCAGGGCGCGAGCGCTCTCACCGTCGGCGCGCTCACGTTCGGGGTCACCTCGTACACGGTGCTGCCGTACCTGTCGGTCACCGGCGGTGTCGTCGCCGCCGCGCTCGTCTACGTCTTCGCCTGGCGCGGCGGCCTGCACGCCACCCGCTTCGTCCTCATCGGCATCGGCTTCGCGATCGCGCTCCGCTCGGTCACGACGCTGTTCATGACCAAGGGCGACTATCTCGTCGCCCAGCAGGCGCAGATCTGGATGACGGGTTCGCTCAACGGCCGCGGTTGGGAGGAGGCCGCGCCGCTCGGCTGGACGCTGCTCGCCCTGCTGCCCGCGATCCTGTGGGCCGCCCGCGCCCAGCGCACCGTCTCGATGGACGACGACACGGCGACCGCTCTGGGCGTGCGGCTCGGCCGCGTACGACTCGGGCTGGTGCTGCTCGGTGTCGTACTGGCCTCGGTCGCGACCGGCGCGGCCGGACCCGTCGACTTCGTGGCGCTGCTGGCACCGCAGAACGCACGCCGGGCGACCCGTACCGCGCAGATCCCGCTGCTGTGCTCCGCACTGCTCGGCGCCGTGATCGTCGTCCTCGCCGACCTGGCGGCGCGGCGGCTGTTCTCGCCCACCGAGCTGCCGGTGGGCGTACTGACGGCCGCCATCGGGGCCCCGTATCTGATCTGGCTCATCATCCGTAGCCGTACCGCTGGAGGAAAGTCGTGAGCAGGCTGACGGCCCGCGAGCTGACGCTCGCCTACGAGGACCGCACGGTCGTGCACGAGCTCGACCTGGCCGTCCCCGACGGCCAGGTGACGGTCGTCGTCGGCCCCAACGCGTGCGGCAAGTCGACGATCCTGCGGGCGCTCGGCCGACTGCTGAAGCCCAAGGGCGGGGCGGTCCTGCTCGACGGCGCCGAGCTGTCGAAGATCCCGACGAAGAAGATCGCGCAGTCGATCGGTCTGCTGCCGCAGTCCCCGGTCGCGCCCGAGGCCATCACCGTCGCCGACCTCGTGGCCCGCGGCCGCCAGCCGCACCAGCACTGGTGGCAGCAGTGGTCGCAGGAGGACGAGCGCGCGGTGACGGACGCGATGGCGCGCACGGACGTCACCGCCCTCGCCGACCGGCCCGTCGACGAGCTGTCCGGCGGTCAGCGCCAGCGCGTGTGGATCGCGATGGCGCTCGCGCAGGAGACGGATCTGCTGCTGCTGGACGAGCCGACGACGTACCTCGACATCGCGCACCAGGTCGAGGTCCTCGACCTGGTACGGCAGTTGAACCACGAACGCAGCCGCACGGTCGTCGCCGTGCTCCACGACCTCAACCAGGCCGCCCGCTACGCCGACCACCTCGTCGCCATGAAGACCGGCCGCATAGTGGCGGAAGGGCGTCCGGCGGACGTCGTCACCGCCGAGCTGGTCCGCGAGGTGTTCGGCATGGAGTCGGTCGTGGTCCCCGACCCGGTGACCGGGTCGCCGCTCGTCGTCCCGGGAGCGCCGTACTCCCCCTCCCGAACCCCCACACCGTCCACGCAGTCCGCCTGAAAGGTTCCCCCTGCCATGACCACCGCCCGCCGCCGCGGCCTCCTCACCGGCTCCCTCACGCTCACCGCCGCGCTCGTTCTCTCCGCGTGCGGCTCTTCCGAACCGTCCGACAACGGCAAGGAGTCCGGCGCCGCCGGCAATGACACGCACACGGTCAAGACGGCCATGGGCGACGTCGAGGTCAAGAACGCCCCGAAGCGCGTCGTCGTGCTCGACACGGCCGAGCTGGACTCCGTCATCACCCTCGGCGTGAAGCCCGTCGGTGCCACCCACGCGGGCACCGAGTCCGGCTTCCTGCCCTATCTGCCCAAGGACGAGGTCGAAGGCATCAAGGACGTCGGCGAGATGATGACGCCCAACATGGAGGCCATCGCCGCGCTCAAGCCCGACCTCATCCTCACCAGCAAGATCCGGCACGGCGACAAGTACGCCGAGCTGAAGAAGATCGCGCCGACGGTGATGACGGAGACCACCGGCTACCCCTGGAAGGAGAACTTCCAGCTCCACGCCGACGCGCTCGGCAAGAAGGCCGAGGCGAAGCAGGCGGTCGCCGACTACGACGCCCACACCAAGAAGGTCACGGAGGCGCTCGGCGGCAAGGACAAGGCCGCGGAGACCGAGGTCAACGTGGTCCGCTTCGTCGAGGGCGCGGACATCCGCATCTACGGCAAGCAGAACTACATCTCGACGCTCCTCGCCGACGTCGGCATGGGCCGCCCCGCCATCACGGACAAGGCCAAGGACGGCTTCTCGTACGACGTGAGCCCCGAGAAGATCGACCTCGCGGACGCGGACGTCGTCTTCCACTCCACGTACGGCGACCCGACGAAGGCGAAGCAGAAGCAGACCCTCGACAGCGCGCTGTGGAAGGGCATGAAGGCGGTCAAGAACGACAAGGTCTTCGCCGTCGAGGACGAGGTGTGGATCCAGGGCATCGGCTACACGGCGGCGTCGAAGATCCTGGACGAACTGCAGGCGAACCTGACGAAGTAACCGACCGGGCGCGCAGACGAGGCTGCGGTTCGCCGCACAGCGGCAAACCCCAGCCCGTCCGGGGGCGCTCCCCGGCGAGTCCGCGCGGAGCACGGGTGCGGCCCCGGGCGGGGCGCGGTGCGGGCCCCGGGCAGAGGGCGGGTCCGGGCAGAGGGCGGGTCCGGGCAGAGGGCGGGTCCGGGCGGAGCCCGGCTGCGGGTCCACGCGGAACGCGGTACCGACCCCCGG
The DNA here is from genome assembly GCF_055566095.1 of Streptomyces sp. NPDC027962. Taxonomy (NCBI): domain Bacteria; kingdom Bacillati; phylum Actinomycetota; class Actinomycetes; order Kitasatosporales; family Streptomycetaceae; genus Streptomyces; species Streptomyces sp. NPDC027962. The sequence continues at coordinate 264,286 of NZ_JBVHTA010000003.1, forward strand.
CAGAGCGCGGGTCCGGGCAGACCCCGACTGCGGCCCCGGGCAGAGCCCGGCTGCGAGTCCGGGCGGAGCGCGGGTCCGGGCGGAGCGCGGTGCGGGCACCGGGCGGAGCGCGGGTCCGGGCAGACCCCGACTGCGGCCCCGGGCAGAGCCCGGCTGCGAGTCCGGGCAGAGCGCGGGTCCGGGCGGGGTGGGGGAAGGAGCCCGCCGCAGGCGTCAGCGCACCCGCCTGCCCCGCCACACCAGGAACAGCGCGGACGCCACCGCCGCCCCCCGCACCACCCACGGCCACATCCCCGCCAGCACGTCCCGCATGCCGCCCTCCGGTACGGGTTCGCCCCAGTTGCCGTTGATGCGGCCCCACAGCCACAGCGTTGCGCCCGCGGCAACAGCGCCCGGCAGGCCGAGCACGGCCAGTTTGACCTCGGTGCGGGAGAGCCGGCGTGAGCCGTACGCGAGGAGCCAGCCGAGGCCCAGCGCGATCAGCGAACCGAGGGCCGCGCCCGCGACGAGCAGCGCGGCGGCGAGCAGCAGCATCGGGCTGCCGAAGCCGACCCGCCCGGGCTGCGCCGGTTCCGCGACGACCGTGCCGCCGCGCCGCAGGAGCCGCCGCAGCAGCGGTCGGCGGCCGCCCGGGGCGACCTCCGCCTCCGGGTCCCCGGCCGGATCCGCCCCGGCCCCGGTCTCCGCCGCATCGTCCTGTTCCGGCGGCTTCAGGATCTCGGGGATCTCGACGCCCCCCACGAACCCGGCCACGCTGTCGCTCGAGCCGAACGGCCCAGGGTCGATGCGCCACCAGTCCGGTTCTGAGCCCGAAGGACCCAGCTCGTCCATGCCGGCGAGGTGCGGCGGCGAGGCCGCCGGGCGCGGCGCGGGGGCCGGGGTGTCGGCGCGACGCGGCCGGGGCACCCGCCGCCACCCGCGCTGGCGCGGCAGTGCGCCCCCCTGCTCGTCCTCGGACGCCGCGCCCGGCGCAGCACGCGAACTCCCCGTGTCCTGCGGCTCGGACACCGCGGCCGGGGAAGCCACCGAAGAGGAGGAAGCCGCGGACGCCACCACCTCGTCCGGCGTGCCGAGCCGCCCGAGGATGCGGCGGACGCCCGCCGGGCTGTCCCCGCCGAACTTCGCCCGCTGCTTGTCGATTTCGCTCCGCAGTGTCGTCACGAGCCGCATGCGCGCACCGGACGGGAGCTGGGCCTGCTGAGCCAGGTCGCCTACGCGGCTCAGATAGTCGTAGACGAGCTGGTCGCTCTCGATCCCCACCGACGGTTCCCCTGACGTTCCCAGCGAAGGGCCTGCGAAGGCCGGCCGCCCGCCTTCCCGGGCCGCCCTGTCCCCGACGGTAGCGCTCCAGGGGCTAACGTGGGGCGGATGGGGACCATGCCCGAAGGAAGCGGCGGCAGCGCCACCGGCGGCGGCCCGCGCACCCTCGCCGAGGCGCTGCGCGCCCGCGACGACGAGGAGCTGGCCGCGCTGCTGCGCGCCCGCCCCGATCTGCTGAGCCCGGTGCCGAACGACGTGACCCAGCTGGCGACCCGGGCCGGCACCCGGGCCTCGGTCGTACGGGCCCTCGAGCGGCTGGACCGGTTCACGCTGCAGACCGCAGAGGCGCTGGCCGTCGCACCGGACCCCGCCCCGTACGGCACGCTGCTCGCGCTGCTGACGGGCGACGAGGGCGAACCGGCCGTTGAGGCCGCCCTGCCGAGGGCTTTGGACTCGCTGCGCCGACAGGCCCTGGTGTGGGGCGGCGAGGACCGGCTGCGGCTGGTGCGCACCGCGCGGGAGCTGCTCGCGCCGTCGCCCACCCGTCCCTCGCCGACGGGGCTCGGCCCGACCGTCTCGGAGGCGACCGCCGGGATGTCGCCGGGCCGGCTGCAGGAGATCCTGGCGGCCGCGGGTCTGCCGACCACGCACGACCCGGTGTCCGCGGTCGCGGCGCTGACCTCGCTGTTCACGGACCGGACGCGGATGGCGGCGCTGCTGGACACCGCGCCGCCGGAGGCGCTCGGGATCCTGGACCGGCTGGTGTGGGGGCCTCCGTACGGCGAGGTGACGTCCAATCCGGCGCCGCCCGTGCGCTGGCTGCGCGACCGCGGGCTGCTGCTTCCCGCCTCGACGCGCACGGTGGTGCTGCCGCGGGAGGCGGCGCTGCATCTGCGGGCGGGGCGGGCGCACCGGGTGCCGGAGCCGGTTCCGCCGGCCGTCGAGCCTGCCTCCGTATACGGTCCACAGGTTGTGGACAGTGCGGCGGCGGGCCAGGCCTACACGGCGCTGACCACGGTCGAGGACCTGCTGAAGGACTGGCACGAGGGCGGCCCCGCGGTGCTGCGCGCGGGAGGTCTCGCCGTACGGGACCTCAAGCGGACGGCCGCGGCACTGGACACGAACGAGCAGTTGGCGGCGTTCTGGCTGGAACTGGCCTATGCGGCAGGGCTCTTGGCGTCCGACGGAGAGGCCGATGAGCGGTACGCGCCGACACCGGCGTACGACGAGTGGCTCGAACTCCCTGTGGCGGAAAGGTGGGGTGAACTCGCCGTCGCCTGGTTGACGGCGACGCGCACCCCCGGCCTCGTCGGCAGCCAGGACAGCAAGGGCCGCACACTGTCCGTGCTCGGGCCGGACCTGGACCGGTCGGCAACCGTGGAGGTGCGGCACCGGGTTCTGGAGCTGCTGGCGGACCTCCCGCACGGCGCGGCCCCCGACCCGCAGACGCTGCTGGCCCGGCTGCGCTGGGAACGTCCGCTGCGCGGCGACGCCGCCGGCGCGACGAGGGACCTGCGGGCACTGGCCGCGACCTGGACGCTCTCCGAGGCGGAGCTGCTGGGCGTGACGGGCCGCGGCGCCCTCTCCATGCACGCGCGGGCCCTGGTGGGCCTCGACGAACCGGACCGCCCCGACGGACCGGACGTGATGAACGCCGGCGCACCCCATGCCGCGGCCAGCGCCGACGCAGAGGCGCTCTCCGCGTGCCGCGCCCGCGCGGTCAAGGCGCTCGCGCCGCTCCTGCCGGAGCCGCTCGACCATGTCCTGCTCCAGGCCGACCTCACCGCCGTCGCCCCGGGCCCGCTGGAACGGCCGCTCGCCGAGACGCTCGCCGTGCTCGCCGACGTGGAGTCCAAGGGCGGCGCCACGGTCTACCGCTTCACGCCCGCCTCCGTACGGCGCGCCCTGGATGCCGGGAAGGCCGCGTCGGACCTGCACGCCTTCCTGGCCGCGCACTCCCGTACGCCCGTCCCCCAGCCGCTCAGCTACCTCATCGACGACGTCGCCCGCCGTCACGGCCATCTGCGCATCGGCGCCGCCTCGGCCTATGTGCGCTGCGACGACGACGCGCTTCTCGGCGAGATCCTCGCCGACAAGCGCTCCCAGGGCCTCGGCCTGCGCCGCCTCGCCCCGACCGTGCTGGCGTCCCAGGCCGACCCGGGGACGCTGCTGGAAGGGCTGCGCGTCATGGGATTCGCGCCGGCCGCGGAGAGCGCGGAGGGCGACGTGCTGATCACCCGCGCCCATGCCCGCCGCACGCCGCCGCGCGCCGCGCCCGCCCCCGTACCGGACGGGCCGCCCGTGCCCGACGGCACGCTGCTCGGCGCGGCGGTCAAGGCGATCAAGGCGGGCGATCTCGCCGCCACAGTCGTCCGCAAGCCGGCCGCGATGGCGGGCCGGCCCCAGGGCGGTGAACTGCCGCGCACCACCTCGGCGGAGACCCTCGCCACCGTGCAGGCCGCCGTACTCACCGGTTCCGCGGTCTGGATCGGCTATGTGAACGCGGAGGGTTCCGCGAGCCAGCGTGTCATCGCACCCGTCCGCGTCGAGGGCGGCTTCGTCACGGCGTACGACCACACCGCGGACGAGGTGCGCACGTACCCGTTGCACCGCATCACGGGCGTGGCCGAACTGGCCGACGACGCCACCTGAACAGGCCGCCCGGTCCCCTGCCCGCCGATTCGGTGGCGGGTTTCTCAAGCTTCGCGGGCTTCCCGAACTTCCCGAACTTCGCGGGCTTCCCGAACTTCGCGAACTTCGCGGACCTCTCGGACCTCGCGGACCTCGCGTGGTCCACGGGCTGCGAGGCCGCAGACTCGTGCGGCTCGCCGCGCCGGCTGCGTCCCGCCCGGCCCAGCCTGCGGCCCAGCAGTGCGTAGCCGATCAGCGCACCCGTGGTGTTGAGGATCACGTCGTCCACGTCGAAGGCGCGGCCTGCGACGATCGCGCCCTGCGCCAGCTCCACCAGGGCCATCACCAGCACGGTGAGCACCATCACCCGCAGCAGCCGCAGCGAACGCGGCAGCAGCACCGGCAGCAGCACACCGAAGGGGACACCGAGCAGCAGGTTGCCGCCCACCTGCTTGGCCGCCGCGAGGAACGTGTAGTCCTGCGCGTACTGGCGCAGCGACGCCCCGGGCCGCATGTTGGCGGTCGCGACGCCCTCGGAGGCGGCCGACGGCGACAGCGTGAGCCGTGCAAGCACGGCCGAAAAGAGGACCATCGCTACGAACGCGGAGACGATCAGGAAAGCTCTCAGGACAGTTCTGCCCCACTCACGGCGTGGTTCGGCTCCCTTAGTCATGGACACGCGGATACCCGCAGGGTCCCCGCGCACTCCGGCGATGCGCGACACTGGTTGTTTGGCCGCGTCCAATACAGACGGACCGACCCGGAGAAAGGGTGTGGCGTGAACGGGCCCCTCATCGTCCAAAGCGACAAAACGCTCCTCCTCGAAGTGGACCACGAGCAGGCGGACGCCTGCCGTCGCGCCATCGCGCCCTTCGCCGAGCTGGAGCGTGCGCCGGAGCACATCCACACCTACCGGGTGACTCCGCTCGGCCTGTGGAACGCCCGGGCGGCCGGGCACGACGCCGAGCAGGTCGTCGACGCACTGGTCGAGTACTCCCGCTATCCCGTCCCGCACGCGCTCCTCGTCGACGTCGCGGAGACGATGGCGCGCTACGGCCGGCTCACCCTGTCCAAGCACCCCACCCACGGGCTCGTCCTCACCACCACCGACCGGCCGGTCCTCGAGGAGATCCTGCGGTCCAGGAAGGTCCAGCCGCTCGTCGGGACCCGGATCGACCCGGACACCGTCGTCGTGCACCCCTCCGAGCGCGGGCAGATCAAGCAGACGCTGCTGAAGCTGGGCTGGCCGGCCGAGGACCTCGCCGGTTACGTGGACGGCGAGGCCCACGCCATCGAGCTGGCGGAGGACGGCTGGGCGCTGCGGCCGTACCAGCAGCAGGCCGTCGAGGGCTTCTGGCACGGTGGCTCCGGAGTCGTCGTGCTCCCCTGCGGCGCCGGAAAGACGCTGGTGGGCGCCGGTGCGATGGCGCAGGCGAAGGCCACCACCCTGATCCTGGTCACCAACACCGTCTCGGCCCGCCAGTGGAAGCACGAGCTGGTGAAGCGCACCTCGCTGACCGAGGACGAGATCGGCGAGTACAGCGGCACGAAGAAGGAGATCCGCCCGGTCACCATCGCCACCTACCAGGTGCTGACGACCAAGCGGAAGGGGATCTATCCCCACCTGGAGCTCTTCGACTCCCGCGACTGGGGTCTGATCGTCTACGACGAGGTGCACCTGCTGCCCGCGCCCGTCTTCAAGTTCACCGCCGATCTGCAGGCCCGCCGTCGCCTCGGCCTCACGGCCACGCTCGTGCGCGAGGACGGCCGCGAGTCGGACGTGTTCTCGCTCATCGGGCCGAAGCGGTTCGACGCGCCCTGGAAGGAGATCGAGGCGCAGGGCTACATCGCCCCGGCGGACTGCGTGGAGGTACGGGTCAATCTGACCGACTCCGAGCGGCTGGCCTACGCGACGGCGGAGCAGGAGGAGAAGTACCGCTTCTGCGCCACCACGGCGACCAAGCGGAGGGTGACCGAGCAGCTGGTGCGCAAGCACGCCGGCCAGCAGACCCTCGTCATCGGCCAGTACATCGACCAGCTCGACGAACTCGGCGAGCACCTGGACGCACCGGTGATCAAGGGTGAGACGCCCAACACCCAGCGCGAGAAGCTCTTCGACGCCTTCCGCAACGGAGAGATCAGCGTGCTCGTGGTGTCCAAGGTCGCGAACTTCTCGATCGACCTGCCGGAGGCGACGATCGCCATCCAGGTGTCCGGCACGTTCGGTTCACGCCAGGAGGAGGCACAGCGCCTCGGCCGGGTCCTGCGGCCCAAGGCGGACGGGCACAAGGCCCACTTCTACTCGGTGGTGGCGAGGGACACGATCGACCAGGACTTCGCGGCCCACCGCCAGCGGTTCCTGGCGGAGCAGGGCTACGCCTACCGGATCATCGACTCGCACGATCTGCTCGCGGGCGAGGACCCGGTGAGCTGAGGGCCTTTCACGGTGCGCCGCCGCCGCGCTCAGCGGCGGCGGACGCCGGCTTCTTCGGCGTACTCGCCGAGGACGGCGACGCTGAAGACGGCGCTCACGAAGACCTTGACCGCGCGCAGGGCGTTGCCGACGGGGCGGTGCGGGAGGTCTCCGGCGCCGCTCGCCGTGGCTCCGTGAGCGGGGTGGGTTCCTGGTATGAGGGTCGCTGAGGTCATGTCTCCATGGTGCGGCAATTCACCCGGCCGGAGCATCGGGCCATGGGCTGAACCCCGCGACCCCTCGCGTACTACTCCAGGCAGAGTGCATCCCCTACGGGGATGACCGCGCGGGGACGGGGATGGCACCCTCGCGGGAAAAAACCGTTCGCCCCCGGTCCGGAGCCCCACTAGAATCGCGGGCTTGCCCCGGGGCCGGACCGCGGGGCCTTCCCCCGCCTCCCCCGAGGAGCGCCGCCGCCCGGACGGAAACCGGCCGGTCCGCCATGTCGTGATCACGCAGCTCAGCCGGAGGCCACCCGTGCCCGCGCACGCCCCTGTACCCGACGTATCCGCCGGATCCGCCGTATCCGCTGTATCCACCGGGGCCGCCGTGTCCGCCCCCCGCGGCCCGGACGGCGGCGACCCGCTCGCCCGTGAGCGGGCGCACCTCGCCGCGTCCCGGTCCGCGCTGCGCGCGATGCGGGAGGACGTCCAGTCCCTCGACATCAAGGACGTCACCGCGAACTGGGTCAACGCCGCGGTCCTCCAGGCGCAGATCGAGCAGCGCATCGAGGCGCTCGCGGACCTCGCCCACACCCCGCTCTTCTTCGGCCGGCTCGACTACCTGCCCACCGCCCAGGAGGGCCGGCGCCCCGCGCCGGAGGCGCATGAGACGCAGCTGTACATCGGCCGCCGGCACGTCCACGACGCCCAGGGCGACCCCATGGTGATCGACTGGCGCGCCCCGGTCTCCCAGCCCTTCTACCGGGCCTCCCGCAAGGACCCGCAGGACGTCGGCCTGCGCCGGCGCTTCGGCTACACCGGCGGGGACCTCACAGCGTACGAGGACGAGCACCTCACGGACCCGTCGGAGGCCGAGCAGACGTCGAAACTGCTCCAGGCGGAGATCGAGCGCCCGCGCGTGGGCCCGATGCGCGACATCGTCGCGACGATCCAGCCGGAGCAGGACGAGATCGTGCGCAGCGGCCTGTCCGGCACGGTGTGCGTGCAGGGCGGCCCCGGCACCGGCAAGACCGCCGTCGGCCTGCACCGGGTCGCGTACCTGCTGTACGCCCACCGGGAACGGCTGGCCCGTACGGGCACCCTGGTCATCGGGCCGAACCGTTCCTTCCTCCACTACATCGAGCAAGTCCTCCCCGCACTCGGCGAGTTGGAGGTCAGGCAGTCCACGGTGGACGATCTCGTCGCCCATGTGGACGTACGCGGCGAGGACACCGCCGCCGCGGCCGTCGTCAAGGGCGACGCAAGGATGGCGGAGGTGCTGCGGCGGGCGGTCCGCTCCCATGTCACGATGCCGGCCGAGCCGGTGGTCGTCGTGCGCGGATCGCGGCGCTGGCGGGTCCCCGCGTACGAACTCGAGGAGATCGTCCGACAGTTGCTCGACCGCGACATCCGCTACGGCGCCGCCCGCGAGGCCCTGCCGCAGCGGATCGCGCACACCGTGCTCGTCCGCATGGAACAGGCCGGCGAGGCCCCCGACGACCGCGTCCAGGACTCGGTGGCCCGCAACACCGCCGTCAAGGCCGCGGTGAAGGCGATCTGGCCGCCGGTCGACCCGGCGAAACTCGTGCTGCGCCTGCTGTCCGACGCGGAGTTCCTCGCGGCGCACGCCGACGGCATCCTCACATCCGAGGAACAGAGCACGATCCTGTTCGGCAAGCCGCCCCGCAGCGCGAAGTCCGCCAAGTGGTCCGCCGCCGACGCCGTGTTGATCGACGAGGCCACGGATCTTGTGCAGCGCACGCAGTCCCTGGGCCATGTCGTCCTCGACGAGGCCCAGGACCTGTCCCCGATGCAGTACCGCGCCGTCGGCCGCCGCTGCTCCACGGGCTCGGCCACGGTCCTCGGCGACCTGGCCCAGGGCACGACCCCGTGGGCGACGGGATCGTGGGCCGAAGCCCTGTCCCACCTCGGCAAGCCCGACACGGCTGTGGAGGAACTCACCGCGGGCTTCCGTGTCCCGCGCGAGGTGATCGCCTACGCGTCCCGCCTGCTGCCGCACATGTCCCCCGGCCTCGCGGCGGTCTCCTCGGTCCGCGAGACCCCAGGCTCCCTCTCCGTCCGTGCCGTCCGGGGGGCCACGGATCTCGACGCGGACATCGTCGCCGCGTGCACGGAGGCTCTGGGCAACGAGGGCTCGATCGGCCTGATCGCGGCGGACTCCCGCATCCCTGGCCTCGCGGCGGCCCTCACCGTCGCCGGCCTGCCCCATCTGTCCCCCGGCGAGGAGACGACGGCCGAGTCCCGGCTCACCCTGGTCCCGGCGTCGCTGGCCAAGGGCCTCGAGTACGACTACGTGGTCCTCGACGAACCCGCCACGATCATCGCGTCCGAACCTGACCTCCGCACCGGCCTGCGCCGCCTGTACGTGGCCCTGACGAGGGCGGTCTCGGGCCTGACGGTCCTGCACGCGGACCCGCTGCCACCGGAACTCGCCTGACGGCCCGCGCGCTCGGGCCGGGCCGCGCAGCCGCCGAAAATCGGCGACGCCGCGCTCGAGACCCGGGCCGACCCCGGAACTCGGCCGACGCCCGCGCGCTCGGACCCGGCAGCGAACCGGCCCGCCGCCCGAATGCGGCCGACACCCCGCGCATACGGGACCCGGGCTGCTGCCCGAACTCGCCTGACGCCCGCGCGCTCGGGCCGACCCCGAACCGGACTACCCGTCCAGCGCCTCGCGCCATTCGCGGACCGCACCCGGTGACACCGGTGCCGCCCAGCCCTGCGGGCGCGCCGCGCCGCCGATGTGGAAGCCCGTCACGCCCGCCGCCCTCAGGCGCGGGACGTGGTCCAGGCGGAGGCCGCCGCCGACCAGGATCAGGGGCTCGTAGCCCGGTTCGCCCTGCCTCGCCGCCTCCGCGAGAAGCGTCGGCATGCCGGCGTCGACGCCGGACCCGGAGCCCGCGGTCAGGTACGTGTCGAGGCCGGGCAGGTCCGCGAGCTGCTTGCGCAGGGCGTCCCGGTCCGCCGCGTTGTCGATGGCGCGGTGGAACGTCCAGCGGCAGCCGTCCAGTACCGCGAGCAGCCTTTCCACGATGACCAGGTCCGGCTGGCCGTGGTCGTCCAGGAAGCCGAGGACGAACTCGTCCGCGCCCGCCTCGCGCAGTCGCTCCGCGGCCCGGACGAGGGCGTCGATGTCCGCCGGGCCGCCGGCCGCGAAGCCGTCGGCGAGGCGGAGCATGACCCGCAGCGGGATGTCGACCGCCGAGCGGATCGCGGTGAACGTGCCGAGGGGCGGCGTCAGGCCGTCCGCCGCCATGTCGGTGACCAGCTCGAGCCGGTCGGCACCTCCGGACCGGGCGGCGACCGCGTCCTGCGCGTCGAGAGCGATCACCTCAAGGAGTGCACGGTTGCTCATGGGACCCATTCCTCCAGGGGGCGGCTGCACCGTCGGCGGTAGAACGACCAGGACCCAACAGGTCTAGTCCAATAAGCAGCCTAATACCCGCACCGCACGGAAGCAGCCTCGGCAGCCGCCCATGTGGTCATCATCTTGCGCCCAATACGGCCAGGGGGTATACATGGGAGTCCAGATACCCCCATAGGGTATACCCCACTGCCAGGAGGAGAGCCATGTCGCAGACGCGGACGCAGCCCGCCACCGGACGTGCGGTGGAACTCGCCATCGGCGGTATGACCTGCGCCTCCTGCGCGGCGCGCATCGAGAAGAAGCTCAACCGCATGGACGGCGTCGAGGCGACCGTCAACTACGCGACGGAGAAGGCGAAGGTCACCTTCGCCGAGGACGTCGCCGTCGCGGATCTGATCGCGACGGTCGAGGCCACCGGTTACACCGCGCACGAGCCTGCCCCGCCGCGCACGGAGGGCGCCGGCCGGGCCGAGGCCGGGGACGAGGACGACGCGGCCGAGCTGCGGCCCCTGCGGCAGCGTTTGATCACCGCCGTGGCACTGTCCGTTCCCGTCATCGCGATGGCCATGGCCCCCGCGCTGCAGATCGAGTACTGGCAGTGGCTGAGCCTCACCCTCGCCGCACCGGTCGTCACGTACGCGGCCTGGCCGTTCCACCGTGCCGCCTGGACCAACGCCCGGCACGGGGCGGCCACGATGGACACCCTGATCTCGGTCGGCACGTCGGCCGCGTTCCTGTGGTCGCTGTGGGCGCTGTTCTTCGGCACCGCCGGCACCCCCGGCATGACGCACCCCTTCGAGTTCACGATCGCCCGCAGCGACGGCGCCGGGAACATCTACCTCGAGACCGCCGCGGGCGTCACCGCGTTCATCCTGGCCGGGCGCTACTTCGAGGCCCGCTCCAAGCGCAAGGCGGGCGCCGCGCTCAAGGCGCTCCTGGAGCTGGGCGCCAAGGAGGTCACCGTGGTGCGGGGCGGGCGCGAGGAGACGATACCCACCGCGGAACTGCAGGTCGATGAACGGTTCCTGGTCCGGCCCGGGGAGAAGATCGCCACCGACGGCACGGTCGTCGAAGGCGCGTCCGCCGTGGACGCCTCGATGCTCACCGGCGAGTCCGTCCCCGTCGAGGTCGGTGTCGGCGACACCGTCACCGGCGCCACGCTGAACGCCGGCGGCCGACTCGTCGTGGAGGCGACCCGCGTCGGCGCCGACACCCAACTGGCCCGTATGGCCAGGCTGGTGGAGGACGCGCAGAACGGCAAGGCCGCCGCCCAGCGGCTCGCCGACAAGATCTCCGCCGTCTTCGTCCCCGTTGTCATCGCGCTCGCCCTCGGCACGCTCGGCTTCTGGCTCGGCAACGGCTCCGGACCGACCGCCGCGTTCACCGCCGCCGTCGCCGTCCTGATCATCGCCTGCCCCTGCGCTCTGGGCCTCGCCACCCCGACCGCGCTGATGGTCGGCACCGGCCGCGGCGCCCAGCTCGGCATTCTGATCAAGGGCCCGGAGGTCCTGGAGACCACCCGCAAGGTCGACACGATCGTCCTCGACAAGACCGGCACCGTCACCACCGGCCGGATGACGCTCCTCGCCGTCCACACCGCGGCCACCACCACCGAGACCGAAGTGCTGCGGCTGGCCGGCGCGTTGGAGCACGCCTCCGAGCACCCCATCGCCCAGGCCGTCGCCACCGGTGCCGCGGAGAGGGTCGGCACGCTGCCCACACCCGAGGACTTCGCCGGCATCCCCGGGCTCGGCGTCCAGGGCGTCGTCGAGGGCCACGCGGTCCTCGTCGGCCGCGAGAAGCTGCTGCGGGTGGGGGGACCTCCCATGCCCGAAGGGCCATGGGGGAGGGCCATGGAACTGCCCGCCGACCTCGCCCGGGCCATGGGCGAGGCGGAGGCCGCCGGCCGTACCGCGATCGCCGTCGCCTGGGACGGCGAGGCCCGCGCCGTCGTCGAGGTCGCCGACACCGTCAAGGAGACCAGTCGCGAAGCCGTCCGCCGGCTGCGCGCGCTGGGCCTGACGCCCATCCTGCTCACCGGCGACAACGAGACCGTCGCCCGGAGCGTGGCCGCTGAGGTCGGCATCGACGAGGTGATCGCGGAGGTCACGCCCGAGGACAAGGTCGACGTCGTCAAGAAGCTCCAGGCCGAGGGCCGCAGCGTCGCCATGGTCGGCGACGGCGTGAACGACGCCGCCGCACTCGCCCAGGCCGACCTGGGCCTGGCTATGGGCACCGGCACCGACGCCGCCATCGAGGCCGGCGACCTCACCCTCGTACGCGGCGACCTCAACGCGGCCGCCGACGCCATCCGCCTCTCCCGCAGGACCCTCGGCACCATCCGCTCGAACCTCTTCTGGGCCTTCGCCTACAACGTCGCAGCCCTCCCCCTCGCCGCCGCCGGCCTCCTCAACCCGATGATCGCGGGCGCGGCCATGGCCTTCTCGTCCGTCTTCGTCGTCGGCAACAGTTTGCGCCTGCGCGGCTTCAAGGCCGCCTGAGCCGAAGCGGGTACGTGCGCCGCCCCTACCCATCAGGGATGCTGTTGGCGAATTCGGGGCCTGCGTGACGTCGGTCTCCAAGACCCGGTTGTGGTCTTGGAGACCGACGTTGTCGTGTGGGGTGGGTGTAGATGTCGATGCGTCCGGCCGGGGATGGGGAGATCCCCGCGGAGACGGTGCGGGTGGCTCGGGCGGCGTTCCCGAAGGGCAGAGCAGACCGGCCGGGACGGGATGCGCCTGCTGGCCGGCGTGCACGCCTCGGTGTCCCTCCCCTGCTGAAACCATGCGATGAGCACACTCTGTCTCATAGGTACGCGTACTCATGACAGCCGAGTCCGGGCGCGGCCACGATGCCCGCATGAGAACGCAAACATTGCACGCAGCAGCTTCCACGGTTTTGGTCGCGGCCGTGCCGGTCGCTGCATGGGGTCTGATAGGACAGCTGGATGAGCCGGGTCCGCGGTCTGAACTCAGCTACATCATCGAGCCACCGGGCATCGCAGCGGGCGTGGAGACCACGCTTGGTGTCGTCTGCCTGGTACTGGCGGTCGTCAGCGGGGCCGTCCTGGTACATGCATCGCGCGGAGGCACCTTTGAACGGCGCTGGTGGCCAGTCCTGCTGCCCCTGGTGGCGGCCGGGCTGATCACCGGGGCAGCAGGGCGGGTGGTCACCGCCGGCAGCATGGGCGCGAACATCGGGGGTGGCATGGCCATCCTCGTGGGCGGTCCAGTAGTCGCCGGACTGCTGGTCGCGGCGCTGGTCGTTTGGATCCGGCAACTGCAAACACGGCGCTGAACGCGGCGGTGGCCACGGCCACACCGCGGGGCCGATAGACGTCAGGCCAGCAGACCTCAGGTCACACCGCGGGACACAGCGGCGGTTCGCTGGTCGTCTTCACGGAATGTGTGTCAGAGCCCGAAACTCACCTACACAGCCAACAAACCCGACGGGGCGAATCAGCCAACAGCATCCCATCAGGGTCGGGGCGGCCGCCGCACGTCTAGAGTCGCCCCATGACCGACCGCACCGCCGACCTCCGCGCCCGCTGGGCCCAGGCGCTCCTGGGGGCCGGTGCAGGGGCGGGTGGCCCGGACCCGCTGCCGTACGCCGACAACCTGCTCGCCCGCTGGGCGGAGCCGCAGCGGCGGTACCACACCACCGCCCACCTCGTCGCCGTACTGGACCGGATCGACGAGCTCGAGCAGTACGCGCAGGACCCGGACCTCGTCCGGCTCGCCGCCTGGTTCCACGACGCCGTCTATCTGCCGGACCGTTCCGAGAACGAGGAGCGCTCCGCCCGGATCGCCGAGCGCGCGCTGCCCGAGGCGGGGCTGGGCGCCGAGGCCACCGCAGAGGTCGCCCGCCTCGTGCGTCTCACCGTCACCCACGACCCGGCGGACTCGGACGGCAACGGCGAGGTGCTGTGCGACGCCGACCTGGCGATCCTGGCGGCGAACCCGGAGGCGTACGCCGCGTATGCGGCCGCCGTGCGGGAGGAGTACGCCTTCGTGCCCGAAGCGGCGTTCCGGGACGGGCGCGCCGCGGTGCTGCGACAGCTGCTGCGGCTGCCGCGGCTCTTCCGCACCCCCCACGGGGCGCGCGAGTGGGAAGCGGCCGCCCGCCACAACCTGACGGTCGAGCTGGAACTGCTGGCCGCATCGTAGGACAGCGCCCCGACGGGGCCTGTCTCGCGGCGGGCGAGGCGGCACTCGCCGTGGAGATCACCTCACGCGGCAACGCCTCGCACGACCGGTCGGCGAAGCTGCACTCCTACGCCGCCGGTGACGTTCCGCTGTATCTGCTGATCGACCGGTTCGACGAGGCCGGACCCACGGTCACGCTCTTCTCCGACCCGCACGAGGGCAAGTACCGCACCGGGCTGCGCAGGCCTTTCGGCGAGCCGATCCCGCTGCCGGAGCCGTTCGACGGCGAGCTGGACACCTCGGAGTTCATCGCCTGACGGCGCTCAGGCCGGGCGGCCCTTCCGCCTGCGCAGCCCGGTCGCTGTCAGAAGCCTGACCACCTCGCGGCTCGAGATCTCCACCGCGCCCGCGGCCACGGCGTCCGCGTAGCGGTGGGAGGGCACGTCGTAGTGGTCCCGTTCGAAAGCGCGCGACGGGCAGCCGATCCTCGCCGCGAAGGCGTGCAGTTCCTCGAACGACACGTCGCTGACGAGGTGCGACCACATCTGGCCGTGCCCCGGCCAGGTCGGCGGATCGATGTAGACCGTCACTGAAGGCCGCCCACGGCGGCCACGACCACGCCCGCCTTGCCGCACACCCAGTGCGGATCGGGCCCCAGCTCCGGCTCGACCTCCAGCGCGTGCGGGTCGCCGGCGTCGCAGACCGGGCACAGCGGCCAGCGGCCGTGCCGGTCCAGCAGGGCGTCCTGGACGTCCTGGGCGACCAGACCCGCGACGTACTCGACGCCCTCGGGCCACTGCTCGACCCACCAACGGCGGTGGGCGACCGCTTCCTCGACCAGGGAGACGACACCGGCGTCCGCCACGTCCCGGGCCGCCAGATCCGCGAGGACCAGGGCGCGTGCCGCGTGCAGTGCCCGCTCCAGCGGTATCGAGTCGTCGTCCATAGCCCCATTGTCTCCGGGTCTTGACGCCACCCGAAACACGAAAATATCTTTCATATGTGACCAATCCAGTGAAGGAAATTTTCAGCGGCGACGCTCCCGCCCCTGCCGCTCTCGCGGCCAAGGTCCGCACGCTCTCGCCGTCCATGACCCGCTCCATGCAGCGGGTCGCCGAAGCCGTCGCCGACGATCCGGCAGGCTGCGCCGCCCTCACGGTCACCGGCCTCGCCGAGCTCACCGGCACCAGCGAGGCCACCGTGGTCCGCACGGCCCGACTGCTCGGCTACCCCGGCTACCGCGATCTGCGTCTCGCGCTCGCCGGCCTCGCCGCCCACCAGGAGTCCGGCCGCGCTCCCGTCCTCACCACCGACATCGCCGTCGACGACCCCATCGCGGACGTCGTCGCCAAACTCGCCTACGACGAACAGCAGACCCTCGCCGACACGGCCGCCGGGCTCGACACCGTGCAGCTCGGCGCGGCCGTGGCCGCCGCGTCGACCGCCCGCCGCATCGACATCTACGGCGTCGGCGCGTCCTCGCTCGTCGGCATGGACCTCGCCCAGAAGCTGCTCCGCATCGGCCTGATCGCACATGCGCACGCCGATCCCCACCTCGCGGTCACCAACGCCGTGCAACTGCGCTCCGGAGACGTGGCCATCGCGATCACCCACTCCGGTTCCACCGGGGACGTCATCGAACCGCTGCGGGTGGCGTTCGACCGCGGGGCGACGACCATCGCCATCACCGGCCGCCCCGACGGCCCGGTCTCCCAGTACGCCGACCACGTCCTGACGACGTCGACCGCCCGCGAGAGCGAGCTGCGCCCGGCGGCGATGTCGTCCCGCACAGGTCAACTGCTCGTCGTCGACTGCCTGTTCATCGGCGTCGCCCAGCGTACGTACGAGTCGGCGGCCCCTGCCCTCGCCGCCTCGTACGAAGCGCTCGCGCACCGCCACACCGCCCGCACCCGCTGAACCGAGCTCCTCACGCACCGAGAAAGCCGAGCCGCCTTTCATGACCTCCACCTACGGTGAACTCCACGCCCAGCTCGCCGCTCTCACCACCGAGGCCTTCCGCCCCGAGCTCGCCGACATCGACCGGCTGCCGACACTCGAGATCGCCCGGCTCATGAACGGCGAGGACACGAGCGTGCCCGCCGCCGTGGCCGCGCAGCTCCCGGCCATCGCCGCCGCGATCGACGACACCGCGGAGCGCATGGCCCGCGGCGGCCGGCTCGTCTACGCGGGCGCGGGCACGGCCGGGCGTCTGGGGGTCCTTGACGCCAGCGAGTGCCCGCCCACCTTCAACACCGACCCGTCGGAGGTCCTGGGCCTGATCGCCGGCGGGCCGACCGCCATGGTCAAGGCCGTCGAAGGCGCGGAGGACAGCAAGGAAATGGCCGCCGCGGACCTGGACGGGCTGAAGCTCACCGCGGACGACACGGTGGTCGGCGTCTCCGCCTCGGGCCGGACCCCGTACGCCATCGGCGCGGTGGAACACGCCCGGGCGCTGGGCGCGCTCACCATCGGCCTGTCCTGCAACGCGCACAGCGAGCTCGCCACGGCGGCGAACCACGGGATCGAGGTCGTGACCGGCCCCGAACTGCTCACCGGCTCCACGCGGTTGAAGGCGGGCACGGCACAGAAGCTGGTGCTCAACATGATCTCGACGATCACGATGATCAGGCTCGGCAAGACGTACGGAAACCTGATGGTCGACGTCCGCGCCTCCAACGACAAGCTGCGCGCCCGCTCGAGGCGGATCGTGGCACTGGCGACGGAGGCGCCGGACGAGGAGATCGAGGCGGCACTGGCGGCGACGGACGGCGAGGTGAAGAACGCCATCCTGGTGATCCTGGGCGGCGTCGACGCGGCGACCGCTTCGACGCTCCTGTCGCGGACCTCCGGCCACCTCCGCGCCGCCCTCCTGGACCGGCCGGCCGACTCCAACCCCACCGACACCTGACCCCGGCCCACCGCCCGCCCCCGCCGGCGCCCGCCCCTCCTTCCCGGCCTCGCCGGCGCCAGTGCCTCGCCCGCCCGAGAGCGAGTCCCGAGGCGACGACAAGCGCCGGTTTCTGCGGCGGCGCAACTCGCGCCGGAGGCAGGTGACGCACGGCTGAGCGCGGCCACCGGCGGCCTGGTGCTGCCGCTGTCGGTCCCCGCGCTGCTCGGTGCCGCCGTCGGCGTGGGATACGTCGTATGCGTACTCACCGCCCTGCCCGAGCCGCCCCGGCCTCCGGCGACCCTGCGCTCGGTGCTCCGCGGCGTCCCGGCCACGATGGCGGGCGGGCTGCGCCTGGGGGCCGGGGACGCGCTGATCCGCCGGGTCCTGCTGACGACGGGCGCGGCCGGCGCGGCGCTGGCCACCATCGAACTGCTCACCCCGGGGCGCGCGGCCCGGCTGACCGGGGCGGCCGAGTCAGGCGCCGTGCTCTTCGCCGCCCTCGCCTGCGCGGGCTTCGTCTGCACGGCGGTCGGCAGCCACTGCGCGCCCCTGACCGCGCGGCTGACGGGCAGCAGCGAGCACGCCGTACTGGCGAGCCTCGGCGTCAGCGCGGGCGGGCTGACGCTGCTCGGCGTGACGGCCGCGTGGAACGGCCCCGTCGCCCTGGCCCTCGCCGCCGCCGGATACGCGCTCGTCTACCTCGGTCTCGGCTCGGCGGGACCGAACGAGAACGAACTGCTCCACCACCGTGTCGACAGCTCGGTCCGCGCGACGGCCCTCTCCGTGAAGTCCCTCGCCCTCCAGTCCGTCGGCGCGCTCGTGGGCCTGGTCGCCGGCTCGCTGCCGATCGGCCCGCTGCCGTGGCTGGTGGGCGCGACCGCTCTGCTGCTCGGCGCGCTGCTGTGGACCCGCCGGGCGAAGCCCGCCCCTGCGTCCGCCCTACCCGCCCCGGCCGCGGGCACACCGCTCCCCGTGACGGACCCGCTGCCCAGGCGTTGAAAGGACGTCCGCCCCCGCTCGCGGACGGCAGGCCGGGCGACAGCAGGCGACGAGCAGGGCCGCCCGCTCTCGGCACTCCGGCTCGTTCGGCCTCGGCGTGCGGTCTGCGAGCTCTTGCATTTATGTACATGCGCGAGCACACTTGGCGGCACATCATGTACAGATTGGAGTCCGGATGGCTCTGACACACATCGACATCGACGACGACGCCCTGGAGACCGCCAAGCGCCTCGGCGGGCACCGCACCAAGACCGCCGCCGTCGCAAAGGCGCTGGAGGAGTACAACAAGCGACTGCTGCGTGCTGCTGCGTACGAGAAGTACTTCGAGCTCGCCCAGGACTGGGACATCGAGGGCGCCGAGGCCGCCCACCGGACCGACAAGGAGTCCTTCGGCCGGTGAACACCTACTTGCTCGACTCGTCCGCGCTGTGGCGGATGCTGCGTGACAGGTCTCTGCACACGACCTGGCAGGAGACCGTCCTGGAGGGCAGCATCCGGTCGTGCTACCCACAGCGCGTGGAGTTCCTGCGGTCGGCGCGGGACTCGAAGGAGTACGAGATGTACAGCACCATGTTCGCCGAGCTGTACGAGGACGTCCCGGTACCGAAGAGCGCCGCGCACTGGGCCGGGGGTCTCCAGGCACGCGCCGCCGGGAAAGGAGCACACCAGGCGCTCTCGGCGGTCGATCTCCAGATCTGCGCAACAGCCGCTCACCACGGTTTCATCGTGCTGCATGACGATCGGGACTTCGTCACCGCCGCACGGTTCGCGGTCGAACTCCAGCAGCACAACGTGCACGACGGTCCGCGCTGAAGCACCGGCGGCTGTGGACTCGCCCGGGCGCGGCACCCCCCGCCCGCGCACGTGGCGGGCAGGGCGGGCGACCACGGGACGCCCGCCCTGTCAGGTGAGGGAGCCGGTCAGAAGTGATTGTCGGGACGGCGTCTGCCGGCAGACCCGTCCCGTGCTGCGGGAGCCGCGGCGCTTCGCCGAAGCCCAGCCGTGGCGGCGGCATCCAGACGGCGGCGTCTCCACCAGAGCAGCAGGCCTGCTGCGACCAGGACCACGGGCAGCAACCGCAAGGCCCACGCACCGGCGGTCAGGGGCTCTTCCCGCGGACCGGGGCCGGCTGCCCCGCGCTGCGCGGGCGCCTGCGGTTCCGGTCCGAGGTCGGCTGCCTGACGCGGTGTGGGCGCGCCGAGCCAGATCGCTCCGTGGCCGTCGGCGGACGGCGCGCCCAGCGAGCGGTTGATCTTCTCGGGGAGGTTCGCGAAGTCCGCCGTGAAACGGTCGCCGGAGACGTTCGTGACGGGGATTCTGGTGAAGTCGACACCACCGTAGACATAGCTGCGTACGTAGGTGGTCCCACCTTCGGTGGTCTTGTCGGTGACCTTGAACTCGCCCTTGGTGTACGACTCGACGAACCGGTCGAAGGTGTCGGTGGGCTTCCAGCGGCCGTCGCTCCGCCAGTTGTCGATGTCGCCCGTGTCGATGAGGTCACCGTAGGTGGTGTCCTTGCTGCGGCTCAGGTCGCGATACCACTGGGCGGCGACCCGGGCGAGATAGACGCGGCGCAGCTCGGCGTACTCGGGCGCGGTGTTGATCGCCTTCTTGAGCTCGGGAAGGATCAGGCTGCGGAAGTTCTGCTCGTTGTGGTCCTCGGTGGCCTTGTCCAGCCGGGGGCACGTACCGGTGGCGGACTCGCCCCGCTGCTTCAGGTACTGGGTCTCCATCTTGACGTCGAGGGGCGCGTCGAGGATGTAGAGCTCGTCGCCGTCCTGGCGGACCGATGCGGGTGCGGGCAGGATCCATGTCCGGTAGGACATGCAGTCCCCCCGGATGCCGTCCCAGAACGTCCGGCCGCGTGCGGAGTGGGGGTGGATGAGCTTGCCGATCGTCTTCTTCATCCGCAGATCGGCCTCGAGCAGGACACGTCCGGCGTCCGTACGGCCGAGCCGGTCGTCGACGATGCGGTCCGGCTCGTTGGGATTGAGGTTGACCCAGAAGGCCGACGGGTCGAGTGAGAGCCAGACGAAGAACGCGTCGGAGCTGCCCTCGGCGGCGTCGAGGCCCGTCCCCGGAGAGCTGCCGCCGTTGGCGGCGAGGGGTGCCTGGAAGGCGTACTGCAGGCCACTGCCGTCGCCGGGGTCGGAGAGATAGCGCAGCTGCAGGGACGAGAAGTCGATCCCGCCGGGCGCCTGGGGCACGGGCTGCGTCAACGCTCGGGTCAGGCCGCCCGAGGTGCCCTCTTCGGTGTCGCCCTCCCCGCACGGGTCGGCCGCCGGTCGCGCCTTGCGCGGAGCGGCCGGCGCCGCCACGGTCGTCAGCTGGGCGCGGAGGCCGAGGGCCTGGCCGTCGCACGGTTTGGCGGAGCGGGGGTTACGGAAGAACTGGTTCTCCTTCCTCATCTGCAGCATCCGCTGCTGCTCCGCCGCCTTGCGCTGCTTGCTCAGCTGCTTCTGTGCCGTCACCTCCGGCGCCACGGTGGCCTCCTCGGCGCGGGCACTCGCCTTGGCGCTGTTGATCAGGTCGTTCAGCTTGTCGGCCGAGCCCTTGCCGTCCACGACGGCGTAGATGACGTCGGTGGTGGCCGGGATCCTGCCGGCGCACTGCTCCTTGCACGGCGACCGGTCGCTGTAGATCACGAAGAGCCGCTTCTCGGGCACCGGTTTGCGCGCGTCCCGGCTCAGGAGGGCCAGGTCCCAGACGAGGATGCGCAGTTCGGAGTGGTTGCCGTCCACGCCCGCCGAGGCCTCATTGGCGTGCGGGACGACGACGAACTTCTTGATCTCGGGGCGCTCGCCCATACGTAACTGCTCGTACAGCGCCGGGTCGTCGTGTTTCAGCGCGGCGGTCTCCACCACCTCCAGGCCCCGGGTGTCCACGTCATCGAGGCCCGTGATGTCCACGAACCCGATCGCGACGTTCCGCGACCCGTCGATCCGCTGCCGGTTCTTGCCACCCTCGAGCTGCGACCGGTGGCCCCACACCGCCTGCCGGTGCACGTACGACCGGTGACCGATGGGGTCGCGGTACCAGTCGCCTTCGATCCGTGTCATCGATGCGCCGGACGGCGCGGGTTCGCGCTCCCTCTCAGCCGTGAGCTTCTGGGCGCGGGCCGCCGGCTGCGTCCGCGTCCCGGCGGACGCCTCCGCGGGGCCGCCGCCCGTGCCCAGTAACAACCCGAGCGTCAGCACGGACGCGGCCAGAGCCCATGGCCCGCCGCGTCCTCTTGTCAATGACATGTCGCTCCCCCTGCTTCCGTCCGCGCGGCGAGCCGTATCCGGCCCGTCGGGGGAGGGCCTTCCCCCCGTCCGCCTCGCCAATGCCGTCGCTCCACCGGCACTTGGCCGTAAGTAGCCGTTGAGGGCCCACGCTCAGGGGGCCTCGGCGGGCAGCACCTTGAAGAACACTTCCACGCCGCGGGCCGGGCAATGGCCGACACGATCCTGGTCACGAGAACCTGCGAGCCGTCCGCCGCCGGACGGCCGGGCACTCCGCAGGACCCGTCAGGGCAGCCGTGCCTGCGCGTTCACCTCCCGCACGCGTGCCCGCAGCACCTCCCCCGGCGTCGCCGGCCGTACGTCCCCGGGCGGGCAGTCCCACTCCAGGCCACCGCCCGGCGGCCGCAGTTGCACATACGTGCCGACCTGCCCCATCACGGTCCCGACCCGCCCGTCCCGGACGTCGACGACGTACCCGCCGTCGCCCGGCGCGCTCACTTCTCCAGCCCTTGCAGCACGGCCGCCAGCCGCAGCGCCGTGTCCAGGTTGCAGCGCCCCAGTTCGACCAGCGGATACGGCGCCTCGCTCGCCAGCGACACCACATCGACCCGCAGCGAAGGCAGCGTCACCGCCACCACGTCCAGCCCCGACTTGAGCCGGTCCACCACCTCTTCGGCCGCCCGCAGCCGCTCGGCCGATCGCACCACCGTCATGCCCTCCGCACCTCCAGTACGCAGTGTTCCGATTCCTCACCCAGCGTGCACGGATGCTGGCTAGCCTGGGAAGGGACGGCGGCCCAACAACGCGACCTGTCGATCAGGGAGTTGCCCCATGCCCGGACCCAAGGACCTCGACCCGTCGACTTCACCACGCGCCCTGCTCGGCGCGGAGCTGCGCCACGCCCGCATAAAGGCCGGTCTCACACAGGACGAGTTGGGCGAGCCTCTGTTCGTCAGCGGCTCGTACATCGGCCAGATGGAGGCCGGCACGCGCCGCATCCTCCCCGAGCACGCGGCCCGCCTGGACGAGGTCCTGGGCACGGACGACTTCTTCACCCGCAACTGTGAGGTGTCCAACAAGTCCCGCTACCCGGACCACTTCGCCGAGGCGGCGGAGGCGGAAGCGGCGGCGGAGACCATCAAGGAGTACGCGCCGCTCCTGATCCCCGGCCTGCTCCAGACGGAGGCGTACGCACGGGCCGTGTTCCGCGCGTACCACCCGACGGCTCCCCAGGAAGTGATCGACGAGCTGGTGGAGGCGAGGCTCGACCGCGCGCGACTGCTGACCGATCCAACAACGCCGTTGTTGTGGGCGGTGTTCGACGAGGCAGTGCTGCGGCGGGAGGTGGGCAGCCCGGCGGTGATGGCGGAGGCGCTGCGCCATGTGGCGGACCTGGCACGCCGACACCGGATCATCGTGCAAGTGCTGCCGTTCGCGGCGGGCGCGCACGCGTCGATGGGCGGCGCGCTCAAACTGATGTCCTTCCCGGACGCTCCCCCGCTCGCCTATCTCGAAGGCCCTGGCACCGGACAGTTGGAGGACGATCCGGCCACGGTCACCCGCCACCAGCTCGCCTACGATCTCGTCGGGGCCAGCGCACTGTCGCCGGAATCGTCCTTGGCCCTGATCGAGTCAGTGGCGGAGGATTACGCGCATGAAGACGAGCAGCCATGAGTACGACCTGACAACGGCCCTCTGGCACAAGTCCAGCTACAGCGGCGGCGACGGTGGCGACTGCCTGGAGGTCGCCACCTGGCGCAAGTCCACCTACAGCGACGGCAGCGGCGGTAACTGCCTCGAAGTCGCGGACGGCCACCCCGGCGTCGTCCCCGTCCGCGACTCCAAGGACCCCGACGGCCCGCACCTCGCGTTCCCCGCCGCCGCCTGGTCGGCCTTCGTCGCGGACCTCAAGCAGGGCTGAGGCAGGGCTGAGGCAGCGGTCCCGGAGCTCAAGTCCCGAGATTCGAGCGCTCTTCACAGTGATGTGGGGGGTGGGTCCTGTTGCAACCCACCCACCCACCCGCCCTGTCGAGTTGACATCACGCGACCGACTTGCCACGCAGCGTCATCACGCTCTAGCGTTCCGATAAACGAACAACCCCCGCCAGGTGCTGGAACACCTGCGGGGGTCTGACCATCACGATCGAAAGAGACTCGATCCATGGCTGACTGCCAGCTTAGTGCTGCCCCGCACCCCCTCGCCAACCCCGGCTACGGCAAGCGCCCCGCGCCCGACCAACGCCCCCGCACGGACCACGACTTCGACCACCTCCCGAAGCGTGACCGGCCCCTCGCGGCGTACATCGACAGGCTCCCCGAGAACAGCGACATCTCCGTGAAGACGCTGGCCAAGCACACCACCTACGGCCAGTACGCCACCGCCCGCGTCCTGAACCGCCTCATCGAGGCCGGGCATCTGCGGCGCGGCCTCGAACTGGTGGAGAGCGAGGCGGGATCGCTCCTGTGGGTGACCCGCACCTGGTGGTCCCGCACCGCGCGCGACGACGCCTGGTGGGCGGCGTTCCAGCGCGGGGACGTGCCGGTCGAGAAACGCCGGCCGACCCGCTCGCGGGCGTACATCCTGCTGGCGGCCCTGGGCCGGGAACAGCCCATGATGTCCCTGTCCCACGCCGAGTGCGAAGCGCTCGCGCCGCTGGTGGAGGAGTGGTTCGCGCGCGGTTCGGACGCCCGCCGGATCACGCATGCGCTGACGGCCGGGCTGCCGTCCCCCGTACACGCCCCCGCCGCCCTCGCCCGCCGCCGCCTGACCGACAAGCTCCCGCCGGAGCCCGTCCGTGTCCCGCCGCCGATCCGCGTCCTCGAATGCGGCAAGTGCGGCGCGCCGGGGCCGTCCCACGCCCTCGTGGACGGTGCCTGCGCCCGCTGCCGCGGGGCGGCGCCGCCCGCACCACCGGCTCTCCCCGCCGCCCGCGTCCGCGCCCACGCCGCCGAGGCCCGCGCGGCGGCGACCCGCAAGCCCGAGACGACAAGGACACAGACATGACAGTGCCGCTCACCCGGCCCCGCCACGGGGCACGATGGAGGGGAGGAGGCGACGCCATGACCCGCATCAGCGCCGACAACCCCGAGATCTCCGTCGAGGACTTCGAGGAACTGGCAGACAACGCCCCTGAGGGCGTCAAGCTCGGGATCGTCAACGGACGGCTGGTGGTCAAGCCCGGCCCGATCTCCGTCGAGGACTTCGAGGAACTGGCGAGGAAGGCCCCGGAGACGGTGCGGCTCGAACTCATTAACGGAAAGCTAGAGGTCAAGCCCGTGCCGGACATGCCTCACGGAGCCATCGTCATGTGGTTGCTGCGGCAGTGCATGCAGCAGCGCCCTGAGCTGGCGCTCTATCCGGAACAGGGCCTGACGGTGAAGACGTACCGGGCAGGCCGTGCCAGGGCGGACGGTGCGCTCGCCCCAATAGACCATTTCATCACTCAGCCGGGCGAGTGGGCAGATCCGGACGGCGTCCTCATGACCGTCGAGGTCACCTCATACGACTCCGACACCGGCCGCCGCGACCGCGTCGACAAGCGCGACGGCTACGCAGCGGCGAGTATCCCCGTCTACCTTCTCATCGACCGCGACTCCGACACCCTCGTCGTCCACAGCGAGCCGGAGGAGGGCATCTACCGGCTGGTGCGGACCTACTTCTACGGCGACACCGTCCGCCTCCCCTCCCCCGTCAACATCACCCTCGAAACGGCGAAGCTCAAGGACTACACCCAGGCGTAGCCTCGGCCGCATGAGCCGACGACGACATTGATCCACCGCATCAGGTCCGGCTCCGCCCGTCCCGCCACGTCGCAGCCGTGGCCCCGGGCAGGCCCAGGGACGAGCCCACCGACGGCCCCGCGACCTGGTGACCCCGTGACCAGCACCGATCCTCAGCGCGCGACACAGGCCCTGTCCCGGCGTTGAATGGAGCGCATGGGTGTCGAACGGAGGTCGGGACACCGCAGGAGCCGGGCGCTCACCGCAGCGGCCCTGGCTTCCCTGCTGGCGGCGACCTGTGTCACGGCCGCCGACGCGGCAGGGCCCCCACCACCACCGCCCCAGCTGACCGACGTGCAGGTGAACGACGCGGTCGCCCGGCTCGACGGCATCGTCCGCGACGGCATGAAGCGGACCGGCGTGCCGGGCGTCGCCGTGGCGGTCGTCCACAAGGACCGGGTCGTCCACATCAAGGGCTTCGGCGAACGGGAGACCGGCAAGCCCGGCGCCGTCACGCCGGACACCGTGTTCCAGCTCGCGTCGCTGTCGAAGCCGCTGGCCTCGACCGTCGTCGCCGGAGCGGTCGGCGACAAGGCGATCGCCTGGGACGATCCCGTGGCCGGACACCTCCCCGGCTTCGCGCTGGGGGACCGGTGGGTGACCGAACACGTCACCGTCGCCGACCTGTTCTCGCACCGCAGCGGGCTGCCCGACCACGCGGGTGATCTGCTCGAGGACCTCGGTTACGACCGGGACTACGTGCTCTCGCACTTGCGCTACGAGCCCCTCGCCCCCTTCCGTGCCTCGTACGCGTACACCAACTTCGGCGTCACGGCCGCCTCCGAGGCCGTGGCCAACGCCAAGGGCACCACCTGGGAGAAGCTGGCAGAGGACACGCTCTACTCACCGGCCGGCATGAACGCAACGAGCTCCCGCTTCGCCGACTACGAGAAGTCGGGCAACAAGGCGGTCACACACGTCAAGGCGGACGGTGCCTGGGAGCCGAAGTACGTACGCGACGCCGACGCCCAGGCCCCCGCCGGCGGGGTCAGCTCGACGGCCCGCGACATGACCCGCTGGATGCGGCTGCAACTGGCGGGCGGCAAACTCGGCGACGACCAGATCATCCCCACGGCCCCGCTCACCCGCACCCACCTCCCCGAGATCGTCTCCCAGCCCCCCGCCACCCCCTCGGGCCGCGCCGGCTTCTACGGCCTCGGGTGGAACGTGGGCTACGACGACCAGGGCAGGCTCCGGCTCAGCCACTCCGGCGCGTTCGCCCTCGGCGCCAACACCAACGTCAGCATGCTGCCGAGCGAACAGCTGGGCATCGTCGTCCTCACCAACGGGGAGCCGGTGGGCCTCGCGGACGCCATCGCTTTCAACTTCTACGACACGGCCCAGTACGGCAAGCCGACGGGCGACTGGCTGACCAGGATCGGCGAGGTCTACGAACAGGAGGAGCAGGAGGCCCGCTCCCCCACCGACTACGCCAGGCCGCCGGCCGACGCGGCCGAGGCGCAGCCCGACGACACGTACACGGGGACCTACCGCAACGACTACTACGGTCCGCTCACGGTCACCGCCGCGGCCGACGGCCGGCTCACCGTCCAACTGGGTCCGAAACCCCTGCGGTTCCCGCTCACGCACTACGACGGGAACACCTTCAGCTTCACCACGGTGGGCGAGAACGCGGTCGGCCGGACCGGCGTCACCTTCACCGTCGACTCGGCCGGCAAGGCCTCGAAGGTCCGTGTGGAAAGCCTCGACAAGACGGGGCTCGGCACGTTCACACGCGACTAGCGCACGCAGGGCGGCACCCCCGTCAGGTCTCTCAACCGCGCAGTGTCACCCCGTAACGCGTACGCAGCCGCGTGATCTCCCACCAGGCGACCGCCGTCACCGACGCCGGGCCGCCGAGGACGGCGAGGAACTGGACGAGCGGCGGGCCCGGCGGCATCCCGGCCGTCGCCAGGTTGATGGCCGCCAGCTCCCACACCAGGACCCCGGTGAGCAGAGCCGGCAGCGCCGCGTGCACATCGGCCGTGTTGAAGGCGGTGCGGATCGCGGTCGTCGACGCGAACACGACGAAGAACAGCACCCACATGACCGGAAGCAGCAGCGCGAGGGTGATGAACGAGCCGACGGCGCTGCCCTGATACGTCCGGCTCAGCAGCATCACGCCCGCGAAAAGCAGCGGCACCGACGTGAACGCGCCGAAGTACCAGAGCACCGAGCGGACCGCGGGCCGCAGGCGGGTGCGCATCCCCGGTCGCGCGGCCGGCGGCGCGAGCCGGAAGAGGACGACGAGCACGACGGGCGCGGTGAGCAGCAGCAGCCACGGGGTGATCACCAGGCGGAACAGGTACTGGTTCTGCACCTCCTCCCAGTCCGCCGCCGTGCCGTACGCGGCGAGGATCAGGAAGGACGCCACCAGGGCCGCCCATGCCCTCGTCTTCTGCACGCGCCACACGTCGGGGTCGTGGAACCGGCGGATGCTGTGCGCGGGAAACCGCAGCCGCGCCTGCCGACGGGCGGATCGGGCTGTCGGATAGCCCACCAGCACCAGCAACGCGGGCCATACGCACAGCAGGCCCACCACCCACAGGCAGCCGGGCATCCGGCGCATGCGCCGCAACACCTCGCTCAGCGGCGGCCATTCGTCCTGCCGGAGCTGCTGCCACAACGACAGGGGCGGACCGTACGGCGGATACGGTGCGGGGCCGGGGTACGGGGGTGGACCGTAGGGCGAGTACGGCGGATACGGCGGCGGGCCCGGCTGCGGAGGCACGCCCGGGTGCGGAGGGACACCCCCGTATGGTTGCCCAGCCGGGCGGTACGGATTCTGTCCCCCGAATGTCACGCCTGCGTCCTTCCCGGAGTGGTCCGCCGATCATTCCAGAAAGTCGAACCAACCTGCCGAGGACGGCGGTTGACCACCGCGCACGACCGTCGCCCGGGTCCTGTCAGACCGTCAGACGATGGGCTCGAGGACGAACCACGGGGCCCCTCGCAGTGGCCCAACTGCATACGGAAGCCCGGCCCGCCGGACGGCTGTACGCACTCTGCCCGGCCGGGGCTCACGATGCTCAGCGGCCCCTCGGCAGGACCGTCGAGACGCCATCGCGTGGGAGTGCCGCAGAGGCACGGCACGGCGTCCACGAGCGGCGGGTGGATCAGCAGCGGGCCGGGACCCGGGCAGCACTGCTCGCTGCCCAGCGGGCGCGGCCTGCCGCAGCCGTCACCGCCCCGGCTGCGCGGCCGCCTGCGTCGCCCACGAAATCGAGAAGCCCAAGGCCCACCCCCGAGCGTAAAATCGGACGCATGAGCCGACGACGACATTGATCCACCGCAGCGGGTCCAGGAACGGGCTGTCGCGGGCCGCCGCCACGGGTGAGCACCCGGCGTCCCCCGTCCGTTCCTCCGAAGGACCACACGCATGCTCGCCCTTTTGTCGTGCCCGGCCGACCCCCGCGTCCGCAGTCTGCGGCGAAAACTGTACGCCTACGTGGGACTTGAGGACTTTGTCCTCCTCTACCCGCTCTACGCCCTGCTGTTCGCCGAGAACGGCCTGACCACTGCCGAGATCTCCTCGCTCTTCGCCATCTGGTGCATCGCCGGCCTCGTGGTGGAAGTGCCGTCCGGCGTATGGGCCGACGTCGTGTCCCGCCGCGTCATGATGGTCGCCGGTCCGTTGCTGACGGCCGTCGGCTTCGCCCTGTGGGCACTGACGCCCTCGTACCTCACCTACGCCACCGGCTTCACACTCTGGGCCGTCGGGGGCTCCCTGCGGTCCGGCTCGACGGAAGCCCTCGTGCACGACGAACTCGAACGGCTCGGCGCCGCAGACCGGTACGGGCAGATCATGGGCGGGGCCGCAGCGGTCGGCATGGCGGCGACGGCCGCCGCCACCGCAGCCGCTGCGCCCGCGCTCGCCTTCGGCGGTCAGACCCTGGTGTGGGGCGCCAGCGTCGGCACCTGTCTGCTGTGCGCGGCGGTCGGCGCGACACTCCCCGAACACCGCGCCGCCGTCCACCGTGAGAAGGTTGAACGGCCCGGCTGCATCGCGACGTTGCGCTCCGGCATCACCGAGGTGCGCAGCAGTCGAACCGTCCGGCGGACGATGACCCTCGCCGTCGTGATCACGTCGATCTGGGGGGTGCTGGACGAGTACGTGCCACTTCTCGCCGCTTCCACGGGCGTCGCGACCGGGACCGTCCCCCTGCTCGTGCTGGTGGTGTGGGTGGGCGTGACGCTCGGCTCGCTGCTGGTGGGGCCGGGCGAACGACTCACCGACCGTACGGTCGGCACGCTGGTCGCGGTGGCCACCATCGCGCTCGCCCTGGGCTCACTGTCCGGCACGCCCGCCGGATTCGCGCTGCTCGGCGTCGCGTTCGGCGTCTTTCAGCTCGCGGACGTGCTGGCCGACGTACGCCTCCAGTCGGCGATCACCGGCCCGAGCAGGGCCACCGTCACCTCGCTGACCGGCCTGGGCACCAACATCGCCTCCCTGCTGGCCTACGGCGCGTACGCGGCCCTGTCCCCGCACGCCTCGCACGGTGCCGTCTTCGCCCTGCTGGGCCTGCCGTACCTGCTGGTGGCGGCCGCCCTGGGCCGCTCACGGCGTCCGGCGACCGCGCCGGCCGGTCAGGAGGCGCAGTAGCGGTCGCGCTCCGGGCGTTCGCCGGTCAGCAGGAAGCGGGTGACGGTCGCGTCGCCACAGTCGTTGTCGTGGGCGCGGTAGGCGCCGTCGCCGGAGCGCTGTCCGCGGGGACGGCGCTCCGGATGAGCCGGGTCGATCCCGGCGCCGGCCAGGTCGGCCGGCGCCACGGCACGGTCGCCGGCCACCGGGCAGTCGTCCACGACGGTGTGGTGCCGGTGTCCGCCCCGAGCCGCCCCGGTCCGGAGCTCGGGAACGCCCGAGGGCGGCACCCCAGTGAACGGGGTACCGCCCTCGGTCCTGCGGACAGGTCCCGATCCTGAAAGGATCAGAGGTCCGTGTCACCGCCCGCCGTGCGCCGTGGTGAGCTGCTGCTCGCCGTCGGCGTCCGTGCCGGCCGGCTCCCAGCACTCCACGCCCTTCAGACCGGGCACGCGGTCCCGGGTGAAGACGGGGTCCAGGCCGGCGCGGCGCTGGGCCGTGTAGTCGTCCATCAGCCGGAAGGCGATCACCGACAGCGGCAGGATCGCGATCAGGTTGACCAGGACCATCGCGCCCATCGTGATGTCCGCGAGGCTCCACACGACGCTCACCGAACCCATCGCTCCGAGTACGGCGCAGGCCAGGACGGCCGCCCGGTAGCCGGTCATGGCGGACGAGCTGCCGGTGATGAAGCGGATGTTGGACTCGCCGTAGTAGTAGTTACCGATCATGGAGCTGAAGGCGACCATGAAGACCACCAGCGTGAGGATGTGCCCCGCCCAGTCGCCGAGGGCCACGTTGAGCGCGGTCTGGGTGACGTCCGCGCCGCCGCGCTCGCCGAGGGTCGGGTTGGCGCTGAGGATGATGAACGCGGTCATGCTGCAGACGACCAGCGTGTCGAAGTAGACGCCGAGGGTCTGCACCAGGCCCTGCTTGACCGGGTGACTGGTCTCCGCGGAGGCGGCGGCGTTGGGGGCCGAGCCCATGCCGGCCTCGTTGGAGAACATGCCGCGGCGAACGCCCTGAAGGATCGCCGTGCCGACCGCGCCGCCCGCGACCTCGCGGAAGCCGAACGCGCCGCCGACGATGTCGGCGACCATGCCGGGGATCGCGGTGATGTTGAAGAGGACGACCACGAGGCCGAGCAGCAGATAGACACCCGCCATCACCGGGATGAGCACCTTGGTGACCGCGGCGAGGCGCTTCACGCCGAAGAACACGGCCAGCGCGAGCAGCACGGCCAGCACGATACCGAGCACCGGGGCGAACCAGCCGGAGTCCGTGCCGCCCATGGAACCGTCGACGGCCACCGTGATGGTGTTGGACTGCACCGCGGTGAGGACGAATCCGAAGGTCAGGGTGATGAGCACGGCGAACAGCACACCGAGCCAGCGCTTTCCGAGAGCGCGCTCCATGTAGTACGCCGGGCCGCCGCGGTAGGTGCCGGGCTCCTTGCCGCGCGCCTTGTACAGCTGGGCGAGGGTGGACTCGACGAACGCGGAGGCGCCGCCGATGAGGGCCATCATCCACATCCAGAAGACCGCGCCGGGTCCGCCCATGGTGATGGCGGTGGCCACACCGGCGATGTTGCCGGTGCCGATCCGGGCGGCGGCCGAGATGGTGAACGCGCCGAAGGGGGAGACGCCGTCCCCCGACTTGTCCTTGAAGACCCGGAACATGTCCGGGAGCATCCGCAGCTGGACCGCCCTGGAGCGGAAGGTGAACCAGAGGCCGGCCACGGCCACCAGCGGGATCAGCAGGTAGGTCCAGAAGACATCGTTGATGTCGACGATCCAGGTGTTGAGCGTGCTCATGATGTGGTGCGTCCCGGGTCTTTGTGAGTCGGGGCTCGGCTCGGGCCGCTGCGTACGGGTCGCGTACTGCTGAGGGCCTCGGCCGCGGAAGCACTTCTTCCGTTCAAAGCTTTCGGAAGCTAACCAGGGCCCCGCCCCCCTGAAAAGACATCTCGGCCGTGCGGCATCTCACATTATGTGCCGGTTTCTCCCGCACGAAGCGCACGGAGCGACGCCCGAGGGCGGCACCCCCTGGGAGTGGGGTGCCGCCCTCGGTCAAGGACGGTTGATCAACCTGTCGGTCGATCAGAAGTCCATGTCACCGCCCGGCATGCCGCCACCGGCAGGCGCGGCGGCCTTCTCCGGCTTGTCGGCGATGACGGCCTCGGTGGTGAGGAACAGCGCCGCGATGGAGGCCGCGTTCTGCAGGGCAGAGCGGGTCACCTTCGCGGGGTCGATGATGCCTTCGGCGATCATGTCGACGTACTCGCCGGTCGCGGCGTTGAGGCCGTGGCCGACGGGCAGGTTGCGCACCTTCTCGACGATGACGCCACCCTCGAGACCACCGTTGACGGCGATCTGCTTGAGCGGGGCCTCGAGCGCGAGCTTCACGGCGTTGGCGCCGGTCGCCTCGTCACCCGAGAGATCGAGCTTCTCGAAGACCGAGGAGGCCTGGAGCAGGGCCACGCCACCACCGGCGACGATGCCCTCCTCGACGGCCGCCTTCGCGTTGCGAACGGCGTCCTCGATGCGGTGCTTGCGCTCCTTGAGTTCGACCTCGGTCGCGGCGCCGGCCTTGATGACGGCCACGCCGCCGGCCAGCTTCGCGAGGCGCTCCTGGAGCTTCTCGCGGTCGTAGTCCGAGTCGCTGTTCTCGATCTCGGCGCGGATCTGGTTGACGCGACCGGCGACCTGCTCGCTGTCACCGGCACCGTCGACGATCGTGGTCTCGTCCTTGGTGATGACGACCTTGCGGGCGCGGCCCAGCAGGTCCACGCCGGCGTTCTCGAGCTTGAGGCCGACCTCCTCGGAGATGACCGTGCCGCCCGTGAGGATGGCGATGTCGTTGAGCATGGCCTTGCGGCGGTCGCCGAAGCCCGGGGCCTTGACGGCGACGGACTTGAAGGTGCCGCGGATCTTGTTCACGACGAGCGTGGACAGGGCCTCGCCCTCGACGTCCTCGGCGATGATCAGCAGCGGCTTGCCGGACTGCATGACCTTCTCCAGCAGCGGAAGGAGGTCCTTCACGTTGCCGACCTTGGAGTTGACGATCAGGATGTACGGGTCGTCCAGGGACGCCTCCATACGCTCCATGTCGGTGGCGAAGTACGCCGAGATGTAGCCCTTGTCGAAGCGCATACCCTCGGTGAGCTCCAGCTCCAGACCGAAGGTCTGGGACTCCTCGACGGTGATGACGCCTTCCTTGCCGACCTTGTCCATGGCCTCGGCGATGAGCTCGCCGATCTGGGTGTCGGCGGCGGAGATGGAGGCGGTGGAGGCGATCTGCTCCTTGGTCTCCACGTCCTTGGCCTGCTCGAGCAGGGCACCGGAGACGGCCTCGACGGCCTTCTCGATGCCGCGCTTCAGGGCCATCGGGTTGGCGCCGGCGGCCACGTTGCGCAGGCCCTCGCGGACGAGCGCCTGGGCGAGGACGGTCGCGGTGGTCGTACCGTCACCGGCGACGTCGTCCGTCTTCTTGGCGACTTCCTTGACCAGCTCGGCGCCGATCTTCTCGTACGGGTCCTCGAGCTCGATCTCCTTGGCGATGGAAACACCATCGTTGGTGATCGTGGGGGCGCCCCACTTCTTCTCGAGGACGACGTTCCGGCCCTTGGGGCCAAGGGTGACCTTGACGGCGTCGGCGAGCTGGTTCATCCCGCGCTCGAGACCGCGCCGTGCCTCCTCGTCGAACGCGATGATCTTGGCCATGTGAAGTGGTCCTCCCGGACTGGGGTGGATTGCTTCGGATCGCATTCGGCGCCCGCGACGGACGGCCTGCCTGCCCTGTGGTTCCTTGCCCCACCAGGCGTGCGGACCTCACCGACCCGATCCAAGTTCTGTCACTCTCACTGGGAGAGTGCTAACGCCAATGATTAGCACTCGACCCCCGAGAGTGCAAGCGACCTCGAGGATGCGGACGCGCCCGGGCGTTGCGCGCACACGGACGAGGGGCCCGCCTCCCGTTGACCGGGATGCGGGCCCCTCGTGCGTGAGTGCGTCGGTGGCCGATCGCGCCTGGAACAGATCAGACGGCGAGCTTGACCATGTCCGCCTGCGGACCCTTCTGGCCCTGCGAGATCTCGAATTCGACCCGCTGACCCTCTTCAAGGGTGCGGTACCCGTCCATCTGGATCGCACTGTAGTGGACGAAAACA
Organism: Streptomyces sp. NPDC027962; assembly: GCF_055566095.1. Classification (NCBI taxonomy): domain Bacteria; kingdom Bacillati; phylum Actinomycetota; class Actinomycetes; order Kitasatosporales; family Streptomycetaceae; genus Streptomyces; species Streptomyces sp. NPDC027962. The sequence continues at coordinate 297,987 of NZ_JBVHTA010000003.1, forward strand.
TCCGCACCACCGTCGACCGCGATGAAGCCGTACCCCTTCTCCGCGTTGAACCACTTGACGGTGCCCTGAGCCATGCCTAACTCCCCTATTACTGGCCCTTGCGCAGGACCGCACTTCGCGGACCTGGGTCAGACCTCCACCCCAGCAGGAGGGGTGTGCGCCGGAACGCGTCGACCGCGGCTGAATGTATCCGCCCAACTGCCCTCTGCAACAGGTCAATCGGACGAGAAATCTGGGCAGGACCGATCGGCTGATTCATGTGAATTCATGTAATTCAGGGGCAAGTCGGGCCCGGCAAACGACGCCTAAGAGGCAATTCGATCGCACACTTTGGCTGCATTCTTGCGGAACTTGAAGGCATTCTCGAGCGGCCGGCGGAGGGGGCTTCCCAGACCCTATCGCGCTCAACCATGCAGAATTGCCCCCTCCGCTTCTCTCGCGGAGGGGGCAATTTCAGTAACTGCGGGTAAATCTCTGGGGTTGACTCGGTCGTCCGACCACGTTTTCGTCAGCCGCCTTCATCAGCCGCCGGCGACCGCCGGAATGATCGACACGCCCGCGCCGTCCGGCGTGGCCGTCTCCAGACCCTGCTCGAAACGGACGTCGTCGTCGTTCACGTAGACGTTGACGAAGCGGCGCAGCTTGCCCTGGTCGTCCAGCACGCGGGCAGCGATGCCGGTGTGGTTCTTCTCCAGGTCCGCGATGACCTCGGCGAGGGTCGCGCCCTCCGCCGGGACCTCGGCCTGGCCGCCCGTGTACGTACGGAGAATGGTGGGGATGCGGACGTTGACGCTCATGTTCGTCACCTCTCGGCGGAGTACGGCGGGTTGCGGATTCAGTGGGCGGCCAGGCCCGCGTCGCGGAACGCGTCCAGGCTCGGGCGGATGACGGCGGTCGCCTGCGAGGTCTCCGCGACCGCGTCGAGGGTCTTGAGGCCGTCACCGGTGTTGAGGACGACGGTGGTGAGCGCCGGGTCGAGCACGCCCGCCTCGATCAGCTTCTTCGTCACACCCACGGTCACGCCACCCGCCGTCTCGGCGAAAATGCCCTCGGTGCGGGCCAGCAGCTTGATCGCGTCGACGACCTGCTCGTCGTCGACGTCCTCGACCGCGCCGCCCGTGCGGCGCGCGATGTCCAGCACGTACGGTCCGTCGGCCGGGTTGCCGATGGCGAGCGACTTGGCGATGGTGTTCGGCTTCTGCGGGCGTACGACGTCGTGCCCGGCCTTGAAGGCCGTGGACACCGGCGAGCAGCCCTCGGCCTGGGCGCCGAAGATCTTGTACGGCTTGTCCTCGACGAGTCCGAGCCTGATGAGCTCCTGCAGGCCCTTGTCGATCTTCGTCAGCTGGGAGCCGGACGCGATCGGGACGACGAGCTGGTCGGGCAGCCGCCACCCGAGCTGCTCGCAGATCTCGTACGCGAGGGTCTTGGAGCCCTCCGCGTAGTACGGGCGCAGATTGACGTTGACGAAGCCCCAGCCCTCGCCCAGCGGGTCGCCGATGAGCTCCGAGCAGAAGCGGTTCACGTCGTCGTAGTTGCCCTCGATGCCGACGAGCTCGCCGCCGTACACCGCGGCCATGACGACCTTGCCCTGCTCGAGGTCGTGCGGGATGAACACGCAGGAGCGGAAGCCGGCCCGCGCGGCGGCGGCGCCGACCGCACCGGCGAGATTGCCGGTGGATGAGCAGGACAGGGTGGTGAAGCCGAAGGCGCGAGCGGCCTCGATGGCCTGGGCGACGACGCGGTCCTTGAAGGAGTGCGTCGGGTTGCCGGAGTCGTCCTTGATGAACAGTCCGCCGGTGACGCCCAGTTCGCGGGCGAGGTTGTCGGCCTTGACGAGCTTGGTCCAGCCCGGGTTCAGGTTCGGCTTGTCGGCCACGTCGGCGGGGACGGGCAGCAGGGGGGCGTAGCGCCAGATGTTGGCGGGGCCCGCCTCGATCTGGGCGCGGAGCTTCTCGACGTCGCCGCTCGGCAGGTCGTAGGCGACTTCGAGCGGCCCGAAACACTCGGCGCAGGCGAAGATGGGGCCGAGTTCGAAGCGCTGTCCGCATTCGCGGCACGAGAGTGCGGCGGCGGGTCCGAGATCCACCGGCGTGGTGGCGGGGGTGCTGGCGACAGTCTGCGCAGCCATGATGTCGAGGCCCTTTCTCCTCATCTTCCTCGTGACGCACTTCGCCACAAGACGGAATTGGCACCTTCCCCACCGTGACCTCGCGGTCGGCGGGAGGGTTGCCGGGGCTTCAACGGGCCGTTCCCTCTGCCCCTCTGGATGAGCGGTATGGCACCGGACGTGCGGTCCGGGCATTTGTGTGCTCGGACCCCCGAGATGCGGGGGTCGTTCGCGTTGCTCAAGACTGTAACCGAAGCCCCGGACGGTTGAGATAGTCGTCCGACCCGCGAGATGGATCACACGACCTGCTGCCAAGGGAGACGCGACGTGCTCGATGAGGTGGCGCGCTGGTTGAGCCGGCGCTCCTGGTCCGCATCCGATCGCTCGCTCGACCGGCTGATGTCCGCCAAGGTCGGGCAGGGGTCGACGGTCAGTGTCGTGCTTCCCGCGCTGAACGAGGAAGAGACGGTCGGGGACATCGTCGCGATCATCCGCCGGGAGCTGATGGAGGCCGTCCCGCTCGTCGATGATCTGGTGGTGATCGACTCGGCCTCGAGCGACCGCACCTCCGAGGTGGCCGCCGCAGCCGGGGCGCGAGTGGTGCACCGGGACTCGATACTGCCGCGACTGCCCGCCGTGGCCGGCAAGGGAGAGGTACTGTGGCGGTCACTCCTGGTGACCAGCGGTGACATCGTCTGCTTCGTCGACGCGGATCTGCGCGACTTCTCCTCCGACTTCGTCTCCGGCATCCTCGGTCCGCTGCTGACCGAGCCCGAGGTGCAGTTCGTCAAGGCGATGTACGACCGCCCGCTGGGCGGGGGTGCCGCGCCCGGCCCCGACGGGACACCGGCCCAGGGCGGCCGGGTGACCGAGCTGGTGGCCCGCCCGCTGCTCAATCTGCACTGGCCGCAGCTCGCCGGCTTCGTCCAGCCGCTGGGCGGCGAGTACGCGGCACGGCGCTCGCTGCTGGAGCAGCTGCGCTTCCCCGTCGGTTACGGCGTGGAGCTCGGCCTGCTGGTCGACTCGCTGAACCTGGTCGGCCTGGACGCCCTCGCGCAGGTCGACGTCGGCACCCGCAAGCACCGCCACCAGGACGGGCAGGCGCTCGGCAGGATGGCTGCGACGATCTACCGCACCGCCCAACTACGGCTGTCCCGCCCCCACTTGGTGCGCCCGTCGATCACCCAGTTCGAGCGGGTCGACGACGGCTTCGCGCCGCGGACCTACCGGGTGGACACCGAGGAGCGTCCGCCGATGCTCGAGATCGGTGAGTACGCGGCGCGTCGCGCGGCATAACCAGGAACCGCCAATCATTTTGCCTACATTTCCGATGTATGGGACTCATCGGATTTCTTGTACCGGCGCGCGGCAGGCACCGCAGGGCCGCGCCCTCCGGAGACCGTGAGCGGCTGACCCGGCTCATCGGCACGCTGGCGGTCACCGCCGCCGCGGCGCTCGGCCCGGCCGCCCCGGCGACGGCACTGCCGGCCGCCGCGATCCCGGCGTCGGCGACCCCGGCGGAGCAGGACACGCCCCGCGAACAGCAGGTGGAGATGGCTCGCACCGGTGGTACGGCGGAACAGCTGTGGCTGCTCGGCGGCGTCGCCCTGAGCCTCACCGCGGCGGGCATCGTCGCGGTGGCGGCCACCCGCGGCCGGCGCCGCGACCACTGACCTGTGCCCGGGCCCGGCCCGCGAAGGGGGTGTGCGGGCACCGGACGCCGGCCACCCGCGGCGGGTACGCGCAGCCACGGGACGCCCGCCCCCGCACCGGGCCCGGACCGAGCGCAGCCCGGCCCGCAGCCCGCCCGAAACCACACGTTTGAGGCCCGGCGGTACGGGCTAGGTTTCGGCACATGGTCTCCGACGCAGCACAGATCCTCGTCGCGTCCAACCGCGGCCCTGTCTCGTACACACTGACCGAGGACGGAGGGCTCGACGCCCGCCGTGGCGGTGGAGGCCTCGTCTCCGGCCTGTCGGCCGTCGGCTCCGACGCGCAATCGCTGTGGGTGTGTTCGGCGCTGAGCGAGGGCGACCGGGAGGCGGTACGGCGCGGGGTGGGAGAGCCCGGCGTACGGATGCTCGACATCGACGCGGCCGTCCACGCCGACGCGTACAACGGCATCGCGAACTCGGTACTGTGGTTCGTCCACCACATGCTGTACCAGACGCCGCTGGAGCCGGCCTTCGACCGGGACTTCCGGCGGCAGTGGAGCGCGTACCGGCTGTGCAACCTGGCGTTCGCCGAAGCGATCGCCGAGGAGGCCGCCGACGACGCGGTGGTCCTGGTGCAGGACTACCACCTGGCGCTGGTACCCGGCATGGTCCGTGACCTCCGCCCCGACCTGCGGATCGGGCATTTCTCGCACACCCCGTGGGCGCCGCCCGAGTACTTCGCGATGCTGCCGTCCGACATCGCGGAGGAGCTGCTGCTGGGGATGCTGGGCGCGGACCGGCTGGGGTTCCTGACCAAGCGCTGGATGCGCTCGTTCCAGAGCTGTGCCGCCTCCGTGCTGTCCCAGTACGACGGAGCGTCCCGGTGGCCCAAGGACCAGGAGCCGGCCTTCGAGTACCGGATGCCCGGCCACGGCCGCCGGCGGACCCGGCTCGGGGTGCACGGGCTCGGCGCCGACGCCGACTTCCTGCGCGAGCGCGCCAACCGGCCGGACGTCGACGAGCGCATGGCCGCCCTGCGCGAGCAGGCCGGGGAAGGCCGCAAGACGATCGTGCGCGTCGACCGCACCGAACTGTCCAAGAACATCGTCCGGGGGCTGCTGGCCTACCGGGAGCTGCTGGGGCAGCACCCCGAGTGGCGCGAGCGGGTCGTGCACATCGCGCTCGCCTATCCCTCACGCCAGGATCTCGCGGTCTACCGCGACTACACGGCCGAGGTCTCCCGGCTGGCCGACGAGATCAACGCCCAGTACGGCACGGACAGCTGGACGCCGGTCATCGTGCACGTCAAGGACGACTTCGCCCGGTCGCTGGCCGCGTACCGGATGGCCGACGTGGCGCTGGTGAACCCCATCAGGGACGGCATGAACCTGGTCGCCAAGGAGATCCCCGTCGTCACCGACCTCGGCTGCGCCCTGGTGCTGTCGCGGGAGGCCGGCGCCCACGAGGAGCTCGGCGACGAGGCGATCACCGTCAACCCGTTCGACGTCAGCGGCACGGCCGCGGCCCTGCACGAGGCGCTGTCCATGCCCGCCGACGAACGGGCCGAGCGCTCCAAGCGCCTGGCGGCGGCGGCGACCGCGCTGCCGCCGCGGCAGTGGTTCCTCGACCAGCTGGACGCACTGCGCGAGGGCGCCTAGAAGATCACTGAAAATCTTGCTGTGTGGGTGGTCCCGCCGGTGGCGGGGCCACCCTCCGTGCTTCATGGTGTGGCCGGAGTCAGGGTCCAG